>CAZLEO010000129.1:0-25436 GCA_964558555.1 uncultured Rickettsiales bacterium | reverse complement strand
CACCGACGCCGCCCGCGCCCTCGCATGGGCCGACGACTGCGCCGACGACGACGCGGCGATCCACCCGGGCGCGGCCGAGGTCTGTGACGGCGTGGACAACAACTGCAACGGCGTGATCGCCGAGGAGGAGCAGGACAACGATTTCGACGGCTACACCGCCTGCGACGGCGATTGTGACGACACCAGCGCGCAGCGGTACCCCGGCGCACCCGAGTACTGCGACGGCGTGGACAACAACTGCAACGGCGTGGTGCCGGCGGACGAGGTGGACTCGGATGGTGACGGGTTCATGGTGTGCAACAACGACTGCGACGACGGTGACGCCGACATCCACCCCGGCGCGACCGAGCTGTGCAACGGCGTGGACGACGACTGCAACGGCTCGCTGTCCGCGACCGAGACCGATGTGGACGGCGACGGCTACGCGGCGTGCGAGGGGGACTGCATGGAGGGCAACGCCGCGGTCTACCCCGGCGCGCCCGAGGTGTGCGATCCCGTGGACAACGACTGCGACGGCGACCTCACCACCCCCTGCGCCACCTGCCTCGAGGCGCTGCAGAGCGGCGCGGCGCTGGTGGACGGCCAGTACACCCTCAACCTCGACGGTGTGGGCGGGTTCTCTCCGCTGACGGCGGAATGCGACATGACCACGGACGGCGGCGGCTGGACGATGATCATGGCCACCGTGGACGACTGGTCCGACAGCGGGGACCTCGTCACCGACTACACGGACTTCTGGATCACCAACCACGGCTCCATCAACGGCGCCTACCGCATGGCCGGACGCCTGTGGGAGGGCATGTCCTCCACCGGCGATCTCCTCGTGGCCGTCACCCCACGCGAGACCAACGGCGCCGCCTGCGCCGACACCCTGTACTACACCGCCCGCAACCTCACCCTGGACGTGCCCGAGACCGGCCCGGCCACGGTCAGCGGCTACTACCAATCCGCCGAACTCATCGGCGACGGCACCTTCTCCACCACCGACAGCGGCCCCGCCCAGACCTGCGTCAACGACGAGTCCGCCGTGCCGTGGTTCCTCGGCTCCTGCGGCGCCACCTGTCCCACCCTCGACGCCGGTTGGGCCGATCCCGCGCCCGCCATGGAGTTCCTCGACACCACCGCCGACATCTACGGCTCGACCGCCGGGGACGTCTGCAGCGCGGTGGACCAGGCGGGGGGCTACGAGGCGGCGACGGAGATGAAGATCTACTTGCGGTAGACCAGCCGCCTCGTCACGTCCACCACCAGCGCCACGAACAGCGCCATCAGGAAGACCACCAGCGCAGCGCTGATCCACTTGATCTCGTCGGCGGCGAGGTACTTGCGCAGCAGGTACACGAGGCCGGCGATGGTCGTGGGGACGAGGAACGCCAGGGGTAGGGCGAGGTGGAGCACCTGGGGCAGCTTGAAGGGGCGCTTCTCGGCGCGGTGCATGACGAGGAGGACGCAAAACGGGAGGAGGAGCAGCAGCAGCCCACCGAGGACGAGGCCGTTCCACAGGTCCATGAAGGGGACCTTCCAGTAGAGGAGAAAGCCGGTGATGGTGACGAAGGCGCTGGCGACGAGGGGGCGGGACAGGGGGGTGCGGGCGCCGAGCTCCTGGACGACGTAGCGGCCGGTGCGGGCGAAGCTGTCCAGCGTGGTGAGGGTGAGGGCGGCGAGGGCGAGGGCGCCGATGGTGGAGCCGACGACCTCGGGGATGCCCAGGTGGCCCATGGACTTGCCCAGGGCCTGGGCAAAGGCCTCGCCGACCTGGACGCTGCTGCCGAAGACCTTGGCCTTGAACTCGTCGTAGGAGTACGCGGACGCGATCATGGTGGCGGAGAGCAGGGCCAGGACGGTCTCGCCCTGCATGCCGCCGTAGGCGACGGGGAAGGCCTGGCGCTCGTTGCTGAGCTGCTTCGAGGTGGTGCCCGCGGCGATGAGGGAATGCCAGCCGCTGGCAGCGCCGCAGCTGATGGTCACGAAGAGCATGGGCCACAGGGGCCCGCGGTCGGACTCGTAGGCGACGAAGGCCTCGAGCTGGATCTCGGGTCGGCCGACCACCAGCCCGGCCAGGCCGAGCACCAGGCCCACCGCGAGGACGCTGGAGTTCAGGTAGTCGCGGGGCTGCAGGAGGAGCCACACGGGGGTGTAGATGGCGATGAAGGTGTAGCCGACGAAGATGGCGGCCCACCAGGGGGCGGACAGGGCGATGGGCAGGTAGGCCACGCCGATCCAGGTACAGATCCCCACCGCCACCACGCCCACGACGGTGGTCAGACTCAGCGGCAGCCCGGCGCGCAACATCAGCCCGCACCCCACGGCGATGGGGATCAGCGCCAGGGTGGGGAAGGCGGCCGTGGGGGTGGACACCAGCGTGTTGATGATCACGTACAGGAAGATGGCGTAGACGAGGATGCCGCCCAGGGCGAGCACCAGGGAGGCCATGAGGCCGGACGCCGGGCCGAGGCGCTCACGCACCACCTCGCCCATGGACTTCCCGCCGTGGCGTACCGAAGTCATCAGCGCGAAGTAGTCGTGGACGCCGCCCAGCAGGATCACGCCGACGACCATCCACAGCACCGCGGGCAGCCACCCCCAGACCAGCCCGACGATGGACGCGATGATGGGCGAGGTGCCCGCGATGGACATGTAGTGGTGGCCGAACAGCACCAGCGGCCGCGTCGGCACGTAGTCCCGGCCGTCGGCGGACTCGGTGGCCGGGGTCTTGCGCGCCTCGTCGGGCCGGACCACGGACCGGATCGAGGCGCCGAGGCCGGCGTACCCCGCCGCGAGCGCGGCGTACCCGGTCGCGAGCAGGTGAAGGACGTTCATGCCCGATTTCTACATGATCCGGCGCCGGAAGGCAGCAACGAGGAGGACCAGGGCGACGACGCTCGGTCCACCGGAGGCGGAACGTTGCGAGCATGCGCAGCCATCCTCGTCGTCGTCGTCGTCGGCCATCGGGAGGCCTGAGGCGTCGTCGTCGTCGGCCGCGTCGTCGTCGTCGTCGGCTGCGTCGTCGTCGTCGCCTTCGTACCCCTCGACCCAGATCTGTACGTCGGCGTCGGTGCCCTGCCAGTCGTCCTGGGTCGGATCCAGCGTGCCGTCCCCCACCTGGGCGACGACGGCCACGATCGTGTCCACGTCGGCGAGCACCTCGGTCGAGACGTGGGCCTCGCCCTCCTCGATATCGCCCACGACGCGCTCGAGGACGGCATCCTCACCCTCGTCCACGCTCACCAGGGTCAGGGCCCACCGCTCCGCGCCGCCGTCGGCGAGCAGGTCCGCGTGCACCACCCAGCCCTCCTGGGGATGCCGGATCTCGATGGCGCCGGAGGACAGCTCGGCCATGGCGTGGTCGATCTCGATGTCCACGGGTCCCTGCTCGAGGGAGGCCAGGCTGGCCGTCCCGGCCAGGGGCAGCTCGATGCCCGCGAAGGCGGAGTCCGGCGTTCCATGGTCCAGGTAACCGTCGATCCAGTTGTCGCCCAGGAAGTAGCGGTACTCGCTGAACTCCTGCCAGGCCAGCTCGGTGTACAGCTCGTCCTTGTGGGGCTGCGGCATGTCCGCGGGCCAGCGCGGCTCGAGGAACCGCTCCAGCGCCGCCATCCAGGTGTTGGTGTTGCCGAAGTTGCCCTGGGTGGAGTCGTCCCAGATCTCCCTCGTGGACGTGGGCGTGCCGTCGTCGAACCGCTCGGCGATGTACTGCAAGAAGATGAACGACCCGTACTGGGGCGGCTGGGCGTAGTCGTAGTAGTCCAGGGAGTGGTACCAGACGTCCTGGTACCCGGCCGCGAAGTACCACGCGCTGCCATACTCCGGGTACACCCAGTCCTGGGCGAACACGGCCGACGCCTCGAACAGCTGCGGGTCCTCGGCGCAGTCGGTCCACATCTGCAGGATGTGGTTGAACTCGTGGGGCACGGTGATGCGGACCGAGTCCGCGTCCATGTGCCGGTTGATGACCATGTGGCCCACGCAGTGCGCCTGACTGCCCGTCTCCCACCAGTCGTCCGGCGACGCGTACCCCCCGAACTCCGTGTCCGCGAGGTAGTAGTCCAGCGCGTCCGAGCCACCGAGCCCGTCGTCCCCATCAGGCGCGGCCCAGCCCCAGTCCTCCACCTGCATCTGCCACGAAAGCTCCGCAGCCTCCAGGGTCACCTCGGCCAGATCCTCCGCCCCGTAGAGGTAGTGCACGCGGATGGGATACGTGTCCGATTCGATGTACGCGTCGGCGTCGGGGCGGTCACGCGTGGGGCGGCCCTGGGACATCATGTACAGCGTGCCGCAGGGCAGGGGCATGGCCCAGGCGAGGGTGGACGGGATCAAGAGGGCGAGCAGCAACAGGGAAGTGCGCATGAGGGGGATCGTAGCGCGGGTGGGGGAGGAGGGGAGGGGACAGGTTTGTCCCTGGCGCGGAAATCAGGAGCAGCCTTGCCCGCCGGCGCAGGTGAAGTTCGCCCCAGCCCCGTAGGAGTCGAAGGCGCCCACATCGAGCAACTCGATGTCATAGGGATCGTTGTCCGTGGCTGCTGTCCCCCAGTCGGAGTTGACGGAGGTCAAGGTCGCTCCCGGACCGTGCATCAGGTAGGCACCGCCACCGTCGTTGGAGTGGATGGTGCAGCTGTCGAGGGTGCAGATGCTGTTGTCCCCGCAGAACACGGCAGCCCAGTCCATGTGGTTGTTGACGTTGCCTTCGACGGTGACGCTGTCGAGCGTGACCTCGGTCGAGCCCGGCTCGGCGTAGGTGCCAAGAAGCATGATCGCTGCGCCCGCGTTGTCGGTCTGGTTGCCGATCAGCGAGCCACCGACCATCTCGAACAGCACCTGATCGTCGACGTCGAGGGTGATGCCACCGCCCGCAAAGGCGCCGGTGTTGCTCACGAAGTCGGTGTCCGTGACCGTGATGGCGTGTCTACCCTCCAGGTAGACGTGGAGGCCTCCGCCGAGGTACTCGGACGTGTTGGCCGTGAAGGTCGAGCCGTCGATGCACAGGTCGACGAACCGACCGGATTCACCGGCCAGCGCGATGGCGCCGCCGGCGACCTGGATGTGGTTCTCCTCGAAGGTGGTGTCGACGATGGAGACCGTTGCCGGGGATGCCTCCTGCAGGGAGAGGCTGATGGCGCCGCCGGCGTTGTCGGCTTCGTTGCCGAGGAAGGTGCAGCGTTCGACCTCGAGAACATCCCAGTGGAGAATGAAGATAGCGCCACCGTCCCCATCGCATCGGTTGTCCGTGAAGTCACTGTTCGTGATTGAGGCGGTCAACGGCGCACCGTCGGCTTCGATGGCTCCACCGTCGCCAGCGGCTTCGTTCCCGAGGAAGGTGGCCTCCGAAATATTCAGGACGACTGCCGCGTCGTCGACGCTGTCGCACGAGATCGCCCCGCCGTGACCGGCCTCCATGAGTACGCCGTTGGCCTCGAACCGGCAGTCGTGGACGATGAGCTCCCCCATGATGAAGTCGTCTCGACCGGCGCGGAGCTTGATGGCACCGCCCTGTCCATCGCTGCCCGAGACGTGGTTGTCCACGAAGACGCAGCCAGACACTTCCGTAGACTTGCCGAACGTCATCATCCCACCGCCGGCATGGGCACCGCTGAGCCATGGTTCCCCGAGGCCGTTCTGGATCGTCAGGTTCGACACCACCACCTCGGCGCCCGATCCGATGTACACGACGGTCTGGATCCCTTGGCCATCGAGAAGGGTGTCTTCTGGATCGCCGCTGAAGGAAGTCAGCGTCAGCTCCTGGCCTTCGCTGATCCAGACCTGGCCCTGGTGGATTCCGGGACACACTTGTACGGTTCCGCCAGCCGGAACAGCGAGCAGAGCGTCGGAAATGGACAGATACTCCTGGCCTGCAATGGCAGCTACAACGTCCTCCCCCAGGCCATCGCAGTCGCTGTCCACGCCGTCGCATGCAGTCTCTGCTGCCCCGGGGTAGACAAGAGGATCCGAGTCGTCGCAGTCCCCATCTTGGAGCGACCAGCCGTCTCCGTCCTCGTCTAGGCCTGGCTCGACATCGTCGTCCTCCATGTCGTCGTCGGCCGCGCTATCGTCATCCGTCGCGTCGTCATCGCCGGTCGCGTCGTCATCATCGCCGGTCGTATCCTCATCGACCGGCAGATGTGTTTCCGGGCATGCCAGTGAGGTCATGCTCAAGAACAGTGCCACCCATAGTGCCTGGGCGCATCTGTTGGGCGGTGGAGCCACGAGGTTCATGGTCTGGTTCCCCCTCGAGAGGACAGCCGGGATGTAGGCCCCGCGTCTTGACTACGGTTTCATCCGCAGGGACATGCGGCTCCGTCGTTCTGATTCTCGCAGTCCGCCCCGATAATGTCCTCGCCGTAGACATAGTAGCAGTCGTCGGTGTCACCACCACCTACGTCTGAACCACCGTAGATCTCGTCCTCGTGTCCGTCGTCGTTCGCGTTGGTCCAACCGCCGCAGATACAGTCGTTGCCTGCGTCGCCGAACATGTCGTCCTCGTCGTCGTCCCCAACGATGTGGTCTCTTCCCTGGCCACCTTGGATCTCGTCGACACCCCCGCCCCCCGACAGAACATCCACGCCACTGTCTCCGCCGATGATGTCGCCGTCTGCACCGCCGTCGATGGTGTCTGCACCGGCGTCCCCGCCGATCGTGTCGATACCGGACCCGCCACTGATCGTGTCGTCGCCTTCCCCACCCCGCACGCTGTCCACGCCCGCTCCGGCGTCGATCACATCATCCCCGTAGTAGGTGTGGATGATGTCAGCGTTCTCGGCCGCATCGACCTCGTCCACGTGATCACCGGTCGCGGACGTCCGGATCTCGTCGTCGTAGTTCCCACCGGTGATGTCGGAAGCTGCGGGCCATACCTGCAATCCGCTCAAGGCGTTCACACAGCTCCCCGCGTTGGAGTCCTGAAGGCAAACGACGTTGCTACCCGATCCTGTCGTGATGGTCGCCTTGACCGCGGACGTGATGCTACCCAGGTCGCTGGAGTTGCAGCAGAAGTTGCGCTCGGATGGATAGTCGATGTCTACAGTGCCATAGATGTGGGGATCGTCGTCGTCGTCCTCGATGAGGATGAAGACGTCGCCAGCCGCCCCGCCGTCGCAGCAGACCTCCCCCGAGTTGCAGCTGTAGCAGACACCTCCACAGTACGTGCTGTACAAGGCTTGGTTGTAGATTCCTGGACAGTCCGCGGCTGCGCTCGCACCGAGAGCAAGACCCAGAGCTGCGATGGTTGCGATACACTTGATGGACCAGTACATGGTTCCCCCTTGCGGCAAAGGCGCCGTTCGATGACGACCGATGGACCACCCGTTGGTCCTTGGACAGGGGGCTCGTTGCGTCCCATCGAACTCCCATCCCACCGTCAGGTCAGGACGGCCACGGTGTCTGGTACCGGGCGACCGAGCACCCACAGATCATGGTGCGCGGGAGGCACTGGTGCCCAACGCGTACACCTCTCTGCAACGCCAGAAGACTACTGATTCACCGGGGTTCCACCCCCACCGTGCAAAACGAGCGTACCAACCTTGGGGGGGGGGCAAGGGAAAAAACAGCCGGGCTTGGTGGAGCGGTCTTCGCTCGAGCGTGTATCGAGAGCCACTCGAACGCGATGCGGTGCCTACTCCTGCGGCGGGGGCGCATCCAGCGCCGACAGGAACGACGCCCCGATCGCAGCTCCGAGCAACCCGGCGACCGCCGGGTTCGAGGTGTAGAATCAGTTGCCGTGGCAGCCGATCGTCAGGGCGAAGGCCACGCCCAGGCCTCCTCCCGCGATCCCACCGGCGACGCCCTTCCACCTGCGCTTGAGCCAACCTGCCATGTTCGTTCTCCTTGCCCCTATAGAGTCATCAGCCCTGCGGATCGTTGCAACATTCCTCTCGCAGTCTTGCGCGATCGGGCGGCTCCGCCGAGAATCCCCCCATGGAGATACCGCACCGCACCCCGATCCAGGTGGCCTTCGACGAGGTGGACATGTACGGCATCGTCCACCACTCCAAGCTGTTGGTGTACCTGGAGCGCGCCCGCATCGCCATGTTCGTGGCCGGGGGCATGACGCCGGGGACGCTGGAGGAGACCGGCTTCGGCCTGGTCGTCGTGGACGCCCAGCTCAAGTTCAAGAAACCCGCCGTGTTCCCCGACGAGCTGATTGTCGAGACCAGCGTGCACAAGGTGTCGCCGGTCACGGTGACGCTGGGCTACCGGATCGTGCGCGGCGACGACATCATCCTCGAGGCCTCGACGCGCCTGGCCGCGGTGGGGCAGGGGGGCAAGCCGAGGCGGTTGCCGGACAAGGCGCGGCAGCTGCTGCAGGACGCGTTAGTTCCCGTCTGACTGCGCCAGCGCCATCAGCGCGGTGCCCACACCCATCTTCAGATCGTCGACCAGCGGGATGCCCACGTAGTTCTCGTAGCTCGTCGGCACGGTGCCGAAGGAGGTGTCGAGGAGCGTGAGGTGCCCGTCGTCCTCCTCGCGGATCTGGCTCAAGAGGCCGGCGTGGGCGGCGACCAGCGGGGCGCGGTAGGTCTCGCCGTCGAGGACGCCGGCGTCGAGGCCGAGGGCGACGCCGTAGACGAACAGGGCGGTGCAGGAGGTCTCGAGGTAGTTGTCGTCGTCGCCGGGGCGGTTGATCACGGTCCAGAACAGGCCGCTGTCGTCCTGGTAGCGGATGAAGCCGTCCACGACGCCGCGGTAGACCTCCTCGACGGCGGCGCGGTCCGGGTGGTCGGCGGGGGCGACGGAGAGCCACCAGGCGGTCACGGCGATGATCCAGCCGTTGCCGCGGCCCCAGTAGACGGGATCGGCGGGCACGTTGACCTGCTCGGCCTCGTCCCAGGCGTGCAGGAACAGCCCCTCGTCGGGATCGCGGCACAGGTCGGCGAAGACGGCCGTCTGCTCGGCGAAGCGGTCGAGGTAGGCGGCGTCGCCGGTGTGGTGGGCCATGGCCGTGAGGTAGCCACCCACCATGAACAGCGAGTCGATGAGCACCTCTTCGCGCTCCGGGAACTGGGTGCCCCAGTGGAGCACGGCGCCGCCCGAAGTGGTGGCGACGTTGTCCAGGTAGTCGTCCACCTGGGGAGGGATGTCCGGATAGAGGTCCTCGCCGGCGAGGCGCATGAGCTCCACCGCGACCATGTTGGGGGCCACGCGGTCCGAGGCGTCGGGGTAGCGGTCCTCGATCTCGGCGTAGTAGTGGTCCACCCAGGCGGTGGGGTAGGCGAGGTGCTCGGGCGATCCTGTGACGTCGGCCGCGCGCACCAGGCCCATCATGTACACCGCGTCCATCCAGTCCCAGTACTGGTCCTCCGCCGGCTCCGCGGCGATCCACTGGTCGGCGAGGCGCTGCACCAGCGCGGCGTTGTCCAGGGTGTCGTCGGGGGCGGCGGAGTCGTCGTCGTCGCCGGCGGGCTCGCCCTCGCAGCCGGCGGCGAACAGCGGCAGCGCGACCAAAAACCACCAGGGGCGCATCTCAGGCCTCCTTGACGAACGCGTCCTGCCACGCGTCCGGTTGGTAATGGGGGTAGCGGCGGTACAGGGTGGACAGCACCTCCTCGAACGGCAGGTCGTCGCGCGTGCCCCGGTCCCGCAGGTACTCGAACTGGGGCCGGCCCCCCACGTCGGTGGGGCTCAGCAGCGCGTCGGAGCGGCCGTCGAAGATGCTGGGGACGATCCCCCTGCGCTGGCAGGTGACCGGATCGAACGACGGCGTGACCTTGAGCCACTGTCCGTCGAGGAACAGCTCCACGTAGCCGTGGAAGTAGAAGATGTCCGTGCCCATCAGCTCGCGCAGGTCGTCGGGCACGAGCCGGTTGCGCAGATCGGCGAAGTGCAAGCGCGCCGGGATCCCCTGGGACCGCAGCAGGGCCACGAGCAGGATGGACTTGGGCACGCAGAAGCCTTCGCCCCGCCTCAGCGTGGCCGTGGCGCGGTAGGCCTCGATGTCGGCGAAGTCCACGTGGACGGTGTAGCGGATCTCGTCGCGTACGTACTCGAACAGGCGCACCGCGCGCTCGTCGGCGGTCTCGATCCCCGCGCAGAGGTCGGAGGCCAGGCCGACGACCGTGGGGTGGTCGCTCTCGATGGTCCGCGTCGGGGTCAGGCAGCTCTCCACAGATTCCTCCGAGTCGGGCCTTATTACAGGCGCAATCGTACCCGGGATCAAACCCGCCCTGTGATACCGTGGGGCTCGTTGCGGCGGCGCGAAGCGCCGTGGAGGAAGGAAGCGAGCGATGAGCGAGACGTGGATGAAGGTGATGCTGGTCCTGGCCTGCGGCCTGGGCCTTGTGCTGTTCGGCTGCCCTCCGGAGCCGCCCGACATCGGTGACGACGACGACGCCGCCAGCGACGACGACGCGGCGGATGACGACGACGACGCCGAGGGCGACGACGACTTCCAGCCGGACGACGACGACGCGGTCGACGATGACGACGACGCGGTGGGCGACGACGACGACGCAGTGGGCGACGACGACGACCAGGTGGGCGACGACGACGACGCCGCGGGCGGGTGTCCCGGCTGCGTGTACGAGTTCGCCATCCAGTTCACCACCCAGGCCCAGGAGGGGCAGTGCGTCTTCTGCTGGGACCTGGACGACGGCGTCTGGGACATGGGGTACGGCGCGGGCGCCATCTACCTGTACTACCCCACCTACTCGAGCTGGTACTGGTGGTACTACGCCTCGCTCAACGGCAACGTCGTGGACTTCTACTACGAGGCCTACTACTACGACTACGCCATGGTCCAGGACGGCTACTGGAACGTCACCGCCGGCGGCTCGGCCATGACCGGCCGCGCCAGCACGATCGAGACCACGGCCAGCGAGGAGTCCTACCGCCGGATCCAGCAGCTTCAGGGCACCGGGAACTGACCCTCCCGGGCGGCCGGAACCGGGGGCTGCGTCCGCACCGGGCGAAATTCTGCCGGGGATCAAACGAACCCTGTGACAACGGTGAAACGTGCTGGTATATGTACCCGCACGGCCGGGGGCACACATGGTCCTGGAGTGCCCGGTAAGCGAGAGCGGCCTATCAACACCCAGGGCCAATGATGGAGATGAGGAGAGCGAGATGAGGAACCTGAGCCTTTTGACGAAGCTGTTCATCATGGCCTTCTTGGGTCTGGGGCTGGCCCTGTTTGGCTGCCCGCCGGACTCCGAGGGCGACGATGACGACGCCGCCGGCGACGACGACGACGTGGTCGGCGACGACGACGACGTGGTGGGCGACGATGACGACGTGGTCGGCGACGACGACGACGTGGTCGGTGACGACGACGACGCCGCGGCCGGCTGCCCCGGTTGCGTCTACGAGTTCGCCATCACCTTCACCACCGACGCGCAGAACGGCGAGTGCATGTGGTGCTGGGACCTGGCCGACGGCACCTATGACATGGGTTACGGCTCCGGCGCCGTCTACCTGCTCTACGCCGGCTACTACGGTGAGGCCTGGTACTGGTGGTACTACGGCACCCAGAGTGGCGACACGGTCGACTTCTGGTACGACTCCTACTACTACGACTACGCCTTCGCGCAGTCCGGGTACTGGAACATCACCGGCGGCGGCTCCGCCATGACCGGCATGGCCACCACCGAGGAGACCAACGCGGGCGCCCCGAGCTACACGCACGTGCAGTCCCTCACGGGCACCGCCAACTAATTCGTCCTGAACGAATTCGACGGGCGGGGTGGTTCATCCGAGCCACCCCGCCTTTTTTTGTCTGGGGACCGGACCCTTGCGCAAGCTGTCTTTCGCGCTGACGAGTCTCGCCCTCGCGCTGGCCACGCTGGGCCTGACCACCGCCGCGCTCGCCGCGGAGTATCGCCACCCCATGGCCAACAAGCTCCTGCGGCGCGAGGCGTTTCGTGCCGCGGCGAGGCAGTACCGCGACGCCCACCAGGAGCAGCCGGAGCTCGGTGGCCCCCTCGCCGGCCTGGCCCTGTGCCTGTGCCGGCTGGGTGAGGACGACCGGGCGCGCGAGCGCCTGTCCGCAGCCGAGCAGCTCGATCCGTTCGAGCCGATGATCTTCGAGGCCCACGCGTGCCTCGCGAACAATGCCGGCGACGGAATCGCACAGGCCGAGGCCCTCGCCGCGGCGGCCGACCTCTCCGCGGATCCGACCCGCCTGGCCCAGCTCGGCACCCACCTGCAGCAGCAGGGATTGTTCGACGACGCGATGGACGTGGCGCAGACCATGAAGCGCGCGGGTTACCGCGGCCGCAGCTCCACCGCGCTGACCGTGCGGGTCCTGCTCGCCGAGGGGGAGGAGGACCTCGCCGCGCTCCTGGCCGAGGAGATCGCCGAGGACGGGCGCACCCACCGCAGCGGCATGATCCTCTCCACCCTGGTGGCCATCTCCCAGGACGACCTCGTGGGCGAGATGGTCCAGCCCTACACGTACTACACCCCCCGGACGCGCACCGGCGACTCGGTGCTGCTGCTGCGGGCCGAGGCGTCCCGCTTGCTGGGCAGGCTCGACGAGGCCGAGCAGCAGGCCGGTCGCCGCAAGCAGGAGCCCCGCGACCCCTTCGGGCTGGCCGTCCTCGCGCGCGTCGCGTGCGATCTGGGCGACCTCGAGGCCGCCGAGACCTTCGTCGCAGAGGCGCGCCAGGGCTTTCCCCTGCACCCGTCGCCCATGATCTCCGAGGCGCTGTTGCGCCAGCGCCAGGGCCGCCACGCCGACGCCGAGCGCCTCCTCGATCTCGCGATCGAGCGGGGTATCCCGGCGTGGGATCGCCACGCGGCAGATGATCTGATCGCGGAGATGTCCGGGTCGGACTGACGCTCTACTGGACCCGCTTGCCCTCGACCGAGGCGCCCACCGGCAGCTGCTGACGCTTGAGATCGACGGCGCGCTGGAACGCCTCCTCGCCCTCCGTGGTCCGGCCGAGCTTGGCGAACACGTTCGCCAGCAACATGGTGCAGTCGGCGTCCTCGGGCTCCATGGCCAGGCAGGTCTGGACGGACTCGAGGGACTCGTCGTAGCGCTCGAGGTTGAACAGGGCCTGGGCGTGGGCGCGCTGCATGCCGGGGTGCGACGAGTTGGCGGTCAGGGCGAGGTGGGCGTAGTGCAGCACGTCTTCGCTGCGGCCGAGGGCCTCGAGCTGCATGACCGTCGAGTACAGGGCGGTGCGGTGCTCGGGGTACATGCCGTGCTCGGCGAGGAAGTGGCTGAGGGACAGCTCGGCGTCGCCGTCCTCGGCGGCGAGGACGCCCAGGGCGAAGTTGGCCCAGGGAGGGTTGTTGCCGCCGGCCAGGGCCCGATCGAGCACGGGGCGGGCCTCCTCGTACTTGCCCAGGGCCACGAGGGAGGCGCCGTGGTAGCCGGCGACCGCGGGTACGGCCGGCAGGATGGCCTCGACCTCGGTGGCCTTGGCGACCACCTCGTCGTACCGCTGGGCCTCGAACAGCACCTCGAGCACGCGGGTCCACAGGCGCGCGTCCTGGTTGTCCACCACCAGGGCCCGCTCGAGCTCCAGCAGCGCCTCGTCCGTGCGCCCGTCCACGGCCAGGGCCAGGGCGCGCATCCCCAGGATGCTGGTGCGGCCCGGGGCCATCCGGTCCGCCTCGTCGAGCTGGGCCAGGGCGGCGTCGATGTCGCCGAGACGGATGCAGATCTGGGCCAGCATGCAGCGCGGGTCCACGAGCTGCGGCTCGGAGTCCACCACCTCCTCGTACAGCTTGCGCGCGGCAACGTGGTTGCCCGTGCGCATGGCCGCGGTCCCGCGGGCGAACTTGGCCAGCACGTCGGTCTTGTCCTTGGGGTCGGGCAGGATGGCGCCCTCCTCCACCTCCACCTGCGACGCCACGTACCCCAGCGCCTCGAGGCGGGCGGCGGTCTCGGGATCGATGGACGCGGTGGCGCCGGACGACTCGTGGGACGGGCGCCCCGCGAGGATCGCCGCGAGCTCGGCGGCCTTGTCGGGCAACGCCTCGGTGAGGTCTTCGTGCTCCTTGGCGTCGGCGTCGATCTCGAACAGCTCGGGGTCGGTGGAGCCGATGTACTTGTACGGCCACTGCACGATCATGCGCTGCTCGGACCAGCCGAAGTGGTAGCGGGCGTACATGGACTCGCCGTAGATGGCGCGGCGGGGCGGCTGCTCGCCCTCGATCGTGCCCGACAGATCGATACCGTCGAAGTCGGCGGCGTCCGCCTCCAGGCCGGCCATGCCCAGTACGGTGGGGGTGACGTCGACCAGGCCGACGGCCTCCTCGATCATCCGCGGTCCGGTACCGCCGGCGGGCTTGAGGATGAACGGCACGTGCATGGTGGCGTTGTAGACGAAGATGCCGTGCTGGTGCTCCTTGTGGTTGCCGAAGGACTCCCCGTGGTCGCCGGCGATGACCACGGCCGTGCGGTCTGCGGCGCCCAGGCGCTCCACCGCGTCCAGCAGCACGCCCACCTGCTGGTCGGTGTAGGCGATCTCGCCCAGGTACGCGCGCTTGGCATAGGTCTGGTCGAAGGGTTCGGGGGGCTCGTAGGGGTGGTGCGGGTCGAACAGGTGGACCCACGCGAAGAACGTCTCGTCGGCGTGCTCCTCGAGCCAGCCGACCATGTCCGCGACCACGGCGTCGCCACGGCGCTCGGACTGCCAGATGTTGTCGCTGAGCTCGTAGTTGGCCTCGATGTGGTCGTAGTACGCGTCGAAGCCCTGGCCGAAGCCCCACTTGTGGTTGGTGACGTACGCGCCCACGGACGCGGCCGTGGAGTAACCCGCGCCCTTGAAGCGCTCCGCCAGTGTGGTGGCCTCGTCCCCGAGGAAGTGGTCGCCGTTGTCCCGCACGCCGTGGCGGTCCGGGTACTGGCCCGTGAAGATGCTCACGTGGGACGGGATGGTCAACGGGGTGTGGGCGAACGCTCGTCGGAAGACCACCCCCTGGGACGCCAGCGCGTCCATGCGGGGCGTGGCGCCGCCGTCGTTGCCGTACACTCCGAAGCGGTCCGCGCGCGTCGTGTCCAGGGTGATCAGCAGCACCGACGGGGCGGCCTCGTCGGGCGTGGCCTCGTCCGGGGCGGCGGTCCCGCCCCGCTTGCAGGCGGGCTGCAGCGCCAGGGTCACCGCCAGGACGGCGAACGCGATTCGCGTGTGCATGGCTGGCCTCTCAGGGGAAGTCGATGTTCGGCGTGCAGATCTCGTCGTAGGTGCGCCGGTTGACGTACTCCCAGTACTCCCACACCGGCTCGTCGTGGATGTTGATCAGCGACTGGTAGCTCACCAGCTCCAGCGAGAACGCGTGGGGCGAGAACACGGTGCCCCAGTCCCCGCCGCAGTGCACCGGGTCGCAACTGGTGTCGGAGCCGTAGACGTGGATCGCGGGCGCGTCCGTGGCGAAGCGGAACTCGTTCATGGCCGGCCCGAACACGTACCAGCGGTCGAAGTCGTCCAGGGCGCAGTCGGGGCGCGCGTAGATCCGCGTCATGTCCGTGCCCGCGGGCGAGTTCCACTGCAGGTGCCACGACTCCGCCTCGGGCGGGGTGGTGTCGATGAGCTCGAGGAAGTCCGGCAGCACCACCTTGTCGCGCGTCGTCGGGGTCGACACCACACCCGTGGCGCGGCCGCCGTAGTCCACGCCGCCTTCCCACAGGAACGCGAGGTGACGAGACGGCACGTCCTCGAAGACGCCGTCGCGGGCGGCCTCCCGGACCGGCATCCAGATCCGCTCCTCCAGGGCTCGCGCGTTGGACCCGGTGGCGTCGTCATCGTCGTCGTCGTCGTCCTGGGGCGGGTCCGCGTCGGGCATGTACGGGTGATCGCCGGTGCCGAAGCCCACGCCCACGTAACCGTAGTTGGCGAACTCGCGCCAGCTCAGCACGAGGATGGGATCGGGCCAGTAGTGGCCCGGCGGCGGCGGCGCGAGATCGAGCCAGGTCTCGAGGGGTAGCTCGGTGGCCAGATCGATCTGGATGCCGGAGATGGCGCCGTCGGGCTCGAAGTCGTGGGGCAGGCTGTAGCCGACCCGCAGCCGGTCGATGTGGCCGGTCATCGTCGGGAAGATGGCCCCGGTGCCGTACGTGTCCAGGTTCAGCGCCAGCTCCAGCGCGATGCCGAGGTCGTAGATGCCTCCTGCGGCGAAGATCACGCGCCGTCCGGGCTCCACGATGCCGTGGAAGTTGTCCATGATGCCGCTGATCTGCACGTTCTGCGGCACGGTCCAGTTGAGGCCGTACCCGGACAGGTCCTGATCCTCGCCCAGCAGCTGCCTGGCCTCCAGGGCGATGGGGTTGTCGAAGATGGACGGCACGGCCAGGCCCACGCCGATGTCCCCCTCGCTCAGCTCGTCGTCCTCGAAGTGGATCTGACCTTTCATGGTCGAGTAGCCGTAGGCCTCGCCCACCGGGCGCATGGGCAGGTAGACCTGGCGCGGCGCCACCTGGGCGATGGCCGCCCCGCGGAAGTCGTCCATCCGCCACGCGAAGATGGAGACCGGGCCCTGGAAGCTGCCCGTCAGACGGACGGTCCCGGTGGCGTCGGTGATCCCCTGGGCGAGGAACTCGTGGCCGTAGGACACGCCCACGTTCACGTCGGCGATGGGATCACCGTTGCGCTCGTCCACCACGGTGACGTCGATCTGCCCCGGCGCGACGATCTCGATGGTTGCGGGCTCGGCGGAGATACCCTCCCACTGGTACTCGATGAGGATCGGGCCGAGGTTCTTGGGCACCAGGTGGCCGTTCTCGTCGATGGTGGCCCGGTCGTCGTTGGTGGAATGCCAGGTGCCGCCGGCGGTGTCGTACCACCCGCCGTCCCGCGTGCGGGCGTGCGCCTTGAGGTCGATCTCGGTGAACAGGTCGATCTGCACCAGGGACGGGCGGATCCCCACGGACACGACCTCGTCGGGGTCGATCTGGTCGCCGGTCTCGGTGTTGCCCGGCTCCGGCTCGTGGGTCTCGGCCTCCTTGCACTGCGCCAACGTCAACATCCACAGCGCGCACAGGGCCATGGCCAGCGATTGGATTCTCATTCGCGACTCCCTGCAGTTCCTTTAACACAACTTCCGGCTGCGTAGTCCTCCAGAACCATGGGCCAGTACTCCATGCACGTGGTGTCCCCGGTGTAGACCTCCTCGCAGCACCAGAAGGTCTGGAACATGTAGCCCCACCATTCGCAGGGGACGATCGACGCGCCCTCGATGTCGGCCTGCTCCAGGTCCATGACGTAGTCCAGGTCCAGGTACCAGTAGTCCCAGTGGCCATAGACGGGATCCCAGCCATAAGTTTCATTCGTCATGTGCCAGCCCGGCCGCACGTAGCCGTACGACTCGCACGGGTCGCCGTGGCTGTCGAACCCCTCGCAGTAGTCAGACCCGATCTCCCAGAACTCCACCCAGCAGAAGTTTGCCCAGCCCCACAGGATCAGGTCGAACTGGTAATACCCCTCCGGGATCTGTTCGGGGTACATGTGCTTCAGCGGCACGTCGATGTTGCACCAGCCCTCGAACGGCGAACTCTCCATGTCCATGCCGCCGGTGTACGGGGGAAAGGTGTCGTCGTCGTCGTGGGGACCGACGATGTCGTCGTCGTCGTCGCAGGGGCTGGGGCAGACGCAGCAGTTCCAGCCGCTGTTGTCGGGCAGGCACTCCTGAATGCCCATGGCGCCGTCGGGGCAGAAGCACTCCTGGGTCTCGCCGACGAGGCAGTGCACCGCCTCGGTGCCGCTGGAGTTGCACGTGGCCAGGAACAGGGCGAGCTGCAGCGTGCCGACGGCGAGGGGGAGGCGCTCGATCACGGCCCCTCCCCGCGATCGTCGTCGCCCACGTAGTCGTCGTCGCCGGCGTCGTCGTCATCCCCCCAGTCGTCGTCGCCGGCGTCGTCGTCGTCCCACCAGGCGGCGGCGTCCATGTCGTCGTCCCCGCCGTCGGCGGCGTCGTCGTCGTCCGGCCCCGCGTCGTCGTCGTCCCAATCCGGGCACGGCCCGGTGCACACGCAGCACTCCCAGCCGGATCCGTCGGACTTGCACGCCTTGGCGCCGGTGCGACCGTCGGGACACTCGCACTGGACGGTCTCGCCGGGCACGCAGATGGGCTCCTCCACCACCGTGCCGACGCACGCGAGGTTGAGCGCCGCGATCGCGGCCGCGGCCAGGGCGATGGACAGGCGCTCGTTCACGGCCCCTCCCCGCGGTCGTCGTCGCCGAGGATGTCGTCGTCGCCCATGGAGTCGTCGTCCCCGTCCGTGGGACCGCCGAAGTCATCGTCGTCGTCGTCGAGGACGTCGTCGTCGTCCGGAGCGCTGCCGTCGCAGTGGCAGCACGCCCACCCGTCGCCGTCGGCGTTGCACATCTGCGCGCCGGATCGCCCGTCGCGACACACGCAGGCCTGGGTCTCGCCGGGCACGCAGATCGGTCCGACGGCTTCCTCGCACCCGACCAGCGCCAGGGCCAGGGCCGCGAACAGCCAGACTCTCACGGGTCCACCCCGAGCGGATCGCTGGAGTCGTCGTCATCGCCGGGAACGCAGGTGGAGTCGTCACACTGGCAGCAGCCCCAGCCGCTGCCGTCCCCCAGACAGGCCTGGATACCCTCGGTGCCGTCGGTGCACCAGCAGGCCTGGGAGTCGCCCGGCCCGCAGTACACCGGGTCGCCGTCGCCATCCGCGCAGGCGGTCAGACACAGCAGGAACAGGGTGCAGCAGGTCAACAGGATGCGCATGGGTCGATTCCCGCGAGGAGGATAGCACGTGCGCGCGAAGGCCCGTCCGGGCGATTGCGGACCTGATCGTGGTACGCTTTCCCACCGATGGGGGGAGTGCACGAACATGCTGGTGGTCTCATGAAGGTCCGGTCCGCGTTCCTGGTGACCCTGCTCGCGATGTGCGTCCCCGGTCTGGTGGGCTGCCCTGCCACGACCCGAGCGGCGCGCCAGCTCCAGCTCGACAGCTTCGACCAGGCGTGGCAGCGCGTGGGCGAGACCTTCCCGGACCCGGACATGAACGGCGTGGACTGGGATGCCGCCCGGGAGGAGTTCCGGCCGCAGGCGGAGCAGGCCACGACCGCGGTGGAGCTGAGGCCCATCCTGCGGGAGATGTTCGCCCTGCTCGACACGTCCCACCTCGGGGTCGTGTCGGGGGACTTCCAGGCCACCATGGCCGAGGCGGCGGCCGCGGCAAAGGAGAGTGCCGACGAGGACGACTCCGGGGAAGACGAGTCCGCCGGCACGTCCGAGGATGGGGAAGACGAGGAGCCGGACGGTCCGGGGTACGGGGATGTGGGCATGCAGCTGCGCCTGGTCGGCGACCAGGTGCTCGTCACCCAGCTCGATCCTCGGGGCCCGGCGGCCGCCGCGGGCGTGCAGCTGGGGTGGATGGTCACGCGCATTGGCAAGCTGGACGTGGCCACCGCCGTGGAGCGCGTCTCGGACCACCTCCCCGACGTCCGGGAGCGGGAGGTACGGATCTCCATGCTGGCCACGGGCTCGCTGAGCGGAAAGGTCGGGCGGGAGTTCTCCGTGGCCTTCCTCGACCGCGAGGACGAAGTGGTGGAGCTGTCCCTCGGGCGGCGCCCACCTCCCCGCGAACCCAACGGCCACGGCCACATGACACCCCAGGTGGTCCACGACCGGTCGACCCTCCTCGACGAGGGGCAGGTCGGGTACCTCTGGTTCGACGTCTTCTTGATGCCCGCGCCGCAGATCTTCACCGAGGCCATCGTGGGCTTCCTCGAGGCCGACGTGAGCGGTGTGATCATCGACCTGCGCGGCAACCCCGGCGGCATCGTCGGCATGATCCGCGGCATGGCCGGCCACCTGCTGGCCGACAAGCTGAGTCTCGGCACGATGATGTACCGCGACGAGCGCGTCGGCGAGGTCCGCCTCGAGCTGCGCAGCGCGCCGCGCCTGTCGACTCAGCGCTTCACCGGTCCCGTCGCGATCCTCGTCGATCGCACCAGCGCCAGCACCTCCGAGGTCTTCGCGTCCGGTCTCCAGGGCGTCGGTCGCGCCCGCGTGTTCGGCGTACGCACGGCCGGCATGGCCATGCCCTCGGTCTTCGAGAAGCTGCCCAACGGCGACGCGATCCAGTTGCCCATGGCGGACTCCACCACCCCCACGGGCGCCCGGCTGGAGAAGGACGGCGTCATCCCCGACGAGGAGATCACCCTGTCCCGTGAGGCCTTCGCTGGCGGCCGTGATCCCGTGCTCGACGCTGCCCTGACCTGGTTGGCCGCTCAGCGGCCCCCCGAACCCGATCCCGACGAACAGACCGTGGGCGCGGACACCCCACCCACGGAGGAGGACGAACCATGATCCACCGACACCCCTTCCACGCGGCCCTGGCCGTCCTGGTGCTCCTCACCCTGGTCGCGCCCGCCCCTGCGCAGGCCAAGCGGAAGAAGAACAAGGCCGCCGAGGAGGCTCCTCCCGCGGAGGAGGTCTTGCCCGCCGCCGTGGACCTGTTCGCCCGCAACGTCGAGGCCATGGGCGGCGAGGCCGATCTCAGGACCCGCAAGACCCAGTACATCGAGGGCAAGCTCTCCATCCCCATGCAGGGTATGGAGATGAACCTGAAGATGTGGATGGAGGCCCCTGACCGCGTCTTCGCGTCCATGGAGATGCCCGGCATCGGCATGTTCCTCAGCGGCCACGACAACGGCATCGCCTGGGGCTTCGATCCCATGTCCGGCGCCACGATCAAGGACGGCGCCGAGCTCATCGAGTCGCGCCGCGATGCGGAGTTCTACAGCGATCTCGACTACGCCACCCGCTACGCGTCCATGAAGACCGTCGGCACCGCCGAGTGGGGGCCGTACCAGACCCACGTGGTGGAGACCCTCTCCCCCGAGGGCAAGCCCGAGACGTTCTACTTCGACCAGGCCACCGGCCTGTGCGTCGGCACCGAGTCGCTCATGGACACCGAGATGGGACCCCTGCCGGTACGCGCCGTCTACGAGGACTTCAAGGAGTTCGACGGGGTCATGCTGCCCACCCGGCTCGCCGAGTCTGCCGGCCCCATGGACTCCATCATCACCTTCCAGCTGTTCCAGTACGATTCCCCCGACTTCGTCCTGCCGCCGATCCCGGACGAGGTCCAGGCGCTGGTCGAGGACCGCGCCGCGCCTGCGCCGGTCGAGGATGCCGCGGCGCCTGAGGCCGCCGAATAGAGGACGTCACCCGACATTCACTCCGTCGAAGTACTGCACCACCATGGGTTGCGGGTCGAGCGGCGTGACGAAGGTGTCGTAGAACGCCTCGATCAGCTCCACGTCCTCGGAGCAGTCCAGCGAATCCTCGAAGGGATAGGCGAGCCCCCACCAGGTGGCGACGAGCTCCGGATCCAGCGGGATGGACTGGTAGCCGGGCCACAGCTCCTCCCCGGGGTCCTCTCCGTCCCAGTCCGCCTGGTGCGTCGCGCTGGAGGGGGCGCGACGGGTGGTTACCCAGAGGACGTTGTCCCGGCGCTGCAGGTAGTACGTCCTCCGGACGTAGTCGCTGTCGTGGGTGGGTACGAGCTCCTGAGCCACGACGTGGGCCGTGATGTCGTCATCGGTTTCCACCACACCGTCGGGGCCGGCGCTGGTCAGGAGATACTGGGGTTCGGTGGGCACACCCATGGCGTTGTCCAGCCACTGCAGCTCCAGCACGATCTCGTTGCCCCACACGTCCAGCGGGAACGCGCCCAGCGCCAGCTCCATCCCGTCGTCGAGCAGGTCCACCGGGATCGACAGGTGCTCGTCGAGATCCTCGATCGACTCGAACGGCGCGTCGTCGTCGTGGTGGCGCACCAGCACGTCCCTCGCGACCGCGTTGAGCATCACGAACGTCATCTCGGACGGATGGGTGAATCCCGTGACCTCCATGTAACCCCGCGGGTAGCTGCACGACATCCCTCCGACCAGCAGCAGCACCATCGCTGCGCTCACCGCAGCACCCGCACCCGTCCACCGCGGCCGCGGCAACCACCGCACCGCGAGGGCCACGACCACCAGCGCCAGCACCGCCGGAACCGTCGGACCTGGATTCGACAGCACGTCCATCAGACCCGTCGCTGCGGCCTCGTCCATCGGCACCGTCGTCGTCGTCAGCGAGAACGCGTCGGCCAGCGACACCGCATGCCCCGTGTGCTGGGGATCGTGGATCATGGGGTACTGCATGGCGACCCCGCTGGGCGTGGCCGAGACATACCCGGCGTGCAAGAAGGTATCGGCCAGGGTCGTTGCGCTGTGGGCGAATATCTTCATCGCGTCCCTCCCTGTGTGCATCGTATCATCGAGGCTCGTCCAGTCCATACGACAAACCGGAGCACCACATGCGCAGCATCCTGAAAAAAAGAGGGGGTGAGAACTAGACCGGGATCTTCTGCGTTCTCCATCCGTGGAGAGGTCTGCATCCGACGTTTCACAGTGTTCATCAGCCGGCTGATGGGGGAGGCTGAGTGTGGGGACGCGAGCCCGGTTTGCTGCGTAGAGCGGCCGAGGACCTGTACAAGCTGTCCTCGGTGAGGTGGACTTCCGCGGTCGTCGCCGTCCATCTCGACGGGATCCCTGCTGACCTGGCCGCGTTGCGTGGACTGTGCGACGAGCACGGCTGCTTCCTCGTCGAGGACGCAGCACAGGCGCTCGGATCGACCCTGGACGGCCGATCGCTGGGTACCTTCGGAGAAATCGGCTGTTTCTCTTGCAACGCCGGCAAGCAGATGACCACGCCCGGACGATGGGGAACATCGAGCGCTTCCTGGACCTGCGACGACGGTCGGGACACACGTTCGTCTCCGTGACCTTCGTCAGACAGGCCCTCAACGAACACGAGGTGAGCGCATTCCGCCGCCGCTTTCACGGCAAGGTCGACGACATCATCGTCCGAGATGTGCGGGACTGGGCAGGCGCAGTACGAGTGCGTTCCCGATTCGACAGTCGCGAGACCAACCCGAACCTACCTCGCTTTCCCTGCAAGCTCCTGTGGAGCCGGTTGGTGGTGCTCGTGGACGGCAGCGTCGCCCTGTGCGAGGTGGACTGGGACGGTGAGTACGTCGTCGGCGATGTCGTCATCCAGACCATCGCCGAGATCTGGAACGGCGGAGCCATCCAGAGGTTCAGGCTCGCGCACCTCGACGAGGGGTACGAGCGCGTGACGCCCTGTCGAGATTGCCGCGTCCGGGAGAGCTGGTGGTGAATCGCATCGCACCGTGTTGCACCGAAGTGCACCACGAGGCACAACGCACGTCCAATGCGCGATCTACGCTGGTGCCGCACTGGAGGTGTAACGCGGTATGCAAAAACTCCTGCCCGCGGTCAAGCTCACGGCGGTCGTCGCCTTTCTGGTCACGCTCGGTGCGACCTTCAACCTCAGATCGGAGGTCCTCGAACTCAGCGAGATCCGGTTCTCGGCGGACAGTGCGCGTTCCGAACAGCGTCTGCGCGAGCTGGAGGAGTCCAGGGACCTGCGCCTCGCCGAGTACGAGGCGAAACGCCAGCACCACGAGATACGGGTCGACCACTACCGCTCGATGCTCGAGCTGTATCGAAACGACTACGCGGCCTACGTGAGGCGCCTGGAGGACGAGTACCGCCCACCCTCGCTACCGTCGCCCCCGCAACCACCGTCCGACCCCCAGCTCGGCGAGCAGCTCGCGAAGGCCAACGCCGCCTTCACGGCCAAGCAACACGAGTACTTTGCCACCACGCAGCGGCTCAACTGGATCAGCAGCGCGTCGAGCCTGCTGCTCGTGGGGTGTCTGCTCTTCCTGATCCTGTTCGACCGTGGCTACCAGCGAGGCCTGTACTTCGCGACGCTCGTGCTGAGCTTCGTGTTCATGATCGGACCGTCGTTCCACTCGGTGCTCAGCGCCGTGGTGGGGGTGCTGGAGGCGCCCAGACTGTTCTGAGATCAGGGGCAGTCGGCGTCGGCGAGATCCGTGTTCCAGCACGCCGGCTCGGAACCGTTGTAGTCGAGCAGCAGCACCTCGCCCGAGTAATCCGGGAGCACCTCGACGTGGGATTCGAAGGAGGCGCTGTCGTCGTAATACGCCACGTAACCGTGGTCCTCCCACAGCAGGTAGTACAGCACGTCGCCGGCCGCATCCCCTGTGAGCGCGGCGATGCCGAACTCGGCGTGGCCCGCTCCGTCGGCGATCCACTCCACCACGCCGGCCACATCGGTGCCGTCGAGGTAGATGTCCCACCAGCCGATCGCGCCCTCGATGGACAGGAAGCCGTTGAACCACAGGGTGTCGTCGTAGAACCCGTCGCTGCTGCTCAGCCGCATCTCTGCGAGCCACCCCACCCCGACCCAGGCCACGTTGAACTCCCCGGTGATCGAGTTGCCGTCGGGGCCGTGGATGGTGTTGGTGGCGGACCAGAGGTGGTCGTTGATCTGCTCGATGTTCCCCGCGAGCACGATGTGCACGGCCGCCGCCGGCGGACCGACCACCGCGATGGTGACCAGGTCTGCGGAGGCGAGGGCCGTGAGCCCCATGGTCACGTTGAGATAGGTCTCCGCCGACAGGTCTGCTCCGCGAGTCGACCCCAGCGAACCCTCCAGGCCGTCGGCGTTGATGTCCATGCGGAATCCCGAGTGCGGATCGCTCAGGTCGGGATCCTGCCCTGCCTCGCCCTCGATAGCGCCCTCGAGCACGGACGATCGGTCCACGAGGGTGATCGCGGCGTCTGCCTCGGACGACACCTCGTCCAGGGTCGGCGTGTGGGGTGTCCCCATACAGGCCGCGAAAGCGACGGGAAGAGTGACGAGCAGGGCGATTCGATGCAGCATGCGAGGTCCTTTCGTTGCCGGGCGGCGTCGACCCGAAACTCTATCATCGGTTCGCTGCCAGGGCGGACAGAACCGGAAACCGTATTCGAAGCGGTTCGTTTGACGATCTGCGACGGTGAACCCGACAACCAGACGAGGCCCGAGATGTCCAGGCCGGTCGGACTGATGATGATCACACTCGCGCTCACACTCGGAGGAGCCGTGTCCGCACAGGCGGCAGAAACGAAGAGGGGCGCGGACCATGCCGACGATGACGAGAGGTCTCGGGCCATCCGCCTCGAGGACCTGCCGCCCAACACCCTCGAACCCTATCGACAGCCCGAGAGGATATGGCGAGGGATTCGAGAGCCCCGCCCACCGCGAGCCCGCGTCCTCACGGCCTGGGACTGGTGCGGATCATGGATGACGACAGCGCAGTGCTGGAAGCGGTGGAAAGCGGAACGCCTGGACCGCGTACACTTCTACCGTGAGATCCAGGAGTCGGTGCGTCACATACGTTGACGGAAGTCCTGGCACCGCAAGATGGAGATGGCCGGCTGCGTGGCCAGCGCAGGGCGGCAGGAGCCGATCCTCGACGGGATGGTGCTCCCCCGCTTTCGCTACGCAGGTATCGGCTTCTCCATCTAAAACGGTGCCGGCCGTTCATCATCGCCGTACCTGAACACCATCTTCCCCCGCTTGAACTTCAGCCTCGGAGCCCTCGACCGGACGAACGCGTGTTCGTCTTTTGTCGGCGGTGAGACGAACGCGTGTTCGTCT
>CAZLEO010000128.1:1053-25902 GCA_964558555.1 uncultured Rickettsiales bacterium | reverse complement strand
AGGGGTTGAAGCCGTCGCCGTCGAGGTCGTCGTCGTCGTTGGCCTGGCCGTCGCAGTCGTTGTCCAGGCCGTCGCACAGCTCGGGGAATCCCAGCCCCACGGCAGGATCACCGTCGTCGCAGTCCCCCTCGCACACGCGCTGGGCGTCGCCGTCCGCGTCGGCCTCGTCCGCGGGGATGCTGCCGTCGCAGTCGTTGTCCACGCCGTCGCAGACCTCGACGGCGCCCGGGTGACGGTCGGCCGCGGCGTCGTCACACTCCTCGCAAGCGAGGTAGCCGTCGCCGTCTGCATCCACCTCGTTCGCGGCGGGCGCGCCGTCGCAGTCGTTGTCCACGCCGTCACACAGCTCCGCAGCCCCAGGGAAGACCTCGGCGTCCGCGTCGTCGCACTCGCCGCACGCCAGGAAGCCGTCGCCGTCCAGATCCTCCTCGTCGCCGGGCACCGCACCGTCGCAGTCGTTGTCGAGACCGTCACACAGCTCGGCCGCGCCCGGGTACACGGTGGGATCCCCGTCGTCGCAGTCCGCGCACAGGACGACGCCGTCGCCGTCCGCGTCCTGGGCCTCGTCCGCCGGCACCGCTCCGTCGCAGTCGTTGGCCGCGCCGTCGCAGAGCTCCACGGCGCCCGGGTAGTAGTCGGCGTCCGCGTCGTCGCAGTCGTCGCACGCCAGGAAGGTGTCGCCGTCCGCGTCCACCTCGTCCGCGGGGACCACTCCGTCGCAGTCGTTGTCCACGCCGTCACACAGCTCGGCAGCGCCCGGGAAGGTCTCGTCATCCGCGTCGTCGCATTCGGCGCACGCCTCGAAGCCGTCGCCGTCCAGATCCTCCTCGTCGCCGGGGATCACGCCGTCGCAGTCGTCGTCCACGCCGTCGCAGATCTCCGGCGCGCCCGGATACACGGCCGCGTCGCCGTCGTCACAGTCGTCGCACAGCGCGTACCCGTCCCCGTCGTCGTCCTGCGCCTCGTCGGCCCACAGGAGCCCGTCGCAGTCGTTGTCCGCGCCGTCGCACAGCTCGGGCGCGCCCGGGTACGTGTCCGCGTCGAGGTCGTCGCAGTCGTCACAGGCGAGGACCGCGTCGCCGTCCTGGTCCACCTCGTCCGCCGGTACCGCGCCGTCACAGTCGTCGTCCAGGCCGTTGCACCGCTCCGCGGCGCCGGGGTATCGCTGGGCGTCCGTGTCGTCGCAGTCGCCGTCACACGGTGTCACGCCGTCGCCGTCCTGGTCGTCCTCGTCGTTGGCCAGGCCGTCGCAGTCGTTGTCCGCGCCGTCGCACAGCTCGGGGAACCCCAACCCCACCGTGGGATCGCCGTCGTCGCAGTCGCCCCCGCACTCGCCCTGGCCGTCGCCGTCCGCGTCCGCCTCGTCCGCGGGCAGCACGCCGTCGCAGTCGTCGTCCGCGCCGTTGCAGACCTCGGCCGCCCCGGGATGGATGGCGGGATCGCCGTCGTCGCAGTCCAGGTCGTTGTCGGCCGTGTAGGGCGCGACGGCCGCGCACAGGCACGCGGTGTCCGCGCCGCCGTAGGTGTCGCCGTCCACGTCGACGTGGTACTCGACGCACCCGTCGGCGCCCTCGTCGTCCACCTGGCCGTCGCAGTCGTTGTCCACACCGTCGCAGGCCTCGTCGTGGCCCGGGTGGACACGATCGTCGGTGTCGTCACAGTCGCCGGCGCAGATCGTGACCCCGTCGCCGTCCGCGTCGAAGGACTCGTCCACGCCCCCGTCGCAGTCGTCGTCGGCGCCGTTGCACACCTCGACCGCGCCGGGGTGGATCGCGGCGTCGAGATCGTCGCAGTCGTGCTCGGGGCAGTCCGGGGCGGTGCCGTACCCGTCGCCGTCGAGGTCGCTCTCGGCGCACGAGCACTCGCGGTCGTACCCGTCGCAGTCCTGATCCACGCCGTCCCAGCACAGGTCGTACCCCGCCGGATTCACGGCCGGATCGGAGTCGTCGCAGTCGACCCAGGTACAGGAGAGGTGCGCACCGAATCCGTCGCCGTCGCCGTCGCTGTACCAGCAGTCGCACGAGTCGTTGGCCGCGCCCGGGGTGCCCCGGTCGCCCCACTGGAACAGGGGCGTGGTGGAGCCGCACCAGCTGACGCCGTCGTCGTTGGCCGTGGCGTCCATCAGCAGCGGGTCCAGGATCATGGACGCGCCGGCAGGGGCCGGGAACTGCCAGCCCCAGTCGTACTCCACCGCATCCACCACCTCGCCGAGGTAGCTCAGCTCCACGGTGTCCGCGGCCTCATCGAGCGTGAACCCGCTGTAGACGTAGTCCACGGCCACGCCGCCGTTGACGCCCGTGTCCGCCTCGGCGCCCAGGACGAAGAACGCGCCCGGCGCGACCACGGCCGTGCCGCCGGAGGTGATGGTGTGCTGGTCGGCCAGCCCGTCGCCGAGCACGAACCCGTCCAGTGCGACGGGATCCGGGGTCGGGTTGTAGACCTCCACGTACTCGCCGTCCGCGTCCGCCACCTCCACCGGGTCGATCATGATCTCGGTGATCACCAGATCGCCGTGGGCGGGGACGACCACGGCCGAGGCCTCGGCCCAGTCGGAGGTCGCCGTGAGATCGGTGGCGCGGACGCGGCACGTCCACTCCTCGCCGAGGCTGGTCTCCGCCGGCGGCACCTCATCGGTGAGCAGGTGGGCCTGGAAGGCACCGTCGCGGTACCACTCGTACTCGTAGTCCAGGGGATCGCCGTCCAGGTCGTCCGACGCGACGGTCAGGGTGCACACCACCGTATCCTGCGGGTGTAGCGGGTCCGGGGTGATCGCGACGACGGGCGCGGTGGGCGCGGTGTTGCCGATGGTGACCGTGTTGGAGGTCACGGCGAGCCCCTCGTCCGTTCCGTCCCAGGGCGTGACCACGCAGTACACGTCCAGGTCCCGATCGAACCACGTGCCGTCCAGGGTGTCCGTGACCGGTGACACGACCGCGCCGTCCACCCACCACTCGAAGATCGCACCCTCGGGATCGCCGTCGGGATCCGCCCACCCCTGGGGTTCGCACAGCAGCTCGCTGTCCTCGAAGGCCGGATCGGGCCCCAGCACCGCGCTGGTGTAGCTGGGCAGCTCGTTGTCGATGACGACCGTGGCCGAACCGGCCGGACCGGCGAGGCCCTGCTCGTCCTCGGGCGTGGCCGTACAGGTCCACTCCTCGCCCGAGTCCGTTTCCTCGTGGGATACCGCGTCGCTGGCGTGGCCGCTGGGGGCGCCGTCGAGGTCCCACTCGAACGCGTAGACGACCTCGCCACCCTCGGGGTCCACCGACCCTTCTGCGATGCACAGCAGGTCGTCCCCGACGCCGGGGCCCGGGGGTTCGATGGTGACGGTGGGCGCGGTCGGGGGCTGGTTGCCCGACAGCACGGTCACGGCCACGGCGTCGCTGCCGCTCTGCCCGCCCCCGTCGGTCACCTCCAGGGTCACCTCGTGCTCCCCCACGGACGGGTCGTGGGTCTCGAACTGCACCATCCCCCGCGGGGAGGGGGGCTTGGCGACCAGCACGCCGTCGACGTCGCTGGACCACACCACGGTCAGGGCCGTGAGGTCGCCCTCGTCCTGGGCCAGGCCGATGAAGTCCACCGCCTCGCCCTCGGCGACCTCGGCGCCGTCCTCGGGCATGGAGATCTCCACGACGGGCGGCGCGTCCTCGGAGGACACGCGGATGTTGACGTAGTCGCGGTCGGACAGGTCGTCGCTGTCGATCACCTCGGCGGTGACGGTGTGCAGGCCCACCTCCATCGCGGCGGTGGCGAAGGTGGACTCCCCCTGGGCGTCCACGGGGCTGACGCCCAGCTCGACCGTTTGCACGACGCCGTCCTCGTCCTGCCACTCCGTGGTCCAGCTCACCTGCAGGGATTCCGGGGGGTCCGCGGCGTCGGAGGCGATGGCCAGGAAGGTGACGGTCTCGCCGAGGAGCACCTCGGTGGTGCCGTCCTCGTCGTTGGGCTGGAGGATCTCCACGCTGGGCGGCGCGAGGTCGGCTCCGTCCTCGGGAGTGTCGCAGGCTATCAGGGCGGCCAGCACGACCAGGGACAACGCGACTCTCGACCGACCCATCGCTCCTCCAGGTTTCCCGCAGACCATCTTACCCCGCGCGGGGGCGGGCGCGTTCCACATTCCTTGACAGCCCCGCGGGCACCCTCTATTCAACAGCCATGACCACATCACGACGCGAACGCGGCGGGGGGACGAAGCGGGCCGTGGCCTGGCCCGCGGACTTCCGGACCGTCACCGTGCCCGTGGACCCGGCCCTGTACCCGCTGGACGTGATCTACGGCGCCGCCTACGTGCTCATGGACCGCGCCTACGTCCTGTTGACCCCGGCCGAGGGCGGCGGCGTGGACGTGAAGATCAGCGGCCGTGAGGCCCTGGACGACGAGGGCCTGCGCGCGCTGGGCGGCGAGTTCGCCAACGAGCTGACCAACCAGGCGCTGCGGGCCACGCTGGACGAGAGCGGCCGCAAGATCCGCGAGTACATCGTCGCCAAGGCCCACTTCTTCCACGACCAGGGCGGCTACGACGTCAAGGGCCTCCTCGACGCCACCATGCTCGAGGCGTTCGACGACGATCCCCTCGACATCGCCGTGCCGTGGGAAGAGAAGTACGGCGACCCGGGCAAGGACTGACCATGGCTCCCCGCGACGACGCGCTGGTGGTCCATCCGCCCGCCCTCGACCCCGCCGGCCACGTGGGCGCTCGCAACGCCTCGTTCCGGTTCCGCCGGCTCGGCGAACGGGTGTTGCTCACCTCCGACCTCGGCGACTGGCTCGTGGTCACGGCCGACCAGTTCGACGCCATCGTGGCCGGCCGGCCCGACCCGGGCCTCCGCGCGGCGCTGGATGAGCGGGGCATGCTGCTGCAGAGCATGGACGTGGAGGGTGCCGTGCAGCGGTATCAGCGCCGCCACGCCCACGTGGGCCGCTCGCCATACCTGCACATCGTGGTGACGACCCTGCGCTGCAACGAGGTCTGCACCTACTGCCACGCCAGCCGCGAGCCCATGTCGGACCGCTCCGCGGACATGGACCTCGCCACCGCCAAGAAGGTGGTGGACGCCATCTTCACCAGCCCGTCGCCCCAGCTGGCCGTCGAGTTCCAGGGCGGCGAACCCCTGGCCAACTTCGAGGCCGTGCGGTTCATGGTCGAGTACGCCGAGGAGAAGAACCTCGACGAGCGCCGCGACCTGCAGTTCCTGCTGGTGTCCAACCTGTCGCTGATGGACGAGGACAAGCTGGCGTTCCTGCTGGAACACGACGTGCTGATCTGCACCAGCATCGACGGCCCGGCCGACCTGCACGACGCGCAGCGCCGGCTCCGCGGGGGCAGCTCGCACGCCAGGACGGTGGAGTGGATTCGACGCATCAACCGCGCGTACGAGGAGATGGGCCGCGATCCGGACCTGTGGCACGTGGACGCCCTGCTGACCACCACCCGCGACAGCCTGGGCCGGGCGCGGGAGATCGTCGACGAGTATGTGGGGCTCGGCATCAAGACGCTGCACGTGCGCGCCCTCAACCCGATGGGGTTCGCGGTGAACACGTGGAAGTCCGTGGGGTACACCGCCGACGAGTTCATCGCGTTCTGGAAGGAGTGCCTGGACATCATCCTCCAGTACAACCTCGAGGGCACGGAGATCATCGAACGCGGCGCCGCGTTGTACCTGGCCTCCATCCTCACCGACGACCACCATGGCTACGTGGATCTGCGGTCCCCGTGCGGGGCCGGGATCGGGCAGATTGCCTACGGCCAGGACGGCCGCGTCTACCCGTGCGACGAGGCGAGGATGGTCGCGCGCATGGGCGATGATCTGTTCGAGCTGGGCCACGTGGACGACTGGCGCTTCGGCGACGTCGTGGGCCACGAGACCGTCCGCGCCATCGGCATCGCGTCGTGCCTGGAGGGGCTGCCCCTGTGCCGCGATTGCGCGTACCAGCCCTACTGCGGCGTGTGCCCGGTGCTCAACTACGTGGCCCAGGGGGACCTGTTCGGTCACCGCCCCACCAGCGACCGATGTCGACTGAACATGTTGGCTATGGACCACCTCTTCGATATATTGGCCCGAGAGAGAGAAGACGTGCGATCGGTCCTGCATCGCTGGACGATCCACAAGTCACGCATGGGCGCAGCGGAGTCGCGCGGATGACCAAGAAGAACAAGGCTGAGTCCGGGGGGACCATCCCCACGCTGAAGCGCAAGGCCAGGCTGTTCCTGTCCAGCGAGGAGGGCAAGCTGGCCAAGGGGAATGCCGCCGCCGCGGCCTCCTCCCTGCTCCTGCTGGGCGCGGCGATGCCCGCCGAGGCGGATGCCGCCGCGGTCGAGCCGGTCGCCGCCGGTGGTGGCGCACCGCCGGACATGGACGACGGGCTGGTGGCGATGCCCCCCGAGGTGGACCCGCAGCACTGCTCCCACGCCAGCCACGGGTCCCACGGTTCCCACGGGTCCCACGGCTCCCACGGGTCCCACGGCTCCCACGGTTCTCACGGGTCCCACGGGTCCCACGCCTCCCACGGCTCCCACGGCTCCCACGGCTCCCACGGCTCACACGGGCAGTGGTGAACGAACCGGCCGCTCCCCTCACCCTGATCGTCACTCGCCGCTGCAACCTCGAGTGCGTCTACTGCCCGGTGGGCAAGCGCGACGCCGACCTCGATCCCCTTCGGGCCCGGCAAGTGGTCGGGGACCACATCGGTCGCGGCGGGAATGCCGTCCGCCTCACGGGCGGTGAGCCCGCGCTGGCCTGGCCCACGGTCCGCGCCGTGCTCGAGGAGGTGGACTCGCGCGGCCGCGGCGAGGTGAGCGTGGAGCTGTGCACCAGCGGCGTGGAGCTTGGTCGGGACCAGCTGCGCGAGCTGGATCGACCCTGGATTCGCGTCGTCGTGAGCGTGGACGGGCACCCCGCGACCCAGCGGGCGTCGGGCCGGCCGTGGCCGCGGCTCTTGCCCGATCTGCTCGCGCTGCCGCGGACGGCGGTGACCCTCACGGTGGCCCCTCGACACGCGCACCACCTCCTCGACGGGGTGCTCCACCTGTGGAACCTGGGCGCTCGACGGTTCAACGTGCTGCCGGTGTACTGGACCCGCTGGCAGGCGGGCCAGCTGCGCCACCTCGCCGAGAACCTGGCGGGTGCGGCCGAGTGGCTCCGCCCTCACGTCCGGCGCGGTGAGGCCGACCTGCTCAACCTCCGTCGGCACGGCTCCGTCCCCTTGTTCAACGACCACCCCACCGTGGACGCGGACGGGACCTTCCACCAGGGCAACCTCGTGCTCGCCGATCGCCTGTTCCAGGGCCGGCTCGCGCCGGGTGTGCAGTCTCCAGCCGATCTGCCCGGTCTGGACCCGGATCGGCGCGAGCGTGCCGAGGCCGCCGTGACGTCTGCGGTCCGCCGCTCCAACCGCCAGGTGGACGCCGCCCTCGACCATTTCGTGCAACAGTTCCACCAGGGCGGCGATCGCCCCACGACGCTCGAAGTGACGCCATCGGATCGGCCCGATAGGCTTGAGATCCACGTCGCCTACGACTGCGACAACCGCTGCGACTTCTGCTCCGAGGCGCACCGTCTGGATCGCTGGCGGGACCACCCCGTCTCCGCCATGGAGATCCGGCGCGCCCTGGTCTCCCACGCCCGCGCCGGGGGTTCCCACGTCAACCTCACCGGCGGCGAGCCGAGCGGGCACCCGGCATTCCTGTACGCCTTGCAGCTCGCCCGGGGCCTCGGCCTGCGCACCTACGTCGGGACCAACGGATCGCGGCTCTCCGATCCTGTGATGGCCCGGCACGCCTTGCCGCTGCTCGACGAGCTGAGCCTGTCCCTGCACGGCAGCACGGCCGCCGTCCACGACCGGGCCACGGGTCGCCGCGGCAGCTTCGACCGCATCCTCGCCGCACGTGGCAACGCGCTCCACCACGAGCACCTCACCCTCTTCGTCAACACCGTGGTCACGCGGGCCAACTTCGACGATCTGCCGGACGTGATGGATCTGTGCGGCCGGCTGGGTGTGCCCAGCCTGCTGCTGTCGAACGTGGCGCCGGAGGGCCGCGCCCTGGACAGCTACGCCGACCTCGCCGTGCCCCTGGCCGGGTGGAAGGAGCGGGCCCCGTGGTTCGCCCGGCGGGCTCGCGAGCTCTCCATGCGGCTGCGCTTCTTCGGCCTGCCCCTGTGTGCCCTGGGGCCGGCGCGCATGAAGTCCAACGACCTGCACTACGATCCGCGGGTCACCGTGGAGCGCGCCCGCGGCGCCCACGGCTCGGTACGCATGAGCCACGTGGCCACCCACAAGCCGCGCCGGGGCCGCCGGTACACGCCGCGCTGTCGAGGCTGCGCCTACCGCGCGCTGTGTGGTGGCGTGTTCGCGGCCTACGTCGAACACTTCGGCGACGGCGGACTGGAGGCTATCCGTGGCTGACCGGGTCGTCCTGGTGCACGACGGGCTGCCGATCATGGCCGCCGGCCTGCCGGCCCTCGCCGCCGTCTTGCAGGACCGCGGCTTCGACGCCGACGTGTGGAACCTGCACGCGGAGCGCCGCGCCGGCATCGACCGGGACCTCTGCGCTGATCTCGAAGGCGTGTTCCTCCTGGGCCTCTCCGTGCACTGGTTCTATCAGCTGCCCGCCGCCGTCCAGCTCGCGAGGCAGGCGCGGGGGGCCGGTTTCGAGGGGTACGTGGTCCTCGGCGGTTTCACCGCCAGCCTTTTCGCGGAGGAGTTGATCGCCCGACACACCGACGTGGACGGTGTGATCCAGGGGGACGGTGAGGAACCCCTGCTCGGGCTCGCCGCCGAACTACGCGACGGATCCCATCGGTTCGACCGCGTCCCCAACCTGGTCTGGCGATCCGGCTCCGTTCGGGCGAACGGGATCACCTACGTCGGCGGCGCCGCCGAGGTGGACGCGCTCTCCTTCGGCCGGCTGGACGTGGTGCAGAACCTCGAGGCACACCTGGAAGCGTCCTCCTGGCGCGCGATCACCGACGGCAGCGCCGGGATCGATGCGGACCTGGACCGGACGCTGTACCTGTGTGGCGGTCGGGGCTGTAGCGTCGACTGCGCCACCTGCGGCGGAGGTCGCAGCGCCCATCGCGCCCACTCCGGGCGGGATCGGTTCTGCTTCCGATCCCCCACCCGCATCGCCGACGACGTGGTGCGCGCGACGGCGCTGGGCTGTACCAGTATCCACGCATGTTTCGACCCTGCGCCGGCCAGCGCCCACTGGCCTGCCTTCATGGACGAGCTGCAGCGACGCGACGTCCGCACGACCATGATCTTCGAGTGTTTCGGGCTCCCGACGGCTGATTTTTTGCTACAGTTTTCGGAGACGTTCGAGCGGGGCATCCTCGTCCTCTCCCCGGAGACCGCGCACGCCCAGATCCGCGACCGCGTCAAGGGCCTGTCGTATGGAAACGAGGACCTCGAGGACACCCTCACACGGGCGGTCGGGCTGGGCCTGCAGGTGCAGCTCTTCCTCGGGTACTTCGTCCCGTTCGAGACCCTCGACGAGCTCCGCCGGACGCGGGTCTGGGCTCGCGAGATCGTCCGCAGGTTCGGACCCGCCGTGCAGGTCCTGCACTACCCATACTCCACGGATCCCGGCTCGCCGATCGCGCGAAGGCCGGACGACTTCGGTATTCTGTGTGACATGGACTCTGCCGCCGACTACGAGCGCGAGCTGCCGCGCCGCGAGCCCTGGCTGGACAACCTGCTGCGCCACCGTCCGGCGACGGGTGAGGAAGGCCAGTGGCGGGCCGCGGGGCTGGCCCTCGAGCTCGATCGCGCGTGCCGGGCGAGTGCGCCGGACTGGGTCGAGGCCCTGGACACCCGCGCCCCGGGCAAGATCGACGAGGTCTTCCTGGGCCTTGCCCGCCTGCTCCTCGAGACGGTCCCTGAGGCTCACCTGAGGCGCGACCGACTCGCCTCCATCGTGCGGCGCGCGACCGGGGGGAAGGCGTGAGTCGAAACCTCGAGCTCAACCTCGGCAAGGTGTGCAACAACCGCTGCATCCTCTGTCTGGACGCAAAGGCACCGCGCGAGTCGCGACGCTGGGTCCCCCTCGATCGGGCCCTGGACGAACTGCAGCGCGGCCGCGACGACGGCGCCGAGGCGGTGGGCCTGCTGGGCGGGGAGCCCACGGCGCACCCGGAGATCCTCCCGCTCGTGTCCGCAGCCCGGGAGATGGGGTACTCACGCGTGGCCGTCAGCACCAACGCCCTGAAGCTCGCCGACGAGGCCTTCGCGCGGGCGCTCGTGGATGCCGGCGCGACCCGCTTCAGCGTCTCCATCCACGGCCACACCCCCGAGATCGAGGACCACATCTCCGGGCGAGACGGCAACTTCGACCGCAAGGTGACGGCCGTGCGTAACCTCGTGCGCATCCGCGACGAGGGCCTGCTCCCCGACAACGTGTCCCTCAACCCGGTCCTCACCCGGCCGCTGGTGGGGGCCGTCCCCGAGTTCGCCCGCGCCTTCGCCGGCCTGGGCATCGGCGACGTACGCTACAACTTCGTGCGCACGGATCCCTGCGAGGATCTCGCCGAGGAGCTCACGCCGCGGCTCGCGGAGGTGACGCGCGAGATCGTCCGCACGGCCGTGATCAACGCCCACCGGTTGCACATGGAGCTCAGCTTCGGGGACCTCCCGTACTGCGCCTATCCCTGGGAGATCCTGTCGAACCGGGAGCTCGCCGGTCGATACGTGGGCGAGACACGCGACCTCGAGACCTGGGTGGCCGTCTTCGTCGCACCGACGGACGAGGCGCGCGACGCGTCCCGCTTCCGCTGGTCCGAGCGCAAGCGCAACGCGCTGAAGGTACGGCCGCAGCCGCCCTGCGATGCGTGCAAGCTGGCCGAGCCGTGCGAGGGGATCTGGCGCTCCTACGTCGCCACGTACGGGACCGACGGCCTGTCACCGATCACGATGATTCCCGGCTGGCTGTCACCATCCTGAACTCCACGTCCGGGAAGTGCGACGCGGCCTCCTCGGCCTTGCGGCGGATGGCGTCGATGCCTCGCCGGGAGAACTCGTTGGCCTGCATCGAGGCGAGCAGCAGGCATTCGAAGGCCGTGGACCGCAGCCAGGGCACGTCGTTGAGGTAACCGCAGATCGCCAGGGCCTCCGTGCGGTCGACGAAGTCCCGCAGGGGATCCTCCTCGCCGGCGAGCGTCTTGCAAGACGCGAACACCAGGATGCGGTTGCGACAGGTCGGTCCGAGGGCGGCGGCCAGATCGCGCAGCCACATGTCGTAGCCGCCGAACCGCAGCCCCCGCTCCCAGCCGTGGGTGGCCAGGTACAGGATCGGGTACGTGTCGTAGCGGGCCATCTTCCAGCGGTCGAGGAGGTACAGCAGCTCCTCGCGGGTGGCGCAGTCCTTGTAGATGTACTTGATGTCGTAGTTGGCCTCGAGCAACTCCAGGATCGGCTCGATGGTGGACTTCCGCCGCAGGTCGCTGTCCCAGAGGCCCTCGATGCAGAAGATGTTCTTCTTCTGCTTGTTCCTGCGCATCGACACCGTGGGCTCCTCCCGCGTTGCTGCGCAGGTTACCATGAGCGCGGAGGACGGAGATCCCATGCAGACGACCCTGGCCGTGATCGGCGACCCCCACGGCGCCTGGGAGGCCCTCGGGCGCGTGGTCGACCACCTCCGTGAGCACCCGGTGGACGGCGTGCTCGTGGTGGGCGACTTCTTCTCGCAGATGGTCCTGGGCCGCGAACTCACCGACGGCGAGCTCGCGACCATGGACCGCGATCTGGACCGCACCCTGCGCGCGCTGGACGTCCTCGGCTTGCCCGTGTTGTGGGTGCCCGGGAACCACGACAGGCCCTCTCTGGCCGGCGACGGGAACGTGGACCGCGGCGTGCAGACGATCCAGGGGGTCCGGGTCGCCGGAATCGGGGGCGCCGGGCCGAACCGCTTCGGGTTCCACTACGAGTGGGACGAGGAAGACATCCGCGCGCGAACGATCCCCGCCTGCGACGTGCTGCTGTGCCACACGCCGCCGGCCGAGACCCCCCTGGACGTGACGGCGTGGGGCGGACACCACGCGGGCAGCGCCGCGATCCGGGAGCTCGCCGAGTCACACGACGGCGTGCTCGTCTGCGGTCACATCCACGAGGCCGCGGGGGGCGCGCAGGTCGGCCGCGCGCTGTGCCTCAACGCCGGCGCCCTCGGTGAGCCGCACGGCAAGGCCCAGGTGGGCCGGATCGAACGGGACGCCGCCGGCGAGTGGCACGTGGTCCACCTCGATCTCGAGTCGGGGCGCTCGCGACGCTGGTCGCGCGACGTGTGATCGATCACCTGCGGACGCGGTCGGCGACGGCCTCGGGCGAGACGAACACGGGCGCCAGCTCGTCCAGCACGAACCCCTCCCCCACCCCATCCAGCCCCGCGCACACGGGGTCGAGCTGGCACACGGCGCAACACTCGGCCTTGTCGTGGAGGAACTCGGTCTGGTGGACCTTGCCCTTGTCGTCGAGGAAGTGGGTGGTGCGCTCCTCGGCCTTGACGATCTTGCGAGTCTCGGTGGAGCAATGGGCGAACGCGGTCATGTAGCACAGGGGCACGCGCTCGACGCGGAACGATCGCCCCCGCTCGCGCAGCAGCGTCATGGCGCGGTGCAGGGAGAGCTCGAACTGCCACAGGGCCGGCACGGTGTGGGGATTCTCTGCGACACGGTTCATGAAGGGATCGAGGTTGTTGAACACGAAGTGGCGCACGAAGGGGAAGTTGCGCACCACGTGGTCGACGATGCGGTCCAGGTGGTCGGCGTTGGCGCTGCTGATCACCGTGTTGACGTCCACCGCGACGCGGCCCTCGTAGCGGGCGAGGTGCTGCAGGGCGCGCAGGGCGTGGGTCAGGGAATCCTCCACGCCGGTCAGCTGCGCGACCACCACGGGCCGGTGGGAGTACAGGCTCAGGTGCACGTGATGCAGGCCGGACCGCACCAGCCCGTCGAGGAGCTCGGGCTCGCGACCGAGGCGCTGGCCGTTGGTGACGATACGAGGCGGGAGCCCCTCCCCTTCGGCGAAGCGCAGGAGCTCGGCGAGGCCCTCGTAGAGCGTGGGCTCACCCCCGGTGAGGATCACGCCGGCGTAGCCGGCCCCGGCGAGCTGCCGGATCTGCGCGCGGGCCTCCTGCGGATCGATGTCCACGTCGATCTCGGGGTTGGAACAGAACAGGCACTGCTGATTGCAGCGGCGTGTCACCTGCACGTATCCGAGGTTCGCCATCAGCCCGCCCCTCCGGCCACGGGGACGAACTCGTCGAAGCCGTAGGTCTCCGGGTACTCCCGCCACGGCCCCTCGCAGACCTCCTCCCAGCGGCATTCGGCGCAACGAGGCCCCTTGAGCTTGCCCTGGTCGAGCCGGTAGGCGCGGTAGTCCTCCACCGTCACCCCGGCGTCCACCACCCGGGTTCGCGGTATCCGCGTCTCGACCACCTGATCCTCGTATCCGGGCAGCACACAGTACGGCACGGCCTCGGTGTACACGCGACGCGCCGCGTCGATGCCGATCTGCAGCGCGCGCGTCAGGTACGGCGCCACGAGCTCCATACGGGGCACCACCGACGTCAGGTTGTCCCCGGCCGTACCCACGGGGTGCACGAAGGCGAACTGGAACTGGGGCACGCCGAGGCCCACGAGGAGCCGCGCCAGCTGCGGCAGGTTGCGGAAGTTGGCCCGCACCACCACCGAGTTGGTCAGCACCGTCCGCCCCATCTCCAGCACGTTGCGGATCCCCCGCGTCGTCTGGAAGAAGGATCCCGGCGCCCGGGTCAGCCAGTCGTGCAGCGCGGGGAGGTGCCCGTGCAGGGCGGGGGAGAACTCCGTGGCGCCGGCCTCGACGAGCTGCGCACAGTATCGCCGCGACGCCAGGGTGCGGCCGTTGGTCTGGATCTGGATGGGCGCGTAGCCCAGGTCCCGCGCCAGGGCCACCAGCTCCGGCAAGTCACGGCGCAGCGTGGGCTCGCCGCCGGTGAACACCACACCATCGGCGTGATCCCGGCCCGAGCGCAGCTCGCGCTCCAGGGTCTCCCGGTCCGGCTCGGTCACGCGGTGGCGCTTGTCCCCCTGCACGCAAAAACGGCAGAGGTTGTTGCACGCGAACCCGATCTTGAGGTCCAGCCGGCGGTCCGTCACGGTCGGTCCCCCCCTGGCTGCGGACACCGGGTCGGCCGCGGCTGCGCGAGCTGCGGGAAGCGGCGGCGCATGTGCTGCACGAAGCTGCCGTAGATCCGCCCCACCTCGATGTTGTTGCGCGCCAGGTCCGGCGGATACGTGTGGCGGACGAGGTACGCGTTGTCCGGTCGGGCGAAGGTGTAGGCGTCGAAGGACTCGAGGTCGTCGAGGTGTCCCGCCCGGAACCGAGCAGCGTCGGCGGACCGTATCAAGAAACCGTTTCCGTGGTACACGGTGCCGTCGTGGTCCACGGTGGTCTCGCCGTTGAGCAACATGGGATCGCGGAAACTGCGCAGGTCGATCCACTCCACGCCGGCGGCGTCCAGCGAGCCCGCGAAGAAGCGCTGCTCCATGGCGTGCAGCTGCTCGGCCAGCGCCCGCTTGTGCTCCTTCGACCACATCACGGCCAGGCCGTGGTTCATCTGGATGCGCCGGAACCCCAGCGAGACCACGTGGGCGAAGCTGTCGCAGAGGTCCGCGACGGTCTCGGGCGTCACGACCATGATGACCTCGTGGTCGATGCCCGAGGCGAGGAGGACGTCCAGGTGCCGGATCACGGCGCGGTACGAGTCGACGGCCGGATCGGCGGACCGGCGATGGAGGTTTTGCACGCGCGGGCCGCCGTCGAGGCTGATCTCGATCTTCACCGGGAGCCTGCTCAGGTGCGACAGCAGATCGGGATCGAGCGACAGGCCGTTGGTGCTGAGGATGAAGCCGAGCTCCTTGCCGAGTTCGGCCGCCCGCTCGAGCCCGTAGTCCAGGGTCGCGAGCACGTCTTGCCGTCGCAGCAAGGCCTCGCCGCCGAAGAACTGCAGGATCGCCCGCGGGGCGTCCGTGGACAGCAGCAGCTCGACGCTGCGCCGCATCGTCTCCGGCGACATCTCCAGCCCCGGCGCCTTGTCCGCCGGGCAGTACGCGCAGCGCAGCGAGCAATCCCTCGTCGGGATCACCACCAGGCGCGGGTCGCCCACCTCCAGGGCGTTGCGCACGCGCGGGATCACCTCGTCGGGCAGGCCCAGCTCGGACGCCTCGGCCCAGCACCGATCGGCCACCTCCCGTCGCAGTTCGTTACGGCGCGCGCGAGCCACCCCGCCGAGCACGATCCGCTCACGCGCCGAGGCGAGCCTGCGCGCGGCGCGACGGATCCGGGTGGCACGGGGCTCGCTGTGGACCCCCTCGATGCGGCGCATCAGCCACTCTCGTAGCGCGACCAGCGGCTGCTCGTATCGCGCGTCCGGCTCGATCCAGGCCTCCCAGTCCTCGCAGGCCGCTGCCGCGTCCAGGTCGGCGGGGACCTCGCGTCGGACGAGGGGGTAGTCCAGCTCCGGGTAGCCGTCCAGGCGCAGGATCCGTTCCAGCTCCACCTCGCCAGCGGCCTCACCCCGCTCCTGTTGCCGCGACCACGCGCCATACAGGGCCGATGGGAAGGTGGGCACCACGAACGGTACGACCGGCAGCCGCAAGTAGAACGTGTGCGGGTGCTGGATCTTGAGCCGGCAAAGGGCCATCAAGGACTCGACGAGATCGTCCAGGGTCGTGCCGCGGTTGCCGAGGATCAGATAAGCGTCGTGCACGATGCCGCGGCGGTCCAGCGCGTCCACCACGGCGAAGGCGTCCTCGGGCGAGTACCCCTTGCCCAGTCGGCGCAGATCGCCGCGGGCGAAAGACTCGATCCCGAGGTGGACGAAGGCGCCCGTGTGCGCGGGCAGCCGACCCCGAGCCGGCGCCGAAGAGGCGAACGCGGCGGCGTCCTGGTACAGCTCGGGATGGATCGCGTCCAGCAGATCCTCGCGGACCTCCCCCGACCGCCGGTCCAGCAGATCCCCCACCGAGGCCTGGAACGCCGACAGCTTCAGGCCGCTCTCCGCCACCGCCGCCAGCACATCGGCCGCCCGGCCGGGGTCGCTGGTGAAGTCGTCGTCGCAGATCTGCAGACGCCGCGCGATGCGGGGGACGTCGGCGCCGTACAGCGAGGCGAGCCGCCGCTCGTACTCCCGGAGGTGGCGGGCGACCACAGCCCCGGGCCGGCCGCGGTGGTCCCGCCGCCCGGGGGTGGTGCAGAACAGGCAGCCGTGGGCGCAGCCCCGCCCCGTCTCCAGGCTCAGCCCGGCCTGGAGGTGGCGGTCTTCGAGCAGGTCGAACCGCATGGGCGTGCGGTCCAGGAGTGCGCGCGCCGGCCGGTCCAGCCTCCCCGCGACGAGCCGCCCGTCGCGGATCAGGACCACCCCGTCCTGGCCGAGCAGGGCCTGCTCTGCCCCATCGTCCAGGCCGCCGCTGGCCAGGGTGGCCAGCCACGGCAGCACCTCCTCGCCGTCGCCGCGCACGGCCACGTGCGCGCCGGGCAGGTGGGCGAGCGCGTGGAGCGGACACCACGTGACCATGGGACCGCCGACGACGACCAGGGCGCGCGTTTTTTGCGACAGATGTCCCACCAGCGCCCGGACGCCGGGCAGGCACGCCTCGAGCACGGTGACCCCCACCAGGTCGGGCGGATCCTCGGCCAGGACGACGTCGAGCCGGGCGGTATCGTCCAGCCCGGTGGCCTCGGAGAGGGCGCCGGGGACGACGGTGATCCGGTGTCCGGCCTCGGTCAGGGCCGACGCGAGCTGGAAGGTGCCGCAGGCCATGTCCCCGCGGTCGTTGCCCGGCCGGTCCGGATCGCGGAAGAGGTTCTCGAACAGCAACACGTGCGCTGATGTGCCGGCATCCAGCGGATCGATGGGGGTCGGGAGCGCGTCATGTTTCCGGATGGCGGCGATCTCATCGCCGGCGAGTTCCACGTCCAGCCAGCCCGCGGCCGCGTCGAGTCCAGCCTCGCGGTAGGCGCGGATCAGGGCGCCGCGCGTGGCCGCTGCACCCTGCGGGCGGATGCGCACGGGTACGGTGGGGAGCGCGAGGCGAGCCTCGGGGGTGGGTGTCACGACCCTGCGGCGCGACGCTCGAGGGTGCGGGCCAGGGCGATGTTCAGCAGCTCGCCGGCCACCTCGTCGGCGTCGTGTTCGTCCGTGGTGACGGTCAGCCCGAGCCGGTCCCCCCGCTTGCGTACGGTGACCCGGCCGACCTCGTCGAAGAGCCGCGCAACCTCGCGCACCGACTCCTCGTCGTACAGCCCCGTGTCCAGATCCACCCTGACCTTGCTGCTCATGGTCTCGCTTCCTCGATCAACGCTGCACGATAGCATCGATCGGTCGCCCCTCCCATCACCGCTCCCTCAGCCAGGCGTCCGACTCGTCGAGCACCGTGGGGATGGCCCGCGGCGAGTCCTGGGTGTGATCGCAGCCGCACCCGATGCAGTCGCGCCGGGCCTTGATGGGGAAGTACCGGCAGGGCCGCACCTGCCCGTGATCGTCCCGGCGGCGGCCGTGGTGGTCGTCCGCCGCGATCAGCGAGCGGTTCATCTTGCCGTAGTAGTACCAGTTGGTCAGCACGCAGCCGCCCTCGTTCTCGGGCGTGGGACAGCAGCAGATGCAGTACGGCGAGTCCACGGCCTTCATGGAGTTGAACACGGTGCCGCGGGTGAGGAAGAAGGTGTTGACCAGCTCCAGGGCGAGCTGCTTGTCGATGGGGAACGCCTTGCGGTTGTTGCGCATGGACCGCGCCCACCGGGCCGTGTAGTGCGGGTGCACCGGGATCAGCTCCCAGTCCGGGTAGGTCCACTGCAGCAGGCTCTCCATGCGGTAGCCGGGCGATCCGGCCGCTCGCAGCCCCACCAGCCGGTCGAACACCCGCCGGTACTTGGCGGCCGTGGTCTGGCGGGCGCGGTCGGGACCGAGCGCGACGTACACGTCCACGAGCCGGTCCAGCAAGAGGCGGTTCTCGGCCTCGCCCAGCAAGGTGAACACCTCACCGCCCTGGAGCAGGTCGTGGGCGATACCGGAGCTGCGGCAGGCACAGTGGGCCAGGTAGACCTCGCTGGAGTCCGCGATCTCCTCGCGCACCCGCTGCAAGCTGATCACGATCCCGTTGAGCAGCTCCCCGGAGAGGTAGTCCGCGAGCTGACGGAAGTGCCGGCTGGGCACGTTGTTGACCATCCACCAGGGCCCCAGGGCCGTGGCCTCGTGGAACACCGGCAGGGTCGACAGGTTGGTCCACAGGTAGTGGCGGCCCATCTTGTCGACCATCCGGCCGGCCACCGACCGCTTCAGCTCCGGTCGGCTGTCCTGGACGATCTCGCCGAGCACCGTCCGGAAGGCGTTCTCGCGGCGCGGCGCGTCGTGGTGCGCAGGCGGCGGCAGGTCCTGGGGCAGCCCCAGCGTCTGCCAGGCCTCGAGGATCTGCCGCGCATAGCGGCGCATGTTCTGCAGCCGCTTGCGGATGGAGTCCCGCTCGTAGTGGGTGAGCAGGTCCGCGTCGAAGAGTTCGGTGAACTCCGGGACGACCTGCTCGGCCAGCCGGTCCGCGGGGTCTCGGCGGGGCCGGATCACGGCTCCGAGTCCACCGCGGGATCCGCGCCGAATGGCTGGAGTTCCCCCGGACCGAACACGGCCAGGTACATCGGGTGGACGCCGCCGCACCGGGATGCCGCCGCGCACATGTCCTCGAGGGGACACGGCGCCGTGCGCTTTTCGTCGGCGCCGGGCTCACCCTCGCTCGCATAGCGGATGGGGTCGCGGATCACCGGCATTGCCGCCTCGTCATCCGGGCCTACGAGCCCGTGCAGGACGCACGGGGGCAGGTGATGGCCCAGGCCACGCTGGATCAGGTCGGTGCCCAGGTCGCCGGGCAGCTTCGCCAGCTCCCCGGCGATGTCCGACAGGCGCGGGACGAACGCCTCGTAGGGCTCGCGGTCCTCGGTGGACGGAGCGGGCACGAGCACGGCAGCCGGCCGGCCCAGCCCCCTGGACTCGGTGAAGGCGACGATGTCGGCGATGTGCGCCAGGTTCTGCCGCACCAGGATCAGGTGCCAGCGCACGTCGAAGCGGGTCCGGGCGTTCTCCAGCCCCACGACGGTCTCGTCGAAGGACCAGCGGACGCCGGCGATGTCGTCGTGCAGCTCGGCCGTGTGACCGTACAGCGGCACGTCCAGGTGGGTCAGGCCGGCGTCGCGCAGCTGGTCGGCCCAGGACACGTCCGCCAGGGCGCGCGCCGACGTCCAGGCTTCGATCTCGTCGTAGCCCATGTCCCGGGCGCGCCGCACGAAGCCGGCCAGATCCGGGTGTTCGAGCGGCTCGATGGCCACCATCCGCAGCCGGTGGAACCCCTGCTCCCGGCCCTGCTGCAGCCCCTCGATGAAGCCGTCGAGGTCGTCCAGCTGCCACGCCGCGGCGTTGGACTCCTGGATGATGCGCGTGGTGCAGAACGTACACGCGTTGCGGCAGCCGGTGCGGATGACCACCGAGGTGGCCTCCATGTCCGGGTGGAACCGCACGGGCACCGCGCCGTCGGTCGTGCGAGACCCCAGGTTCTCCGCGCCGAGCAGCCCCTCCACGGCGGCGCGCCACCGCACGGACAGCCCGTCGGCGATCAGCGCCCGCGCCTCGGTCGCCAGCTCCTCGTCCTCGGGGCCGTCGAACCACAGCTCGGTCGCGCCGGCGCCCATCGCGAGGCGGGCCAGGGCCGCGACCTTGCCGCGCAGCTCGGGCCGGATCATGATCCGCGCCGCCACGACGGTCTCGGTTCCGCGGAGGGCCCGGGCGAGGCGGGTCAGGCCCGCCAGGCTCTGGGAGGCTGCGCCCTCGGCACGGACCAGCCGATCGTGCTCGGACGCGTCGGGATCCCACAACGTCACCGCGATCAGCCGCAGCCGCAGGGCCGCCAGGGCGGCGACGCGATCCGGGTAGGCCAGGGCGCGACCGTTGGTCACCACACCGATCCGCGCCACACCGGCGCGGCGGATCGCGCGAACCAGCGCCGCGAGATCGGGGTGCAGGGTGGGCTCGCCCGGCCCGTGCAGCATCGCCGCGGGGGGTCGCAGCGACTCGAGCATCAGCCGCGACTGCTCGGGGTCGGCCGGGGGGAGGCGCACGAACTCGCAGGCCTCGCAGCGGCAGTTGCAGTCCCCGCCGACGGGGAGCCACATCACGGTCGGGATCACGCCTCCACCTCGGCGCGGATGCGCAGCCAGACGTCCATCGCCCCCTCCACGAACCCCCCCAGCCACTCGGCGGTGGGCTTGCGCGGCAGCACCCCCTTGTGGGAGGCCATGGCCTCTTTGAGCTCGCCGCCGAGGTCGTGCACCTGCTCGCGCAGGGACCGCTTGTACAGCTGCTCCAGGCCCAGGGCCGTGTCGTAGTCGGCCTTCTCGAGCACGAAGTCGCGGCCGGCGCGGAATCCCTCCTCGCGGGCGCGACCCAGGATGGCCACGCGCTGGGCCCGGAAGCGGGCGACGGCCGCCCCCATGGCGCCGTCCTTGCGCCTGGCGTCCGCCACGGCGCGACACTCGCGCTCCAACGCTGCCGTGCAGATGCCGTCCACGTCCAGACCGGCCGCGTGGCGGTCCAGCGCGTCGGCCACGTGCCCCGGCACGCTGACGGTGATCTTCCTCGGTCGCGCCATGGTCTCCTCCGGATCCCCGTTCTGGGGTCCGGAAAGGATAGCACCCGATGCCCCGCTTCGAAGGGATCCGAGCTAGAGTTCAGGCGTGCCCGAGTCGCGGACCGATCCCCGGCGCGAGCCGGTGGCGCAACAGCCCCGCCACTGGGTTCGTATCGCCCGGGCCTGCAACAACCGCTGCGCGTTCTGCCTCGACGGCAACGTGCAGGACGGCACCTTCCTGTCCCGCGAGGAGGTGGAGGCCGATCTGCGCCGGGGTATCGACGCGGGGGCCCAGCGGCTGATCCTCAGCGGCGGCGAGGCGAGCATCCACCCGGAGTTCCTGGCGTTCGTGGGGCTCGGCCGCGAGCTCGGCTACGAGCACGTACAGACCATCACCAACGGGCGGATGTTCGCGTACCCGCGGTTCACCGGCGCGGCAGTGGCCGCGGGCCTGGACGAGGTGACGTTCTCGCTGCACGGCCACACGGCCGAGCTGCACGACGCGCTCACCCGCGTGCCGGGCTCCTTTGCCCAGTGCGTGACCGGGATCCGCCAGGCCGTGGGCACGGGACGGCTCATCGTCAGCGGCGATGTGGTGATCAACCGCCGCAACGTCGCGCACCTGCGCGACGTGATGGATCTGTTCGTGCACCTGGGCGTGCGCGAGATGGACCTGCTGATGGTCGTGCCCTTCGGCCGCGCCGCGCCAGGGGGGGACGACGCCGAGGGGCCGGACCTGCTGTTCGACCCCACCACGACGCTGGACGCGCTGCGCCGCGGCCTCGAGCTCTCGCGCGACCCCGGGCTCCACGTGTGGACCAACCGCCTCGACCCGCGGCTGCTCGAGGGCTTCGAGGGGCTCATCCAGGATCCCCACAAGCTGCACGACGAGGTCCGCGGGCGGCGGGACATCCTCGAGGAGATGGTCCGGGGTGGGCGGCTGCGCTGCCAGGGGGATCGCTGCGCCCACTGCTTCATCCGCCCCCTGTGCGGGGCGATGACCGACGCGGTGGCCGATCTGCAGCGGGGCGTCCCCGGGATCCTGCTCGTGGACGCGCGCGACGACCGCCCCGGAGGGGATCGATCGCGGCTGGTGGTGCGCGAGCGAGACGTGCTGTGGGTCCACGCCGCCGACGCCGCCAGCGCCGCCGCCGTGGCGAGGGGCAGCCGCGCCCGCCGCCTGTGGCTGGAGCTCGACGACCTGCGGTGGGTGCGACGCGAGCTCCGGCGGGCAAACCTCGATCAACCCGTGCGCCTGATCGCGCGGGACCGGGATCAGGTGCACGCCGCCGTTCGCCTGGGCCCCGAAGAGGTCGCGGTCCCGGCCGCGCAGGGTACGGCCGGCATGCGCTGGTCCGACCCCGGCGAGGTGACGTGGATCGGATACGCCCCCGCCGCCCACACCCTGCGCGAGGCGCTGGAGCATGGCGGCGCGCTGGACGAGCTGCGGCCGGCCGGCGCGCTGGATCGGTGGATCGGCGTCCCCCCGTGCCTCAGCGGCGCAGACGACGCGCAGTACGAGGATCCCCTGCCGCTGTCGGTCGCGACCGAGACCGGCGAGCTCGACCCCGACGCCTTCGTCACCCACTTCATCGGCCGGCTGTACCGGGTCAAGAGCCTGCGCTGCGCCGACTGTGTCCACGACCGGACCTGCCGCGGCCTCGACGTCCAGCGCGTCCGCGCCGTCGGGTTCGCCGCGCTGCGGCCGGTGGGAGGGCGCTGAGGTGGGCCACTACCTGCTGTTGCTGCCCCTGCTGTACATCGCGGTCGCCACCGTCGTGGACGACGTGCGCGACGGGCGGATCTACAACCGCCGGATCCTCCACGGCCTCGGAACGGGCGCGGCCGCCTACGGTCTGCTGATCCTCGTGGACGCCGGCGGCATGCCCCTGCCCGTGCTCGTCGAGGAGGGCTGGCACTGGACCGCGGCGGTGCTGGTGAACCTGCTCATGGGCTTCGCGGTGGCCGTGCTGCTGTGGTTGCTGGGGGTCTGGGCCGCAGGCGACGCCAAGCTGTTCGGCCTGTACGCGTTCCTCGTGCCACCGTTCTGCTACACGCGGTCCTACGTGCCGGGCTTCCCGGCGCTGCCGCTGCTGGTCAACGTGTTCGTGGTCGTGTTCGTGCTGCTGGCCGCCGACCTGCTCCGCACCGGGGTACCGGCCGTCGTCCGCCTCCTGCGCGACCCCGACCGGCGCGCCGAGGCGGTCCGCGCGGCGCCGGGAGCGCTGCTCAAGGCCGTGCCCCTGTTGTTGACCTTCACCGCCGCGTTCGCGGGCATGCGCGCGGTGCGCGAGGCGTCGCGGGAGGGGCTGTCCACGGTGGTGGAGGTGGGCGACTTCACCATGTTCCTGATCCTCTTCGCCGTGTTCCGGCCCCTGGTGAAGCTGCTCATGAACCGCTGGGGCGCGGCCGTGTTCACGGTGGTGAGCCTGTCCTGCCTGACCGTCCTGATCGTGCACAACGGGCTGGCCGCCATCCCCGGATTGATCCTGCCCAGTGGCCTCGCGGTGGTGCTGGTGGTGTTCGCCATGGCGTACCCCTCCCTGGGCAAGGTGGATCGCCGCGTGCGCGTGGGCGACCTGCAGCCGGGCATGCTCCCGGGCAAGGAGAGCCTGATGATCTTGAGGACGCGCGAGACCGAGGAGCTCGACGAGCTCGGCGACGACGCACCCGAGTACGAGGAGCCCAACACGACCCAGCGCCCCACCCTGCTGGGAGCGGTCACGGCGGACGGCCTGACCGAGGAGCAGATCCGGTACATCCGCACGCGGTACAACGACGACGAGCCGATCCTGGTGGCGCGCACCCTGCCGTTCTCGCCGGTGCTGGCCTTTGCCGCGGCGGTGACCTTCTTCTACGGCGGCCCCCTGGTGGCCCTGGTGTGGACTCGATGAGACGCGGAGATTTCATGCGACAGACGATCGTGGTGCTGGTGCTGTGCCTGTTGCCCTGGACGGCGAACGCGGCGCGCACGGTGGCCGTGCTGCCCCTCGAGGAGGGCGCCGGTAGCGAGGAGTACGCGGGGCTGGGCACCGCGCTGGCGGGCATGCTCGTGTCGGACCTCTCGAGGGCCGAGGACCTCCAGCTCGTGGAGCGCGCGCAGCTGGACGACCTGATCGGCGAGATCTCCCTGGGGGAGTCCGGCTTCCTGGACCCCTCCACGGCGCAGCAGCTCGGCCAGGGCCTCGGCGCGGAGCTGGTGGTCGCGGGCAGCTACTCCGTGGTGGTCGGGACCTTCCTCATGGACGCGCGGATCGTGGAGGTGGAGTCGGCCGCCGTGCTCGGGGCCGTGGACGCCCAGGGCACGGTGGAGGACTTCGTCACCGTCGAGAAGGACCTGGTGGAGGCGCTGCTCGAGGGGCTGCAGATCGCGGTCTCCTCGTCCGTGCGGCGCAAGCTGCTCACCGCGGCGCCCACGGAACGGTTCGATGCCTTCGCCGCCTACGGCGCCGGCCTGGATCACGAGGCGGCCGGCCGGGTGGAGGAGGCGCGCGCCGCGTTCGAGACCGCCCTGCAGCTGGACCCCGAGTTCGTCGAGGCCCGCGACGCCGTCGCCTCCATGCGCAGCGCCGTGGAGGACGAGCAGGCCCGTCGGGTGCAGCAGCGCCAGGACCGCGACTCGGTGGTGCGCCAGCGGGTGCTCGACGCGGTACCTGACGAGCGCAATCGCCCGGACGGGTTCGACCACGACGTACGCAGCCTCGCCGGCTTCGGACTGCGGCTGCTGGTCCTGGAGGACCTGGGCCTGCACTGTCAGCAGTACGAGGAGATGTGGCACCACCTCGAGAGCGTCGACTGGCAGGTGTCCCAGCCTGCCCCCAGGAAGGGACACGACCTCTTCGAGACCACCATGCTCCAGGCCATCGAGTGGGAGATCATCGAGGAGCCGCACTCGCTGCGGACGATCCCCTTCGACGAGCCCGACGTCGCCGACATGGCGCCCATGTTCAGGGACACCGCGTGGTTCGTGCTCGACCTCGACGCGGTCCAGCCCGCAGACCCCAAGGGCCACGGCCTCATCGCCGCCATGCAGCGCTGCTACACCCCCGCCGAGCAGCTCGACCAGATGGACCGCATCCTCGCCCGCACCCGCGAGACCGGCACCGCCGACATCGAACAGTCCAGCCACACCCCCGGCGTCGCCCTCGGCGACCACCACAACCCCCCCTGGGCCATAAACCACGCCCACCACAAAGGCCCCCCCCCCCAGGTC
>CAZLEO010000128.1:265-1043 GCA_964558555.1 uncultured Rickettsiales bacterium | reverse complement strand
GTCCAGCTTTTTTTTTTTTGTTTCGGTGTGCTACGAGATCTACACCGCGTGGGCCATCATCCACGCCAACCACTTCGGCGCCAGCGACGAGGTCTCGACCCGCCTCGAGTCCACCCTCGACCGCATGACCACCGAGGAGGCCCGCTCCTGGGCCACCAACCGCCTCCGCGACGCCACCGCCAAGGCCGACTACTGGGACATGCGCCGCGTGAACCGCTTCGGTTTTTCCGACGAGGAGATCCTCGCCGTCGCGCGGGCGCTCGTGAGCGGAGAGGGCGGCCCCATCCTGTGGGACCAGCCCGCCTGCTCCGAGCTGGCGACCCAGACCAAGCCCATCGCCGACTGGCACGTGAAGCGGTACGACGAGGCCGTGGCCGAGGGGGACGACCTCGACACGTACTCCCTGCTGGGTACGGTGGGTTTCCAGTACGGGACGCTGGCCGTCATGGGTTGTCTGGATGGCCGCGAGGGCAAGATCGCCGATGTCTACGAGGCATTTGCGTATGTGACGACCGCTCCCCAGCGCGTGAGGGAAGACCGGGCCGAGGAGCCGAAGTGTCTCGAGGCGTTCGCGCGGATCGACGGTATCGCGGATGTGTCCAGGCTGGAGAACATGGGCGACAACGAGGCGTACACGGCCCAGCAGATCAAGTACGTGCTGGACTGGTACTTCGGGGCGCTGGTGTCGAATCGTTGTGTGGATGAGTTGTAGCAGGCGGTAGGCATTCACCGTAGCCCAGGCCTGTCGCTGGGGTGGGGTGGGCGTCGCGGTCGGGGG
>CAZLEO010000128.1:0-255 GCA_964558555.1 uncultured Rickettsiales bacterium | reverse complement strand
CGCCCCCCCGCCCCCCGCCCCCCCGCCCGCCGCGCGGGGGGGGGGGGGGGCGGGGCGGCGGGGGGGGGGCGGGGGGGGCCAACCGTGGGATGCGTCGCCTGCGCGTTGACGCCTGATCGGGGCTTGGGTTGCCCTTCGGGCAGGTTAAGTTGGTCAGAACCGACGGGGCGGGCTTGCCGTCGATCGCCACCTTCTGATGCCGCCGCTCGCGCGTGGACCCGGTATGTTGCCGGATGGGGATGCCAAGCGCCGATC
>CAZLEO010000127.1:0-25972 GCA_964558555.1 uncultured Rickettsiales bacterium | reverse complement strand
GAGGGCAGGGGAAGGGCGCAGAGCGCCCAAGAAGACGTTCCCACGGGGACCGTGGGAACGAGGGCAGGGAAGAGGCCGCTGGAGCGGCCGGGAAGACGTTCCCACGGGGGACCGTGGGAACGAGGGCAGGGGAAGGGCGCAGAGCGCCCAAGAAGACGTTCCCTGGGCCGCACGCGGACGGGGACCGTGGGAACGAGGGCAGGGGAGGGAGGGAGGGAGGGAGGGGAATCAGAGCCGGCGAATCATCAGCAGCGCCAATCCGAGGACAAGGGGCGGGAGCCCGATGGTCGGGGGGGCTGTCGTCGAGCACTCGCACCCGTCGGGGTCCGCGGTCACGTCATCGTCGTCCGCCGGCGTCCCATCGTCGTCGTCGTCTCCGATCACGTCGTCATCGTCGTCCCCGGCCGAATCGTCATCCCCGACGCCCGAATCATCGTCGTCCCCTGCCGAGTCGTCGTCGTCATCTCCGCAACCCTCGTCCACGCTGCCGTCGCAGTTCTCGTCCACGTATCCTTCGCACACCTCTTCGGCATCGGGATAGACCAGCGGATCGTGGTCGTCACAGTCGCCGTCCGCCTCGGAGAACCCGTCCCCGTCGTCGTCGACCTCGTCCACATCCTCGATCCAGATCGGCGAGGGCCAGATGTGCTCGAGGGCGTCGTCGCCGCCGTCGTCGCAGATGACGCCCTGGTCGGGGTACCAGGCGCCGCCGTTGATGATGACGGTGGGGTAGCCGAACCAGGGGGCGGCGACGGCTCCGAGCTCGAGCTCGTAGAGGCCGGCGTCGATGCGGGCGAAGGGGATGGTCTGGCGGTTGCTGTCGTAGAGGCGGACGGCCTGGACGTAGGGGTCGCGCTCGGGGGGGAAGCTGACGCGGAGGGTGGTGGTGTCGACGGGGGGCGGGGAGACGACGTCGCCGGCGGCGCCGAGCTCGTTGCCGTGGGCGTCGCGCAGGGAGTAGAGGACGGGCCACAGGGGACCGGTGGTGGCGAGGGTGTGGCGGCTCGACAGGGCGTGGTGGAGGCCGGCGCGGGTGAAGGCCTGGCCGGTGTCGAGGAAGACGCCGGTGACGCTGCCGCCGTAGGGCTGGTCGGTGTTGACGATCTCGGTGTGGCAGATCATGCCGGGCCAGGTGTCGTGGAAGTCGGTGCCGCCGATGATGCCGAGGTGCAGGGCGTAGAGGTCGAGGGCGAGGCCCTCGTTGTAGCTGCTGCCGTGGGTGGCGCCGGCCCAGAGGGGGTCCCAGCTGTCGTGCTGGGGCAGGTCGCGGGAGTTGCCGTGGGTGGAGTAGATCTCCACGGCGGGGGCGAGCTGCTCGTCGTGGCAGGACCAGCGGGTGGGCATGGGCACGGTGGCGGCGGGGTGGTGGGGCAGCATCAACAGGGGCCCGTACGAGGCGTCGAGGGCGTGGGCCAGGGCCCACAGCTCGTCGCAGTCGAAGGGATCGCCGGGGGCGGCGACGTCCTGCATGGGCACGGCGCTGATGACCGCCTCGTCGCCGAAGAAGATGACGTTCTTGTGGCCGAGTTCTGCGGGGTCGGCGGAGGTGATGAAGAGCTCGGCGCCGAGCAGGGAGAGGAAGCCGCCGGGCTCGTCGTGGGCGGCGTTGACCAGGTCGATGATGGCCTCCCAGTCGGCGGGGGCGATGACGGAGTTGCCGTTGGCGTGGTCGGTGATGGCGGCGAAGTCGAGGTCGGCGAGGTAGCGCGCGGTGAAGAAGAAGTCGGCCACGTTGCCGCAGCCTCCGGGCTCGCAGTTGCCCAGATCGGTGCTGCCGCCGTCGCCGCTGAAGCCGGTGTGGGCGTGGAGCTCGCCGAAGTAGAAGGTCCGGTCCTCGTGCTGTACGGCGGCGTGGGCGGCGGGCTGCAGCAGCAGCGCCGCGACCAGCGGCAGCGCACGGATCACGGACGGCTCCGCGCGATGGTCAGGAAGTTCACCAGCATCCTCCAGGTGAGCCCCCAGATGGTGTAAGGCCCCACCTGGTAGCACGGCAACATGGCGCCCTCGGGGCCGTACTTCCAGGGGATCTCGGCGTCGTACTCGCCGTGGTGGATGCGGTCGAGGGAGACCCACACGATGGCCTCCACCTCCTCGTTGGCGCGGGCGGGCACGTCGGCGTCGAGGTGGTAGACGAAGGGGCTGACGGCCATGCCGACCCAGCGGCCGTGGGCCATGGCCTGCAGGTCGTCGAGGCGGCCGAGGTGGGTGGCGTGGCAAGGCAGATCGATGCCCACCTCCTCCAGCGTCTCGCGCTCGGCTGCGGCGCGGGGGGAGACGTCCCCGGGGTCCTGCCGGCCGCCGGGGAGGGCCATGTGGCCGCTCCAGCGGTCCTGGGGGTGCTCGGCGCGCTGGATGAACAGGGCCTCGAGCCCGTCGTCGCCAGAGCGCAGGATCAGGGCCACGGCGGCCGAGGTGTAGTTGTCCTCGACGATCACCGACGGATCGTGAGCAGCCAGCCGGGCGGCCACGTTCGTCAGGTCGAGGGGCGGTTGGGTCGGGTCGGAGACGGGGGAGGGCAGCCGGACCGCGGTTGTCACTGGAAGAGCTCCGTGGTCCAGGGGGCCTCGGCCAGGCGCCAGTCGCGCAGGGCGCGGGCCACGGCGCCGCGGTAGTCGCCGCGCGGGCCGCTGACGGGCTCCATGCGGGCGCATTCGGCGGCCACGAAGCGACCGCTGCGGCGGTCCACGAGGACGAACGCCACGTCGACGCGGTTCTGGCTGCCGACGAGCTGGGCGCGCTTGCTGACCTTCTTCTTGCGCCCCTTCCGCCCCTTGCGATCCTCGCGGTCTTCCCGTTCCCGCTCCTCGCGTTCCGCCTCTCGCTCGATCTCCTCGGGAGTCGAGGCGTGCCCCTCCGAAGTGGAGAGGGCTTCGGCGGCCACCCCGCCGAGCGCCGACAGCACCACGAATCCGGTCGTCTGGGTGACCTCGCCCGCGGCGCCGTACATCCGCTGCAGCGTCTCCTTCATCGAGGGCTGCACCGCCACGAGCAGCACGTACCCGTCCAGGCCCAGCTCGCTCACGTCGGGCGTGCCCTCCTCGACGCGGAGCACGTCGTGGGGCAGGGGGTTGGCGGCGTGGGACAGCAGCTCGTCCACCACGTCGTCCACCTCGGCCCAGGTGTCCTCGGTCCAGCCGAGGTCCTCGAGGGTGATGGCCGCGGCCGCGTCGAACGGCTCGTCCAGGGAGGCCACGGCGGCCTCGTGCAGCCGATCCGCCTGCTTTCCCCAGGGGGTTGTGCCATCGTCGGACGGACGGGTGGTCACCACGGGACGCACGATCATCACCTGCGCGTCGGCCACGCGGGCCTCGTCGTAGGGTGCGTACACGTAGTGGGAGGTCCAGCGGGCGGCGCAGCCGCTCAGCAGGGGGAGGATCAACACCAGTAGGAGGTATCGAGGCATCACCGGGCGAAGATAACCCCATGCCCCGGAGTTGAAAAGAGTTGCGCGGTCGAAGATGATGCGAGCCCTGGACCGACGGCATGAAAAGACGATTCCTGATCACCAACGACGACGGGTACACAGCACCCGGCCTGACGGCCCTGGCCGAGCGCATGGCGCAGCTGGGAGAGGTGTGGGTGGTGGCCCCCAAGCACGAGGCCAGCGCGTCGAGCCACGCGGTGAACCTGGTGTCCCCCCTGTGGGTCGAGCAGCTGGGCCCGCGCGAGTTCACCGTCACCGGCTCGCCCACGGATTGTGTGTTCATGGCCCTGGGCGAGGTGATGCCCGAGCCCCCGGACGCGGTCATCAGCGGCATCAACCGCGGCGGCAACCTGGCCGTGGACGTCACCTACTCGGGCACGGTGGGCGCAGCCATGGAGGGCGCCATCCGCGGCTTCCCGTCCGTTTCGGTGAGCCGCAACAGCTTCGAGGCGGGGGACTACGGCCCGGCCGCCGACATCGCGGCGCACGTGGTCGAGCGGCTGCTGGAACACGGCTTGCCCGACGGCGTGTTCCTCAACGTCAACGTCCCGCCCGTGCCCGCGGGGGACATCCGCGGGATCAAGGTCGCCCCCCTGGGTCATCGCCGGTACCCCGGCGAGATCGAGCGGCGCCGCGATCCGCGCGGCCGACCCTACTGGTGGATCGCGGGGTCGAACTTCCGCGACGACGAGATCGACGGCACCGACTGCATCGAGGCCAACAGGGGCTGGGCCACCGTCACCCCCATCGACGTGGACTGGACCCACCGCGGCGTCCTCGAGGAGCTGCGGGAGTGGGAGCTGGAGTCCCCGTGAGGTCGCGCAGGGTCGAGCGCATGATCGACGAACAGATCCGCGCGCGCGGCGTGCGCGACGAGCGTGTGCTGCAGGCCATGGCCGAGGTGCCCCGGCATCGGTTCGTGGACGACGCCCAGCGGTTCCGCGCCTACGCGGACAGCCCCCTGCCCATCGGCGAGGGCCAGACCATCAGCCAGCCCTACATCGTCGCGCGTATGCTCGAGCTGCTGCAGCTGCGGGGCGACGAGACCGTGCTGGACGTGGGCGCCGGGTCGGGCTACCAGACGGCCCTGCTCAGCCTGCTGGCCGGCCGGGTGGTGGCCCTCGAGCGCGTGGGCCCCCTGGCGCGCCTCGCGCGCGAGCGGCTGGAGTCGATGGACATCCGCAACGCGGTGGTGGTCTGCGCCGACGGCACCCTCGGCTGGAGCGAGGAGGCGCCTTACCAGGGCATCGTGGTGTCGGCGGCCGCGCCCACCGTGCCGCAGCCCCTGCTGGACCAGCTGGACGACGGCGGGCGGCTCGTGCTCCCCGTGGGCTCGCGCAGCCTGCAGGACCTGCGCGTGCTGGTGCGCCGCGGCGACGAGCGAATGGACGAGACCCACGGCGGCTGCCGCTTCGTGCCCCTGCTGGGGCGGCACGGGTGGGAGGACTAGCCCCATGGAGGTGTTGTGATCGAGCACGTGATCTGGATGGTGGTGTTGACGTTCCTGCCGACGCTGGAGCTGCGCGCGTCGATCCCGTACGGCGTGCTGGTGGCCGACATCCACTGGGCCGTGGTGGGCCCCCTCTGCATCCTCGCCAACTTCCTGCTGGCGCCGCTGGTGTGGCTGTTCGTGCACCACGTGATGGGTCTGTTCCTCAAGATCGGCTTCATCAACCGCATCTACGAGTGGCTGGTGGCGCGCACGCAGCGCCGCGTCGAGCCCTACGTCAAGCGCTGGGGGACCGTGGGGCTGGCGCTGTTCATCGGCGTGCCCCTGCCCGGATCGGGCGTGTACTCGGGCTGCCTCGGCGCGTACCTGCTGGGGTTCAAGTTCCGCGACTACATCTGGGCCTCGGCCCTGGGCTGTCTCATCGCCGGTGCCGCGGTGACCGTGCTCGTCGCCAGCGGCAGCGAGGCGTTCCACTTTTTGTACAAAGCTCCCGTTGGAGGGTGATCATGGATCGTGTCAAGGCTCTCATTCGCGACGTCCCGGACTTTCCCAAGCCGGGCATTCTGTTCAAGGACATCACGCCGGTGCTGCAGGACCACGTGGCCTTCGGCCAGGTGATCGACACGTTCGCCGAGAAGTACGCCGGCGAGCAGGTGCAGGCCGTGGTCGGCATGGAGAGCCGCGGCTTCATCTTCGGCGCGCCGCTGGCGCTGCAGATGGGCGTGCCCTTCGTGCCAGTGCGCAAGGCGGGCAAGCTGCCGGCGGACTGCGAGAAGGTGAGCTACTCACTGGAGTACGGCGAGGCGACCATCGAGATCCACCGGGACGCCCTGAAGGCAGGGCAGCGGGTGCTGGTGGTGGACGACCTGCTCGCCACGGGCGGGACCGCCGCGGCCACCATCGACCTGATCGAGCGCCTCGACGCCGAGGTCATCGCCTGCACGTTCGTCATCGAGCTGGCGTTCCTCGACGGCCGCGCCAAGCTCGGCGACGTGCCCGTGGAGAGCTTGATCATCTACTGAGTGGTCTCTGCGGGGTCCCAGTCGGTGCCGTCCACAGAGGCGGGGATCCCCCCGGGTACGGCGGGCACCTGGCCGTACAGCCGCACGATGGCCCACCCCTGGATCAGCACCAGGGCGGTGATCACCGCGATCGCGATCCACATCAGCGCGGTCTCGCTGACGCGGAAGGCGCTGTCACCGGGGTCTCGGGCCAAGCCGACCCTCCTCTTCCCGCGGATGATACCCTATCCAACCGTTGAGTCGCTTCATCCCATCGGTGGGGTTGCCGCGCCTGATGCTGGCCGCGGCCGTCCTGATCCTGTGTAGCGCCGGCCTGTACCGCCACGGCCGCTGCGACGCCGTACCGAGCCTGGACGAGGCCACCTACCTCAACGCCGCCCTGCTGGTCGCCGGGGACCACAAGGGGACTCCGCTGGTGGACCTGCCGATGCAGCAGTTCACCCTGAGCACGAGGTACTACCCGCCCCTGTGGGTGTGGTCCGTGTACGGCGCGATGGAGGCGTTCGGATACCAATTCAGCTCGATCCTCGCGCTGAGCTGGATCACGGGCATCCTGGCGCTCGTCGCGGTGTACCGCGCGGGGACCGTCCTGGCGGACCGCTGGACCGGGGGGCTGGCCGCGCTGTTGCTGGCGTGTTTCCCGGCGTTCGCATCCGCGACCACGGGCTCGTTCATGGACTATGGCATGGCCTGCTGGGCGGCCCTGGCGTTCGCGTTCTTCGTGGAGCACGCCCGGTACGGCCGCTGGTGGTCGCTGCTGGGATGGACGGCCTGCGTGGCGGCGGGCCAGGCCACGCGCTGGACGTTCGTGGTGTTCGTGTTCGCCCTGCTGGTCCCCCCCTTCGTCGCGGGGATCATCCGACCGGATCGCGGGGGGCGGCGCTTCCACAGGGAGTTCGCGGTCCCGGCCCTGGCCGCGGTGGTCGGGTTCGTGCCGTTCTTCTACTGGCTCGCCGTGATGGGGGAGCCGGCCCTGTTGCTGTTCAACACGGGCAGCGAGTCGTCCGAGCTCGGCTACACCCAGTCCGTCGTCTACTACCTCTGGGCCATCTTCGTCGACGGCATCGGATCGGGGCTGACGCCGGTGCTTTGCCTCGGCCTGCTCGCCCCCGGCGTGTACGGGAGGCGGGACCGCTGGGGCCTGCTGCTGTGGATCCTGCTGTGCCTGGCGTTCTTCTCCGGCATCGCACGCAAGCGCGCCATGTACGTGCTGTACGTCTACCCCGCGGTCGCCGTGCTGATGGCCGTGGGCGTGTATCACCTGCGCGCCCGCGTGATTCGCCTGCCCGTCAGCGTCCTCGCCGGGATCCTGGCCGCTGGGGTGCTGGTGCACAGCGTGTCTCGGTACCCCGCGGACGATCGGCAGATCTTCGAGGAGGTGCTGTCCACCGTGGACGACCACTGGGGCCACGCGCGTCCCCCGGCGGTGGGCATCCACCGCCCCCTCTACCCCGACCCCGAGCCGTTCAACGCCCTGGTGTTCTCCTTCGAGAGCGTCGCGGCCGGGCGGGGTGGCAAGACCTGGCTCGAGCACTCCGCGGTCATGGAGACGACGGGGTACACGTGTGACGGGTACGCCGAGATGGACTACCTCGTGCTGGCCTGCGCGGACGAGCTGTACGAGAACTGCGACCCCGACGCGATCCGCGCGGATCCCCCGGAGGTCCCCTGCGTCGATCTGACCTACCTCGACGCCTTCCCCGCCAGCCACCGCGGCGAGCGGTTCGAGGGATGGGTCTTCGTCTACTCCACCCGGGACTCTTGAGGGGCCTCGACGGGGGAGGGGACCAGCCCCTCGGCGACCAACCACGCCGAGATGTTCTCGCCGTACCAGTCCAGCACGTCCGGCGGGGGGTGCAGCTCGCGGTACTCGTCGGGAAGGTCCTCGCCGTCGAGGACCAGGGTAGGTAGGCCGTCCGTGTAGCGCTGCAGCAGCTCCAGCTGGGGCACGAAGCCGCGGATGGGGCCGTACTTCACCATCGGCAACGCCAGCTCCTCTCGGGTGTACCCCAGGGTGGCGGCGGGCCTGGCCGCGGGCAGGATGAACCCGCAGAACCGTACGCGGTCCTCGTACTCGCTCACGAGGGTGTGCACTGCCTCGAGGTTCTCGACCTCGAACGTCTCGGCCGAGATGGCCCACAGGTTCGGCTTGGGCTCCCCCCCACGCTGCGCCAGGGCGAGCTCGGCGAGGCGGTACAGGCGCCAGTGCCTCAGGGCCGCCCGGCGAATCGGCCCCGGTGTTTCGGCCAGACCGAACAGGTACTTCCAGCAGATCGGGTGGTCGCGGAACAGCGGCCGCGGGGAGACCCAGGCCAGCAACGGCCGCGGCCCCATGTTCGACGGCGCGACGATCACGAGGTCGGGATCGTGGGCCTCGATGGCCTCCCGGGCGAGGGCGGCCATCTGCGTGCCGGTGTAGCCGCTGACACCGAGGTTCCAGACCTCGGCGGGCACGCCGGCCTCCACCAGGCGGTGCTCGAGCCGCGCAGGCCACGTCTGATCGTCGTTCACGGCCGCTCCGTAGACGTTCGAGCCGCCGACGCAGAGGATACGGTACGTGCCCGGCGCCCTGGCGGACTCGACCTCGGCGCCGCGGTATCCCAGCGTGTTGACGTGAACCGTGTAGGGACCGTAGTTGGACTCGTAGTCGAACACCGAATCCGGCCGGAGGCGGTACAGCAGCTGGGGGTCGTTCACCTGTACGTGGTTGTTGATGTCCGCACCCTGGCGGTACAGGTGCTCCTCCACCAGGCGCCAGTCGGTGTCGTTCACGGTCACGAAGACCTCGGCGCCGCACAGCGCCAGGAAGGTCACCGCCGCACACAGCGCGAACCGCAGCAGCCAGCGCGTGCGCGCCGTCACCTTCATCGCGATCTCCCCTCACCCGCCAACAGGCGCCCGACCAGGGCAGCCCACAGCAAGGCCATGCCCAGGGTACCCGCCGCCTGGAGCAGGGGGAATCCGTGGGCCAGTCGCATGGGTGAGATCCCACCGGTGTCCGGCGGTGGCGCCCCCATCAGGGAGTGGCGCGCCAGCTCCTCGACCATGAGCCCGACGAAGCCCATGGACGCCAGGGTCACGGCCGCGACGGCCCAGCCCACGGCGCGCAGGCGCAGGGTGTAGGCCTCGCGGATCAACACGACCAGCGGGACGGCGAGGACCACCTGCCCGTGCTCGCGGAACACCGGGAAGCACAGCGCGGTCGCCGTGATGAGCAGGCCCGCCCCCACGGCGCCGTCGGGGTCCACCTTCTCGCGCGCCGCGACCAGACCGACGGACGCCAGACCCACGATGGCGGCCAGGGCCGTGCCCAGGGCCGTCCCCCGCTCGCCCGGGACCAGCGCCCAGGCCACGCCGAACAGCGACTGGTTGGACGGGACGCGGATGCGCTGGGTCGTGTGCTCGGCGAGCCACGTCGCCGACACGTACTCGGTCCACAGGTCGAACCCGAAGAACAGGCCGGTGATCCCCACCAGGACGGCCGCGGCGGCCGCGGTCCAGCCCAGGGCCTTCCACTCGCGGCGCAGGGCCAGCCAGGGCACCAGCACGCCGGGCAGCGTCTTGACCAGCGTGCCCGCAGCCAGCGCCGGCCCGGCAGCGCGCGGGCGGGCGCGGACCACTCCCCACACCGCCACGGCCGTGAGCAGCGCGACGACGATGTTGATCTGACCGGTGTGCAGCGTCGACCACACGGGCCCGTACGCGGCGAGCCCCACGAACACCAGCGGCTGCGCACGCGGGCGTCCCAGGAGCTGGCAAAGGACCACCCCCAGCAGGGCCGCGGCCAGCACGCTGGTCAGGGAGAACAGGCGCACCGCCCAGCCCGGCGGGAACCAGGTCAGGGGCAGGGCGGCCACGGCCAGTAGTGGCGAGTACAGGTACTCGGGCACGGCGCGCTGGGTGGGGGCGCCGCGCTCCACGGCGTACTGGTTGAGCTGTAGCTGGGTCGGGGAGTACGGCGAGTGGCCCCGAGCCACGGCAAAGGCGGCCCGGTCGTAGGCCCAGAAGTCGAGGCGCTCGTGGCGGTCGGACCAGGGGCGGAGGAAGGCCACCTCCAGCAGGACGAAGGCGACCAGGGCCGCCAGCCCCGGCGCCGTCAGCGGGCCGAAGCGTCGCGCCACAGCTCCACCAGATCGCGGACCTGGGCCGCGGTCTCCTCCCGGGTGCCGTTGGTGTGGATCACCCAGTCGGCCCGCGCCACCTTGTCCGCCACCGGCATCTGCGCCTCGATCCGGCGGCGCGCCTGCGCCCCGGAAAAACCGTCGCGCTCCATGATCCGTCGTAGCTGCTCGTCCGCGTCGCACCACACGACCACCAGCCCGTCGAAGCGATCGACGAAGTCGGCCTCCACCAGCAGAGCGGCCGAGATCACGGCGAGGGGGGCGCCGCGGGCACCCATGGCGGCCACCTCGTCGAAGCACACCCCCATGATCCGGGGGTGGGTGATGGCCTCGAGGCGGCGCCGCAGTTCGGGATCGGCGTACACCACCCGGCCCAGGGCGGCGCGGTCGAGGGTGCCGTCCCCGGCGAGCACGTCGGGGCCGAACTCCTCGACGATGTCCATGTAGGCCGGTTTGCCGGGCTCCACCACCAGGCGGGCGTACTGATCCGCGTCCAGGGTGGGTACGCGCAGGTCCCGCAGGAAACCCTCGACCGTGGTCTTGCCGGTGGCGATGCCACCCGTCAGCCCGTAGACCTTCAGAGCTCCTCCTTGAACTTCTCCACGTAGCGGAAGATGGTCCGCGGGTCCACGTCCAGGGTCTTGGCGGTCTGGGCCTTGTTCCAGTTGTGCGCCATCAACGCCGCCTTGATGTACTCGAGCTGGAAGGTCTCCCGCGCGACGGCAAGGGTGTCGAACCGCGGCTGGACCTCGTCGGGCTGGAAGCCCAGGTCGTCGGGGCCCACCAGGGGGCGGTCCCCCATGACCACGGCTTTCTTGATCCGGTTCTCCATCTCACGCACGTTGCCCGGCCAGAAGTAGTTGCGCAGGCCCCGCAGGGCCTCGTGGGTGAAACCCTTGGCCTTGCTGCCGTAGTCCGCGGCGTAGCGCTTGAGCAGGTGCTGGGCGATCTCCACCACGTCGTCGCCGCGGTCCCGCAAGGGGGGCAGGCTCAGGGCGATCTCGTTGAGTCGGTAGAACAGGTCCTCGCGGAACCGGCCCTCGGCCACCTCCTTGTCGAGGTCCTTGTTGGTGGCCGAGACGATGCGGATGTCCACCGGCAGCGCCTTGATGTCGCCCACCTTCTCGATGGCGCGCTCCTGGATCACCCGCAGCAGCTTGACCTGCAGCGTCAGCGGCATCTCGCCGATCTCGTCGAGCAGCAGGGTGCCGCCGTCGGCGGCCTCGAACTTGCCGATCTTGTTGGTCATGGCGCCGGTGAAGGCGCCCTTGACGTGGCCGAACAGCTCGCTCTCCAGCAGGGACTCGGGGATGGCGCCGCAGTTGATGGAGACGAACGGCTTGCCGTCGCGGTCGCTCTGGGCGTGGATCTCACGCGCAACGAGCTCCTTGCCGGTGCCCGTCTCCCCCAGCAGCAGCACCGAGATGTCCGTGGGGGCGACCCGCTCGATGGTGCGGAACACGGCGGCCATCTCCGGCGACGAGCCGATGATCTTGCCGGTGCCGCGGGCCAGGGCCTCGCGCAACCGCTCGTTGTCGGACCGCAGGTGGTCCATCAGCAGCGCGTTCTGCACGATGATGGAGGTCCAGCCCGCGTAGATGGTCAGCTGACCGAGATCGGCGTCGGTGAACAGGTCGGCGACGCTGTCGTTGCCCACGTACAGGATGCCCAGCAGCTGGTTGCGCGCCACCAGCGGCACGCACATGACCGAGCTGAGCTTGAGGTCCACCACCGAACGGCTCTGGCCGAACACCGTGTCGGACAGGGCGTCGCTGATGATCAGCGGGCGCCGCTCGCGCAGGACGCGCGCGACGATGGTGTCGCTGATCTGGGACAGGTCGTCGCCGAGATCCACCTTGTCGACGTTGCGCGCGGCGGGGATGCTCACCTCGCCGTCCCGCATCACCAGCAGGAAGCCCTTGTCCGCCCCCGTGGCGGCGATCACCGAGTCGAGCAGGGTCTTGAACAGGGTGTCCAGCGGCTGGCCCGCCAGGAGCTTTTCCGAAAAGCGGAAGAGCCGCTCCACGTTGGCGTCGTCTGCGGCCGACCTGGCGCGCTTGCGGGGCCTGGCCGGGCCCGGGCTCTCCACGACCTTCGTCTCCTCGGCGCGCGCGTCGAAGGTGAACTCCGTGTCGCCGAGGGTGAGGATGTCGCCGTCACGCAGCTCGTAGTTGCGCCGCGGCCGGCCGTTGACCACCAGCGCCGCCTTGGGGTCCAGCGACGACAGCATCAACGAATCGCCGTCGCTGAGGATGTGCGCGTGCTGCGGCGCCATCTCGGGGTCGCTCACCGACAGGTCGTTGCGCTTGGACCTACCGATGGTGGACAGCTTCTTCTTGATGGGGAACCGGTGGTGCTTGCCCTTGGCGTCCGTGTAACTCAGAAATGGCATCGAGTCCCGCCTCGTGGAATCAGTCCGGTGCGAAAGCCGGCGGGGCGATGGGGGGGCCCCACCTCCAGCCCGCTGCGACCTTGCGCCGCTTTCGACCACCGGTCGCGGACTTATGATACTCCTGGCTGGCGAACGCGTCGACGACACCCACGGCCCAGACGACCAGCGAGACGATCGACGAGGCGATGTTGATCCCGCGCATCACGGGCATGGCGTTGCGCACGGCCACGAAGTTGCACTTGTCGTTGGCCCAGTACAGGTAGCCCATGCTGATCGCGGAGACCGCGATGGGGAGCAGCTGGCACGTCAGCAGCGCGGCACCCTTGCGCGGCGTCCGCAGGAACATCAGCCGGAAGATGCCGGCGGGGGCCAGCGCCACGTACATGTTCCCGGGCGCGACCCTCGGTGTGTTGCGGCCCGGGATGGTCCGCTCCGGTTCCACCGGGAACTTCTTGAGGTCCTTGGCGTGGGCCAGTCGAACCTCGTCGTAGAGGTCGATCATCTGCCGCGGCGTGCTCACCGGGTCCATCTCGTAGGTGGGCTCGAGCTTGAGCACCTCGAAGAACTGCTCGCACGCCGCGTCCGCGTCGTCGAGGAAGTACGACGCCTTGCCCATCATCTCGTGCAGCTGGATGCGCTGGTCGCGCCCCAGCTCCATGGGGTTCACCTGGCCCAGGATCACCCGCGCGACGCCGTATTCCCCGTTGAGGAACGCCTGGATGCCTCGTTCCAGCTGTTCGGAGTCGTCGAGCAGGATGATCTCGGCGAGGACACCGCCGTCTTCGGGCTGGGCCCGCACCTGCGCGACCGTCGCCAGGGCGATCGCTGCGGCGATGACCACCGTGGCTGGGCTAATCGGCCGAGTCATCGTCTCCGGTGTCCGCTTCACCCCAGACCCAGCTGGTGGGGATGTTGAATTCGTACGTGCCGCTGGATCGGGACGTTCCCATGCCGATGAGCGTTCCCGTGTCGGGATCCGTGAACCGTACCTGGACGCCGCCCACCAGCTCGCCGCCCATCGAGACCTGTCCGGTGACCTGGATGCCGTCCTCCAGCTGGACCACCATGGGCGGCACCGTGGGGCTGATCTCCAGGTCGAACCAGGTGCGCGCGAGTGAGCTGTCGTCCGGGGGCACGACCACGACGCGGTGGGGGCCCTGCTCGACGAAGGCGCGGACCGTGCCCGGGGCGTCGTCGCTGGCCGTGGTGCCGGTGCTGACGGCGGTCACGTAGCCGGAGACGCCGAGGTTGTGCACCTCCACGCGCGCTCCCTCCACCTCGTCGCCGCCCTCGTCCTCTACCCGCAGGTGCAGGTGGACGCGGCTGTCCAGGGCGATCTCGCCCAGCTGGGCGCCGTCCTCGGTGAGGTCCACGGCCACCTCGCCGGTCCACTGCTCGGAGCTGGCGTCGGAGTAGAAGCCGGGCACGATGTCCAGGGAGTACACGCCGGCGGGCAGCCCGGCGTCCTCCTGGCCGAAGTGGAAGTCACCGGTCTCCGAGCTGTATGCCCGGCGCCGCATCACGCCGATGGTGAAGTCCACCTGCTCGCTGCCCAGGTACTGGGGCGGCGCCTCCACCACGCTCCAGGCCACCAGGGTGGCGTTGCCCTCGGCCTCGGAGCTGCCCAGGGGGCCGCTGGCCACGAGGCGGCCGCTGAGGGACCGTCGCTCGAAGGCGGGGTAGGCGTAGAAGGTGGGCACGTCCTCACCCTCGGCCTCGGCCTCGGCCTGGAGGGCCTCGAGGTCCTCGGGGATGCGGAAGTGGGTGACCAGCCCCACCGGGAAGGGGCGGTCCGCGGTCAGGCGCGACGAGATGCGGAAGGTGTAGGTGCCCTCGGGGAGGTAGAGGGTGAACTCGCCCGACGTGTCGGTGGTGTCTCGCGGGCCGGCGCGGCGCAGGCGGCCGGGCTCGAGCTCGGTGAACACCTCCACCTCCATGTCCCCGAGCTCCAGCACGGGATCGGCGAGGTTGCTGACGTCGTACTCGACGATGCGGGCGGTCACCGGGTATCCCCAGTCCAGCCGCAGTCCGGTGAGGTCGTTGCCCGGGATCTCGGCCAGTCCGTAGGCCGCGGTGTACCGATGTTTGTACTCGTCCGGTACCGCCATCACGTCGTAGGTGCCGGGGGGGACGAGCTGGTCCGCGGGAGCGCCGTCTCCCGCGTACAGGGTCACCGTGCGGTCGAACTCCAGCGCCTGCAGCACGACGATGGCGTCGGCGGCGGAGTAGGTGCGGTCCCCGCCCACGTCGGCCTCGTCCGGGGCCAGCACCTCGGGCACCACCGGCACACCTGGGTCCAGGGAGAGGTCGTGGGACGCGGTCTCCCGGTGGAAACGGACGTCGGCCAGCAGGGTCTGCGGCGGCGGGACCTCCAGGCCCTCGGTCCGGGACGCCTGGACATCCACGACCACCATCCGGTCCTCGTAGTCCTCGCTCGGGCACGTGCCACCGAGGAGCAGCGGAACCAGCAGCAGCAACAGCCGGCGTGTGGTCTTGCGTTCGCTCACGGGAGGGGCTCCATGAGCTTGAGCCACCAGTAGTGGCGATCCGGCGCGATCGGGGCGTCCGGCTCGGGGCTGACCTCCACCAGCAGGAAGCCGTCCTCCACCCCCGACTCCCACGGGATGGCGTCGCCCGGCAGCTCGAGGTACGGCACACCCTCGGCCACGGCGCGCAGGTCCTCGTCGTCCTGGCCGGTGCTCTCGGCGGAGGGATATCGAAGCCACCAGGTGATGTAGGCGTCCCCGGCCACGTCGCAGTGAAAGGGGTAGGTGGCCCACCGATCGTGGATGACCACGGTCTCGGCGTACCCGGGGTCGCAGTCGTGCAGCTCCACGTCGGGGACGGGATCGGGCTCGTCGGCGCAGGGATCGGAGGGGCCCAGGTAGAAGCAGCCGCACGTGCACAGGGCTGCTGCGAGGAGCATCGCCGATGGCACCCGAATCACGTGGAACATGCTAACCCGCTCGCGCGGTGAGATCAGCCGCGCGAGGGGTCAACCTATCACAAGGGGGGCGGAGGCGGCGGCTACGGGGGGACTACCACTGGCAGCTGGTGGAGGCGGCGGGGTCCACGTTGTTGGCCACACAGGGGCGCTCCTCGCCGTCCGGGGCGCGCATGGTGATGCGGACCACCTCCCGGGGGGCGATGGCGATGCGCTGGGTGCCGGGGAACTCGCCCTTGATCTCCTCGCCCACGATGAGGAGCGTGCCGTCGGGCAGACCGCTGAACTCGGCCACGGCGTCCTTGAAGCTGAGATGCCAGATGTCGTCGTGTTCCGCGCCCGGCTTGATCTCCAGCACCTCACTGCGCGTGCGGTGGAACGCCCCCTCCACCCAGACCTGGATCCGGCCGGAGTTGATGTCGTGCCACTCGGCAATCGCGGCCTCCTCCTGGAGCAGGTGCGCCTGTCCGCCTTCCCGATAGCGGTAGTACAGCTTGGTGCCGGCCGCGTTCGGCGTCTGGATCTTGAGCCTCGCCCGGCCACCATCCATGCCCAGCGGCCTGGGTGCCTCGGCCTCGGTGATCGGCTCCACGGACGTGTCGGCGTCCCCCTCCTCGCCGGTGCCCTCCTCGTCCACAGCCTCGGTGATCTCCTCGGGCCGGTCCGACGTATCGGTGATCTCCTCGGGCCGGTCCGACGTATCGGTGATCTCCTCGGGTGTGATCTCCTCGGGGCGGTCCGACGTATCGGTGATCTCCTCGGGTGTGATCTCCTCGGGTGTGATCTCCTCTGGCAGCTCCCCGAACCCACCGGTCAGGGCGTCCAGCGGCGTCGGGGTGATTGGCTCTGCGGTGGCGGCCTCGGCGGTCTCCTCGCCCCCGTGGGCCACCACGACCGGCACGCGCAACAGCTGCCACCACAGCCCGAAGCCCACCGCGCCGATGATCAGCACCAGCGCCCCGTACAGCCACCAGTTCGACGGCGCCTTCTCGGGCTCGCCACCCATGCGGCCGATGAGATCGATGACCTCGGCGTTGCCGTCGTCGAGGGTGAGCACCCGGTTGAGCAGGTGCAGGGCCTCGGTGGGCTCCCGGGCCTCGATGAGCTCGCGGCCGCGGCGGATCAGGCTCGGGACGAGGTGGTGCTGCAGGCGCTCGGCGTAGTCGATGGGGTCCGTGAAGTACGCCGACAGGCCCCACAGCTCGCCGGGATCGTCCGGGTCGAGGCCGGACGCCCACAGCGCGTTGTGGAGCTCCTCGCGCACCGCCTCGGCGCTGGGCGGGCGCTCCTCGGGGATGGTGCTCAGGCAGCGGTCGATGACCCGGGCCAGGTGGGGGTGGATGTCCGGCGTCAGGTCGAGGGGGTCCTCGTAGTTCCCCTCGATGATGCCCTTGAGCACGATGGAGGGGTTGCCGCCGCGGAAGGGCATCTCGCCGGTGACCATGAGGTACAGCAGGGTGCCGAGGCTGAACAGATCGGAGCGGCCGTCCACCTCGCGGTCCAGGGCCTGCTCCGGGGACATGAACGCCGGCGATCCCACCAGGGCGCCGGTGAGGGTCACGTGGGACTCGTCCAGCACGCGGGCGATGCCGAAGTCCATCAGCTTCACGCACCCGTCGCTGTCCATCATGATGTTCTCGGGCTTGATGTCCCGGTGGATGATGCCGCTGTCGTGGGCGCAGATCAGCGCCGTGCAGATCTGGATGCCGATGAGCGCCGCGGGCTCGCTGGGGATGCGACGGACCTCGTCGACGAACGCGGCGAGCGTGGGGCCGTTGATGAACTCGGTGATGATGAAGCACTGTTCGGCTTCGGGGCCCGAGAAGTCGTAGATCTCGGGGATGTTGGGACAGTCCAGGGACTCGATGGCCCTGGCCTCGCGCTCGAAGCGGGTGCGGTTCTTGCGGCCGCGATCCTTGGTGTTGTCGGACAGGTGCGAGTGCAGGATCTTGATGGCCACTTCGCGCTTCAGCGGCCGGTGGACGCCCTTGTAGACCGTCGCCATACCGCCTTCCCCGACCTTGTCGAGGATCTCGTACTTGTCGAGGAACTGGCCGCTCATGTTGCTGTGGACTCCGCCGCTATTGTCGCCAAAGGCGACGTATGGAATCAAACGCGGTATCCTTCGGCATCGCCACCAGGAGAGCTCGTTCGGTGTCCTCGTCGGTCCAATCCATCCCCGATCTTCTGCAACGCGCGGCCCGCCGCTGGGGGCCGGCCATCGCCATGCGGCACCGCAAGAACCTCGATCGCTGGGGGATCCTCACGTGGAGCGAGGTGGCGCACCAGACCGCGGAGATCTGCGCCGGTCTGGTGGACATGGGTCTGCGCCACGGCGATCGGGTCGCGGTCTTCGCGGCCACCCGGGCCAGCTGGACCCTGTGCGACTACGGGATACTCAGCGCGGGCGCGGTGACGGTGCCCGTGTACCACACCTCCACCACCGGCCAGCTGACGTACATCGTCAACAACTGCCAGGCGCGCTTCCTCGTCGTGGACAACGAGGCCCGCCTGGAGATGGCCCTGAGCGCCATGGAGCGCATGCGATCGCTGCAGGGCATCGTGGTGATGGACCGCCTGGCGCTGGAGGAGCACCCGTCGGTGCAGTCGCTGGAGAACCTGGCGCGGCGGGGCCGGCGGTTCCTGCGGCGCAACCCCGATCTGGTGACGCGGTCGGTGGAGGGGATCCGGCGCGAGGACGAGGCCACCTACGTGTACACGTCCGGCGCCACGGGCATGCCCAAGGGGGTCGTGCTGACGCACCACAACCTGCTCAGCGCCGTGCAGGGCATCGCCGACGCCATGGGGGTGGACGACACCGACGTCACCGTCCTGTTCCTGCCCCTGAGCCACATCTACGGCCGCATCGGCCAGTTCCTGCCGCTGCAGACCGGGGTCAGCACGGCCTACGCCAAGCGCATCGACCGCCTCGAGGAGGTGCTGCTGGAGGTCAAGCCGACCTTCATCCTCGGCGTCCCGCTGGTGTACGAGCGCATCTACCGGGCCCTGGTGCAGCGCTATCGCGAGCTCAGCCCGGTGCGGCGGATGCTGTTCCAGGACAGCCTCTCGCGCGGCCTCGCGCGCATCCGTTCGTCGGGCGACAGCCGCGACGCCCTGTCGTCGAGGCTGCTGGAGCGGGTGTCGGACAAGGCGGTGTTCACCCACTTCCGCGACTCCTTCGGCGGCCGCATGCGGTTCGCCGTCTCCGGCGGCGCCCCGCTGCACCCGTCCATCGCCGAGTTCTTCCGGGTGGTGGGCATCGAGCTGCTCGAGGGCTACGGCCTCACCGAGACCGCGGCCGCGGCCACCCTGGGGCGCCTCGAGGACAACCGCATCGGCTCGGTCGGACACCCCATCCCGGGGATGCGCATCCGCATCGCCCCGGGCGGCGAGGTGCTGATCCGCGGCGACAGCGTCTTCCGCGAGTACCACGGCCTGCCCGAGGACACGGCCGAGGTGTTCGACGAGGCGGGCTGGTTCCGCACGGGGGACACCGGCTGGATCGACAGCGAGGGCCGGCTGATCATCACCGGCCGGGTCAAGGACCTGATCATCACGTCCGGGGCCAAGAACGTGGCGCCCCAGTACGTGGAGGCGGCGCTGAAGATGAGCCCCTGGATACGCGAGGCCATGGTGTTCGGCGACCGCCGCCGCTACGTCGTCTCGCTGGTGGATCTACCGGAGCCGCGGGCGCGATCCCTGGCCACGCGGATCGGGCTGGACCCCGATGACCTCGAGGGCCTGTCCACGCACCCGGCCGTCATCGAGCAGGTGCAGACGGAGATCGACATCGCCAACCGCCGGCTGGCGCCCTTCGAGCAGGTGCGGCGCTTCGCCATCGTGCCCAGGCCCCTGTCCATCGGCGAGGGCACCCTGAGCCACTCGCTGAAGCTGCGCCGCCAGAAGGTCGCCGCCCAGTACGAGTCGCTGATCGATTCGCTGTACGACGAGTAGGAGCCTGTCGGCCATGGCCACTCCGGCTGCAAATCCGCCATGCACGCCATCTTCGACCGCCCTCATCGGTCGCAGATAGCCCGATATTCTCCCTCTCCGGTCGGCCGAATCTGACGCACCTGTCGAATTTTCGCTTCGGAGCCCCATGGCCGACAGGCTCCCAGACCTCTCGCGCGCGCCTTGACGTCGCCGGCACGGTGGCGCAAGGTGTTCGCTCCTGGAGGTCCCTTGGCCCCGAAGCCGGCCACGGCGCGACTGCAGCGCATCACCCGCGATCACATCGCGCGGCTGGTGCGCGTCTCCCCCGAGACCGGGATCTTCCTGGGGGTGGAGGGCACCCGCGGCCTGCCCGCGATGGGGCCAGACGGCATCCGCGCGCGGATGAACGTCTACCGCGACTGGTTGACCGACCTGCGGTCCCTCGACCGCGACGAACTCACCAAGGCCGAACGGCTGGACATCGACGCCTTCGCCGCCCACTTCGAGCTCCACGCCTTCCTGCACGAGGACCTGCGCCGCTGGCGTCACAACCCCGACGCGGTGAGCCCGCTGGGCGAGCTGTTCTTCGTGCTGCTCGCCGAGTACCGCGAGTCGGAGGATGAGCGCTTCGAGGACCTGCTGGGCCGCCTCCGGGACGTGCCGCGCTACCTCGACGGGGTCCGGTCCCAGCTGACGGTGCTCGACGAGACCTGGGCCGACATCGCCCTGCGGGTCTGCGGGCGCATGGCCGGGTTGTGGCACAGCCTCGCCGAGCAGGCGTCGCAGCGCGTGGGCGCCGGCCTGGCCGGTGACGTGGAGCGCGCCGCGCGGACCGCCGCGGACGCGGTGGAAGGCTACCGGGCCTGGCTGGACTCCACACCGCCCCGAGGGGCGGGGCTGTGGGTGCTGACGGACGAGCAGTTCGACCGGCTGCTGGAGTTGAAGCGGCTGGGCCTGGACGCCGCCCAGATCGAGGCGCTGGGCGAGGAATACCTGCACACCTTCCGGCGCCGGCGCGACCGCCTGGCACGGGAGCTCACGCCGGACGGCGACGTGGACGAGGCGCGCCGCATCGCCAGCGTGGATCGCCCCGCAGACTTCGACGCCGCGGTGGCCCAGGTCGTACGCCTGGTGGAGAGGTCCCGGGCCTTCGTCGCCGAGCAGGGCCTGGCGCCCATGCCCGACGAGGAGGAGTTGACGGTCCTGCAGACCCCGGACTTCTTCGTGCCGATCATCCCCTTCGCCGCCATGCTGCAAGCGGCGGTGCTCACCCCGTTCCAGCGCAGCGTCTACCTCGTGACCCCGCCCGCGGACGGCGAGATGATGGGGCTGTGCGAGGCGCGCTTCTCCGGGATCGCCGTGCACGAGGGGTACCCCGGGCACCACCTGCAGCACGTGTCCGCCCACCGCCAGTGCAGCGTCTACCGCAACAACCCGTTCATCGGCTTCCCCTCGGACGGTGCGGGGCGCTTCGGCCTGGATCTGGTCGAGGGCTGGGCCCATTACTGTGAGGAGATGCTCAAGGACCACGGGTTCATGGACAGCCCCTCGAGCCGTTTCTGGATGGTGGAGGACCAGCTGTTCCGCGCCGTGCGCGTCCTGGCGGACGTGGGTCTGTCGCGCGGACACCTCTCGCCGCAACGGGCCGCGGCCATGCTGGTGGACGAGGTGGGCATGAACCCCGACGGCGCCGCCGCCGAGGTGCGCCGCTACACCACCAGCCCCACGTACCAGCTGAGCTACCTGCTGGGCAAACACCTGATCGAAGCGCTGCGCGACGACGTGAGACGACAGCTGGACGTGGACGACGCCGGATTCCACGACCTCGTACTGGGGGAGGGCAGCATCCCCATCGAGATGATCCGCGAGCGGCTGCTGGGGGACCGACGGTGAACGACCGCGCCACCTGGGACGAGTACTTCATGGCCATCGCGCTGCAGGTGGCCACCCGCGCCACGTGCGACCGCAAGCACGTGGGCGCCGTGATCGTGCGCGACCGCACGATCCTGTCCACCGGCTACAACGGCTCCATCCGCGGCCTCGGCCACTGCGACGAGGAGGGGCACATGATGGACGACGGCCACTGCGTGCGGACGGTGCACGCCGAGGCCAACGCCATCGTCCAGGCGGCCCGCAACGGCGTGCGCATCGAGGGCGCGAGCATCTACGTGACCGCGTCACCGTGCTGGAACTGCTTCAAGCTCATCGCCAACGCCGGCCTCGACCGCATCTGCTTCGGCGAGTTCTACCGGGACGATCGTATCTGGGAGTACTCGCGCAAGGCCGGCATCGAGCTCGTGGACCTGTCCCACGTGGAGCTCGGTCAGTCGTAGAGCTTGTCGGGGTTGTCCAGGCCCCACGACAGCTTGCGCAGCGCCCCCCGCAGAAAACCGATCTCCTCCCGCGTCAGCGCCGTGCGCGTCAGCACCTGGCGGGCGGTGGTGCGCACCTGCAGCTCGTTGCGCCCCAGGAAGAAGCCCACCCGGTACAGCACCTGTGTGAGCTGATCGATGGTGCCGTCCACCTGGTCGGAGGTGGCCGGGACCCGGGTGCGGGCGGGGAGGGGGTACGCCTCGGCGAGCAACAGGCGTCGCAGCTCCCAGGCCATCAGCAGCACGGCCTGGGCGAGGTTGAGCGATGTCTGCGCGGCATCGGTGGGGATGCGGGCCAGGTGGGTGCAGGCGGACAGGTCGGTGTTGCTCAGCCCCTTGTCCTCGGGGCCGAAGACCACGGCGACGCGGGACGACGCGGCCCCCTCGAGCAGGACGCCGGCGGCCTCGGTGGGGTCCTTGATCGGCCAGCTCCGCCAGCGCCGCTTGCGGCCGGTGGTGGCCATGACCACGGTGGTGTCGGCCACGGCCTCGGCCACCGTGTCCACCGTGCGGATGCTCTCCACCACCTCCTCGGCGCCGTGGGCCATCCAGCGGATGGGGTCGTAACGGTCCAGCTTGGGGTCCACCAGCCACAGGTCGCGCAGGCCCATGTTGAGCATGGCGCGCGCCGCGGCCCCCACGTTGCCCTCGCTGGCCGGGCGCACCAGCACGATGCGCACGTTGTCCAGGGACGGCGTCGTGGGGGACATGGGAGGGGTTCGCTAGCGGCCGAGCAGCCAGTCGACGAAGCGGCCCCAGAGGCCCTTGTCGGGCTTGGCCGTGGCCGGAGCCTCGGCCTTGGGGCTGGGCTCGGAGGGGGCGACCTTCATCTCCTCGGACGGGGCGCCAGGGGCTCCGGGCGCGGTCTCGGATTCGGGTCGCGTCGCGGGGCGGATCTTCGGTTCGGGCTGGTCCGGCTCGGCCGGCTTCGGCGGCTGCACCGGCTCGGCCGGTTTGGGCGGCGGCGTGGCGGCCGCGCCCATGTCGGGGCGCCGGCTGACGCGGGTGACGTCCTCGGGCTTGGACACGTCCGGCGTGGGCGCGGGCTTGGGATCGGGCCTGGGCGCTGGCTTGGGAGCGGGTCTGGCAGCGGGCTTGGGTCGGTCCGGCGCACCGGCAGCCTTGCCCTTCGAGCCCTTGTCCACGCGCCCTCCCTTGGTGGAGGTCGTGAGCTGGATACGCTCCTTGCGCGAGCCGTCCTTGAGCTTGACGGCGGCCTTGACCTGCTGGCCGGTGTGCTTGTCCTTGGCCGACAGGTTGAGCATGCCCTCGCTGTCGATGTGGAAGATGACCTCCACCTTGACCGCGCCCTTCTTGTCCTGCCGGATGGGGCTGAACACGAAGGTCCCCAGGAGCTCGTTCTTGGTCGCGACCGTGTGCACGCCCTGGTAGATCTTGAGCATGATGGAGCGCTGGTTGTCCTTGGAGTTGGTCAACGTCAGCGCCTTGTAGGCCGGGATCTCGCTGTTGCGTTCGAACAGCTTGAGGAACGAGCCGTCCACCTTGGCGATGCCGATGGGGATCGGCAGCACGTCCAGCAGGGTCACCTTGCGGGCCGAGGCGTGGGTGAGGGAGTAGGCCATGATGGCCGCGCCCACGGCCACGGCCTCGTCCGGGTGGACGCCCTTGCACGGGGGCTTGCCGAAGTACTCGATCACCTTCTGCTGCACCATGGGCATGCGGCTCTGGCCGCCGACCAGCAGCACCTCGTCGATCTGCTTGGGGGAGCGCTTGGCCTCCTCCATGATGGCCTCGCACACGCCCACGGTGCGGTTGACGAGGTCGCCGACGAGGCCCTCGAGCTCCTCGCGGGTCAGGGTCTGATCCACGTTGAGGATACCCTTGGGGCCGCGGGCCACGAACGGGATCTGGATCTGGGCGTTGAGGGTGGACGAGAGGTTGATCTTCGCCCGCTCGGCCACGTCCCGGATGCGCTGCACCGCGACGCGGTCCAGGCTCAGGTCGATGCCGTGCTTCTCCTGGAAGCTCTCCATGATGTGGCCCATGACGCGGTCGTCGAAGTCCACACCACCGAGGAAGGTGTCACCGCCCGTGGCGATCACCTCGAACACCTTGTCGTGGATGTCGATCACGGAGATGTCGAAGGTGCCGCCGCCGAGGTCGTACACGGCCAGGCACTGGCGCAGGTTGCGCCCCAGGCCGTAGGCCAGGGCCGCCGCAGTGGGCTCGTTGAGGATGCGCAGCACCTTCAGATCGGCCAGCAGGCCCGCCTTGCGGACGGCCTGCCGCTGCCGGTCGTTGAAGTACGCCGGGACCGTGATCACCGCGTGGGTGACGTCGTCCTTGAGGTACTCCTCGGCGACCTCCTTGATCTTGCGGAGGATCTCGGCGGAGATCTGCTCGAGGGTGAAGACCTTGTCCTTGACCTTGATCAGGACGTCGCCGGCGTCGTCCTCCACCATGTCGTAGGTGAAGACCTGCCGGATCTTCTCCACGGCCTTGCTGTGGAAGTTCCGCCCGAGCAGTCGCTTCGCCCCCAGCACGGTGGCGGCCGGATTGGCCAGCGCCTGTTTCTTCGCATCGTGGCCAACCAGCGTCTTGCCGCTGTCATCGATGGCGAACAGGGACGGGATCGTGTAGTTCCCGCCCTTGTACATGATGATCTTGGGCTGGTTGTTCTCGATTACGGCTGCACAGGAATTGGTCGTTCCTAGATCGATTCCAATGGCCTTGCCCATGGTCGCGCCAGCTCCTCGTTCAGTACTAGATCCGTCTGCGGGCACGCGCTCTACGTGGCTGGATGACGGCACAGAAACGTCGGATCAAGGTTAACCGCGCACCCGAGACCTGTCAAACCGGTGGACCCCCTGTCATCCCGCGAAAAAACGGCCACGTCAATCGTTCGGGCCCCCCTCGCTGGTGTGGGAGGCTGCTTGCGGCTAGTATCCGGGATCCCGGGAGAACGACTCATGAGCGCAAGCGGCAGCAAGCGGGCGATCGTTGCGGCCTTCCTCGCCAACCTCGGAATCGCCATCGCCAAGGTCATCGGCTTCGTGTTCACCGGCGCGGCCTCGATGCTCGCCGAGGCGATCCACTCGTTCGCCGACACCGCGAACCAGGGACTGCTGCTCCTGGGTTCCCGGCTTGCCCAGCGCGAGGCGACGCGGGAGCACCCGTTCGGGTACGGTCGCGAGAGGTACTTCTGGTCCTTCATCGTCGCGATGGTGCTGTTCACCCTGGGTTCGGTGTTCGCCATCTACGAGGGCATCTCCAAGCTGCTGCACCCCCACGAGCTGGCGTCCGCCGAGTGGGCCATCGGCATCCTCGTCGTCGCGATCGGGCTGGAATCCGTGTCCTTCCGCGTGGCGATCAGGGAGTCGAACCGGGCTCGGGGAGAGCTCTCCTGGTGGGACTTCATCCAGCACTCCAAGATCCCCGAGCTCCCGGTGGTCCTGCTCGAGGACCTCGGCGCCCTCGTGGGCCTGGTCTTCGCCCTCACCGGCGTGGGCCTCGCCATCGTGACCGGCGACCCCCGGTTCGACGCCGCAGGGAGCATCGCCATCGGCGTCCTCCTGGGGGTGATCGCCGCCGTCCTCGCGAGGGAGATGCGCAGTCTGCTGCTGGGAGAGGCCGCCCACCCCCACGTCCGCGACGAGCTGGTCGCGATCCTCGAGGGGGCCCGGACCGTCCGGCGGGTCATCCACATGCGCACCCAGCACCTCGGCCCCGAGGAGCTCCTCGTGGGGGTCAAGGTCGAGTTCGACCCCGGCCTGAGCATCGAGGCGGTCGCAGAGGCGATCGACGCGCTGGAGTCGCAGCTGCGGGCGGAGATCCCCATCGCCCGGGTGATCTACATCGAGCCGGATGTGCACAGGGGCGAACAGGGTTCCTGAGACCGCCTAGTACGTGATCACGATCTTCCCGTCCGCGCGGGTGCGGGACTGCTGCAGCGCCTCGAGGGTGTCCGCGAGGGGGAAGCGCGCGGTGATCATGGGGCGCAGGTCGAGCATGCCGCGGGCGGCGAGGCGGATGAGGGCGGGGTAGATGCCGTGGCCGGCGTGCCCGCGGGAGCCGACGAGGGCGTTGGCGCCGGTGACGAGGACGTCGGCGTGGATGCGGGCGTGCTCGCCGGTGCGGCCGAGGTAGACGACCTTGCCGGTCGGGGCCATGCTGGCCTCGATCTCGGGGAACGTGGCGCGCGCCGCGCCGGCGGCCTCGACGTGGACGTCGACGCCCGTCCCGCCGGTCTCCTCCAGCAGCAGCTCGTGGACGGACGTGCCCGCCTCGGCCAGATCACCGACGACGTGCGCGTGGTCCGCGCCGAATGCCCGGGCCAGCTCGATCCGCTCCGGC
>CAZLEO010000126.1:319-26048 GCA_964558555.1 uncultured Rickettsiales bacterium | reverse complement strand
GTCCGTGTCAGATGGGGACCGGGAGAAAAAGCGAAAAACGAAACGAATGGCACCACAGGCATCGCTCTCGTCCGTGTCAGATGGGGACCGGGAGAAAAAGCGAAAAACGAAACGAATGGCACCATCAACCGCCCACGCCAGGCCGGCGAACACACCCACGTAAACGGCCACGCTCAGCCCCAGGGCCAGCGACAGGCCGGACTGGTGCAGCTTGTACATCACCGGCAGCAGGACGATCAGGCACTCCACGCCCACCAGGTAGGCGCCGAAGCGGAACCCGATCCAGTGGGGTTGGCGGAAGTGGCGCTGGGTCTCGTCCATGGGTCGGGTCCGGGATCCTCAGGAGCTCTGCGGCTTGGTGGCCACCGCCAGGATCGACCCCCCGAGCTTGACGCGGGTCAGCACCAGGGCGGCGAAGATGTCGAAGGGGATCATCGTGAACCACATGGCGATCCAGAACAGAACGCGGATCACCTTGCGCACCCAGCTGTCACCCAGCAGCAGGCGCTTGAACAGCATCACCCAGACGCTGGTCATCTCCGGGAACAGGGGGACCGTGCGGATGTAGGTGGGCGCGGGCAGCCCCGCGGCCGCCATCACCCGCTGCAGCGAGTCCAGGGTGAAGTCGTGGACGTGGTACGGCGCCTCGAGGGCGGTCCAGTAGCGTCCGGAGAGGCGCCGCACCATGGAGCCGAAGTGGGGGACCTCGATGGCCAGGATCCCGCCCGGCTTGACCTTGGACCAGGCCTGCTTCACCAGCGCCGCGGCGTCGGGGATGTGCTCGAGCACGTGCAGCGCCACGACCATGTCGTAGTGGTCGTCGGGGAAGTCCGCCTCGTGCAGCTCCCCCTTGCGGAAGTCGATGGCCCGTCGCGGCTCGGGGCTCATGTCCTGCAGGCCCACGTCGTTGGTGTCGCACCCGGCGATGGCGCAGCCGAAGGCGCGGCGTACCTCCTCGAGGAAGATGCCCTGGCCGCAGCCCACGTCGAGCACCTCGGAGCGGATGTTGAGGTTCGCGTACTGCTTGAGGCGCTTGAGGCGCATCTGGTGCAGGAAGCGCATGCCGGCGCCCGACTGCAGCTCCCGCACCTTGTCCCAGCCCGCGCCGGTGTACCAGTGCTCGTAGAAATCGCCCAGGTCCGACGGGACGGGCCAGATGAAGGCGTGGCCGCAGGCGCGGCAGCCGAACAGGTCCCACTCGCCCGGCTGCTCCCAGTAGCGGTCGGTCAGGGTGTAGCGCTTGCGCGACTCGCCCCCGCACACGGGGCACGTCGGGGCGCCCGCGGGCGGGCCGGCCTCGGACGGGACCGGGAGTTCGGCGTTCATGGACCCTCCACCTCGGGCGTCGCCTGGGGGCGCTTGAGCCGCCATGGTGTGCCCGTGGTGTACATACCGCAACAGCGCGGACAGATGGGGAGCAAACCGCGGAGAATGCGCTGGCGGAAGGTCCGCGCTCGCTCGCCGTTCCACAGCTGCAGCAGGTCGGCGTCGTCGATGGAGCCGATGCGGTAGTCGGGGAAGTCGGGGCAGAACGTCAGCTCCCCGCTGGGCAGTAGCAGCACGTACACCCACGGCGACAGGCAGGTCTCGCGGCCGAAGGAGATGGAGGTGTTGGCGAAGAACACGGCCACCTGCTCCGGGGTCAGCCGGGGGTGGAGCACCACCTTGAAGGGGTAGCGCTTGGCCCTGACCCGCTCGAAGGTGTGGGCGAGTTCGTCGGTGTCGATGTCCAGTGGCGGCTCCACGCGGAAGCCGCGCCACGAGGGCGCCGAGCACTCGAAGGCCTCGCCCATGGCGCGCTCGTAGGCCTCCCCGGTGGCGTCGTCGGTCCACCAGCGCAGGGTGCTCACCACGTGCAGGATGCCCAGGTCCTCCTCGGCGAGGCGGTCGTACAGCTCCTCGAGGTACGGCCACGTGTCCTCGGAGACCACGTTGGAGACCCGGAACCGGGGCCGCACCACGCCGCGCTCGCGGCGCTGCCGCGCGACCTCGCGCATGCCGGCGATGGTGCGGTCGAAGGCGCCCTCGATGCCCCGGACCCGGTCGTGCACGGCGGGCGGGCCGTCCAGGGAGACGATCAGGTCCTTGGCCCGGTGGCGGACCAGCACCTCGGCGTGCTGTTCCAGCGTCAGGCCGTTGGTGATGATCCCCACGGGGACGCGGCGGTCCCGGCAGTGGGCCAGCAGCTCGTCGAGGTGGGGGTAGACCAGCGGCTCGCCGCCCCACAGGGTCATGTCGACGCCCAGGGGCGCCACCTGGTCGACGAACCGCTTCGCCGTGGCGATGGGGATGGTCTGCTTGCCCTCGTGGTCCCGGTGGTAGCCGGTCTCGCCCCACTGGCCGCACATGCGGCATCGCATGTTGCAGCGGTTGGTGACCTTGATCTGGACCAGCAGGGGGTTGCGGGCGGTCCCGTCGCCGGCCTCGAGTTCGCCGCGCAGGCGGGCCATGCGCCAGCCGAAGCGCAGCAGGTTGCGCAGCGCCTCGAACGCGCGCCTGAAGGCCTCGCCGGTCCAGCGGAGGGGGTGGATCATCCGCCGCCCTCGCCGGGGCCGCGGGGCGGGTGGGGCGGCAGCGCGTCGCGGAAGCGGCGGATGTCCTCGCGCGTGCCCATCATCAGCAGCGCGTCGCCGGCCTCCATCTCGTAGTTCGGGTGCGGGAACGCCCCCGGGCGGGCCTCGATGTCCCCGGCGTCCGGCTCGGGCTTGCGGATGAGGATGATCTCCACGTTGTAGCGGGCGCGCACGCGCACCTGTCGCAGGGTCTTGCCCACGAAGGCGAACGGGGCGGGGACCTCCACGAGGCGGTACCCCGCCAGCAGGTCCACGTCGTGCTCGGGCTCGACCTCCGAGAGGATCGAGTGGAACCCGCCGCTGAGGTCCCGCTGGAAGATCTCGCGGTTGTAGACCTCGATCACGTGCTTGCGGCGTACCGAACCCAGCAGCAGGTTCGCGCGATCCACCACGGCGATCTCGTCCTCGTCGTGCTGGCCGAAGAGGTGCATCACCAGGTCGAGGTTGGCGTTGGGCCGCACGGTGGGCGGATCGCCGTGCGCCATGTCGCCGGCGGTGAGATCGTCGGGGGTGTCCGGATGGTTGATCAGCTCGCGCATGTCCACCAGCGACAGCGCGCCGACCAGGCGGCCGTCCGCGTCCACGACGAAGAAGTCACCGTGGGCGCTGTGCAGCATCCGGTGCACCACGTCGTGCACGGTGGTCGTGGCCGGGATGCGAGCCGGGCTGGGATCGAGCACGTCCTGCACGGACATGGATCGCAGGAGATTCACGTCCTTGCGGGCGTGCAGGTCGATGCCCCGCTTGGCCAGCTTCTTGGTGTACATGGAGTGGGGCTGCAGCCAGCTCGAGATCATCACCGACAGGATGCACGCCACCATCAGCGGCGGGATGATGAGGTAGTCGCCGGTGAGCTCGAAGATGATCAGGATGGCGCTGATGGGGCCGAAGGTGGTGCCCGCGACCATCGCCCCCATGCCCACGAGGGCGTACGCGCCGGGGCCGGCGACCCCCGGCATCCAGTGGCCCGCGGCGTACCCCACCGCGCCGCCGAGCATGGCCCCCACGAACAGCGACGGCGCGAAGATCCCCCCGGATCCACCGCTGCCGAGGGTCGCCGACGTGGCCACCATCTTCGCCGGGATCAACAGGACCAGCAGCCCCAGCGGCGCCAGCCCCCACAGGGCGGCGTCCAGGGTGCCGTAGCCCACTCCCATCACCTGGGGCGCGACGATGGCGATGGCCCCGACCGCCAGGCCGCCCACCGCAGGGCGGCACCACGGCGGTACGGGCAGGGCCTTCATCAGGTCCTGGGTGCGGTAGACCATGACGATGAACAGCGCGGCCAGCAGGCCGGCCAGCACGCCCAGCACCGTGTACGGAAGGAACTCGCCCGCGCGCAGGAGCTCGTACTGGGGGACCGCGAAGGCGGGGCTGTCGCCGAGGAAGTGGCGCGAGAGCACCGTGGCGGTCACCGACGAGATGACGATGGGGCTGAACTGGAGCACCGCGAACTCGCCCAGCAGCACCTCCACGGCGAACAGGGCGCCGGCGATGGGGGCGTTGAAGGTCGCGGCGATGCCCGCCGCCGCGCCGCAGGCCACGAAGGTGCGCATGTGCCGCGGGTTGACGGCGATCACCTGGCCCAGCACCGATCCCAGGGCCGAGCCGATGTGGATGATCGGCCCCTCACGGCCCGCCGACCCGCCCGAGCCGATGGTCAGCGCCGCGGCCAGCGCCTTGAGCACCACAACCCGCGCCCGCAGCACGCCCCCCTTGAGCGCCCCCGCCTCCATCACCTCCGGCACGCCGCTGCCCCGCGTCTCCGAGGCCAGCCTGGCGACGATGGGCCCCACCAGCAGGCCCCCCAGCGCCGGGATCGCCAGCTTCAGGTACCACGGCAGCGACGCCACCGCCTCGATGCCGCCGTCCAGGGTGAAGAAGAAGGCCCCCTGGGAGGCCCGGATGAGGTGCCGGAACGCGATCGCCCCGCCGCCGGCCAGCAGACCGATCAGCACCGCCATGATCATCAGGAACGTCAGCTCGGCCCGCTGGACCTGGACGTTGAACTCCCCCGCCGTCCTCCCCGCGAACCGCTGCGCCCTCAGCGCCCTGAGCAACCAGCGACGTGGCAGCTTTGGGCGCCAGCCGGGCAATCGACCTCCGTGTGACCTAGAACGCCGCCTGGACCAGGAAGTTGAGGCCGAGCTGCTTGGCGCGCTCCTCGTCGAGCACACGCACCTGGTTGCCCGCGTCCTCGCCCGTGGTCTTGGACTGGTTGTAGTCCAGGGTGTAGCTGACCTCGGCCATCACCGACAGCATGGAGGAGAGGTCCCACCGCAGGGTCGCCTTGGTGGAGATGATGGTGAAGGGGCCCTCGCCCGCAGGCAGGAACTCCAGGTCGCTGGCGTCGCGGACCACCACCGTGCCGTCGAACTGGCCGACCAGGTCGGGGCCGCCGGTGGCGGCGGCGGGCTGCATCAGGCCGAAGATGACGCCCGGGGTGAGGTGGGCCTTCTGGAAGAAGTAGTCCACCCCCACGGCGCCGTAGAACTGGGGCTGCGTCTCCAGGGCGTCGGACAGGGTGTAGTAGGGGATCAGCCCGGGGGTGTTGAACACCAGGAAGTTGACGCTGCGGTACACCACGTCGCCGTGGATGCGGAAGCGGTTGAGGCGCAGGGCGATGTTCACGTCGCCGGCGGTGGCCCAGGAGTTGGTGGTGTCGGCCGACTCCTCGAAGTCGATGGCGGTCTGGCCGATGGCCGAGAACTCGGTGGCCACGTGGAAGTGCACGCCCTCGGTGTACTCGATCTGCTCGTGCGCGGTGTCGCGGGCGTCGGGGTCGTTCTGGTACAGGCGGAAGTCCACCGACTGGCCGATCTCGTCGCCGAAGTCCAGGCCGATCTGGGCGGAGCCGCCCGCCGCCTGGATGGTGTTCTCCAGGTGCTGCTGGATGTCGAAGTGGCCGCGGTCGAAGAACCCGCCGTTGGCGTCGAAGAAGAAGGGGCCGACCCGCAGCCCACCACCCCAGAGCAACCCGTACTGGTTCTCGATCTGGTTGTCGTAGTACTGCTGCATGCGGGGCTGGCTCTTGGCGCCGAAGAAGAAGTAGACCTCGTCCAGGTCCAGGTTGAGCTTGAACCCCGGGACCGGACCGTAGTTGGTGGGGAAGATGCGCTCGCCGCCCCAGGTCAGATCGTAGGAGAAGCCCAGCAGGAAGCGCTGCGAGTCGAAGGGGAACAGGGTGAACGCGAGGTTGGGGCCGACCATGGCCTCGCGGTCGAAGAACCCCGTGATCTTGAGGTACGATCCGTCGTCCCGGATGGACGAGTCGATCTGGCTGATCGACGGCCCCACCTGCCCGTTGTCGGGATCACGGAAGACCTCGAACTCCAGCACCATGGCCGCCTCGGTCTGCAGGCCCTGGATGAAGCCGGGCATCATCTTGTAGAGCACCAGGTGGGTCTCGGTGACCGCCACGGTCTTCTCGGACTCGAGGCCCTCGAAGAACAGCTCCGGATAGGCGTTGGAGAAGCCCGGCGAGGGGGAGAACTCCTCGGGACCGGCCAGCAGGTTGTCGTCCCCGAAGTAGCCGGTGATCGTGGTGTCCATGAACGACCCGGCCGCGGCCGGGATGGCCGGCAGGCACAGGACACCGATGGCGGTGATGAGAAGGCTCAGATTCGTGGCAGCTCGCATGTCAGCTCCGCTTCTTCGTTCCCGGAATTAGGGGGTCCAGCCCGCGAAGTCCTCGGCGTACCGGGGCTCGAGCTTGAAGTTGCTGTAGTTGTAGTGCATCAGGCCGGTGATGGACTCGATGGCCTGGTCCAGCGGGGGCTCGGGCGTGGCCGTGGTCCCCTCGCAGCTGGTGTTCATGAACAGATCGTCGACGCGCAGACAGCCCTCGACCTCGAACTCGCCGTAGTCGGTGGCGTCGGGGTTCTCGCTGGTGACGGTCACCTGCTGGACCTGGATCAGCACGCCCTCGAGGGCCTCGAGGCCGTCGTCGTCCAGCGAGCAGATGTCCTGGACGAGCAGCGGGTCCGGGCCGGCGCCGCCGGTCGTGACCACCTCGAAGTCCTCTGCCGAGGCCAGCGAGACCAGGCTCATGTCGAAGGACTCGGAGTACGTGCCGGTGAGGGTGACCACGTCGCCCACGGTCACGGCCATGTCGGGGATGTCCGCGGTGAAGAACTCCACGTAGATGCCGCTGTACTCGCCCCCTGCCGCGTCCTGCACGAAGAACCCGACGCGGTCGCAGCCGTCGTAGCCCACGGTCAGGGGAGAGGAGACGACCACCTCCACCAGCTGGATGCGGCCGGACTCGACGTCGCCCTGCTGGATCTCGGGGATGGTGACGATCTCGGCGGGTCCCACCTCGCCGAAGAGCACGTCCTCGGCGTCGCGCGGCAGGATGTGGTAGCTCCAGAAGCTGTAGTCGATCACGCCCACGAGCCTGTTGACCGTGGCGCCCACCTCGGGGTCGGCGTCGTAGAAGAAGCCGTCCACCGCGAGGCCGTCCACCTCCCACTGGCCGTAGCTGTCCACGCCGGCGGTGACGGTCAGGGGTGTCTGCACCTCCACCAGCACCCCCTCCCAGGGTTCGGCGTTGGCGTAGGACACGTCGTCGATCGTGACCTGCTCCGGCTCGGGCACGTCGGTGCGGGTCAGCAGCTCGAAGTCCTGCGCCGTGGTCAGCGTGATCTCCGTCATCGTGCCGTCCTGGTCGCTGTCGTAGTGCCACTCGGAGTAGCTGCCGCTGACGGTGACCACGTTGCCCGGCTCGATGTCACACTCACACAGGGCCTCGTCGTAGGTGTAGACGTACAGGCCGCTGTACTGGCCCCCCTCGGGCTCCTGCACGTAGAAGCCGCTCTCACCGCGGGGCGTGGTGACGATCTTGGCGACGAACGTGAGGTAGTCGCCCTCCTCGTAGACGCCCGCGTGCAGGTCGTAGATGCTCGCGCCCTCGAGGTCGGCCGAGTCGTCGTCGTCGCCGACGCTCGAGCCGTCGGGGGTGAAGTTGCAGCCCAGCGCGGCGCAGCACGCCACGGCCACGAGGGCCGGCAAGCCGATGAACCGATGGTGGTGGATTCCCATGATCGTTCCTCGACCTCTCAATCCAGGTAGTAGGGCACGCCTTCGCACCAGGGAATGTCACGCTGATATTGACGAGGGGCCGGCGGCGGGCCGCTGTAGTGGCCCTTGGCCGCGACCGAGTCCTCGAGGCAGTCCTCCGGCCACGAGTCCATCGGGATGTCCTCGCAGCCGCGCGGCTCGAGGATCCACGGCGGGTCGGCGTACTTGATGTGGCGCAGGGTGCCCTGCATCCACTGGAAGTACACCGGCTCGGGGGTGCGGCCCTCCTCACATTCGGTGAAGCGCAGGCCGGGGACGGTGTACGACGACACGACGGTCAGGCGGACCGGGTCGCATTCGCCGCCGCTGATGTCCAGGAGGATGGGCCACTGCCCGTACTCGAGGTAGTCGGTGCAGTCGTCCGCGCCCTCGAAGTCGCTCCAGGCGCCCTCGATCTTCACCAGCGACGACTCGTACTGCTCCATGGTGTCCGTGTCGCCGCAGATGTGGGAGTCGTCGATCAGCGTGGGCTCGGGCAGGACGTGGCCGGAGCTCTCGATGAGGAAGGACGGGTAGCCCAGCTCGGTGAAGGCGATGTACTCGACGACGTTGCCGTCCAGGGCGGCGAGCTTGTCCCCCTCCACCAGGTCGCGCGGGCGACTGAACGTGAAGGCGTACATGGAGTTGTACGACCCGGGCGGGTCGGTGGTGTCGGTGACGTAGAAGCCGTCCGACGCCACGTGGGTGACGATGAGGTCGCGATCCTCGACGTCGATCTCCACGTGGTTGCCCAGCAGGCCCGACAGGTCCTGGCAGTCGGGGCGCTGCACGTCCGCCAGGGTGGGGTAGGCGTATCGGATCACGGGAGAGACGCCGGTGGCGTAGCTCGCGCCCTCGCGCACCGTGTCCTCCACCCAGATACGGGCGGGGCCGTGGGCGTCCTTGATACGCACCTCCACGCCGCTGGCCACGCCGCCGACCACGTCGAGGGTCCACGGCTCGATGACGGTGCCCGGGCGGCATTTGAGCCCCAGCGGGCCGTCGAAGGAGGTCATCAGCGTGCCGTCCACGTCCAGCACCGCCACGTCCAGGGTGAAGGTGCGCGCGACCATCTCGTACCCGCTCGCGCCGTCCTCGTAGATGGCCAGGGGCTCCTCCTCGGAACCCAGGTCCTGGCCCGCGGACTCGTCGAACGTCACCTCGATGGACAGGGGCCCCTCGGGCGGACCCACCTCCTTGACGCAACCCGCCAGGACCAATCCCAGCGCAACGAACAGGAGTGTCGTCTTCATGGTCGTGCCTCCCATCAGTACGTCGGCGTGATGCGCCCGTCCGAGTCGGCGAAGCCGCTGTCGTACGGGACGTTGGGGTGGTTGAGCAGGAACGTGATCACGGCGTCGCGCATGGAGATGCCGGTGTCCACCTTCGACGTGTTCTGCTCCAGTACCTGGAAGCCGGACCCGCCGTTGGCGATGTAGTTGTTGGTCGCCAGCTCGTACACCCCCTCGTCGACGATGGGATGGCCGCAGGCGCCCGCCGAGCAGATCTCCGAGGCGCTGGAGCAGTCCGCGTCCACGAAGCACGGCTCCCACGAGCCGCCGATGGTGACGTCCTCGGCCTCGCCGGCGTCGCAGTTCATCACGAACCGGGCGCCGGAGATCTGCGCCTGGGCGTTGCAGCCGCGGCTGGCGGACCGCTGGGTCGCGTAGTCCATCAGCTGCTGCACCTCGAGGCCCGACAGCAGCATCACCACGATGGTGTTGTCGAAGGGCAGGACGTTGAACATCTCCTCGCGGGTGATGGGCCCCGCCTGGATGTTGGTGCGGATGCCCAGGGAGTTGGTCAGGGCGAAGTCGGTCTCGACCCCGTGGCGGATCTGCATGGCGTGGGCCACCATGCTGCCCAGGGGGGAGTCGCCGCCGTCGAGGCCGAAGCGGCGCAGCTCGTACTCCTCGTCATCCACCTCACCGTCGCCGTCGTAGTCCCCGGCGATGGCGATCTCCTCGTCGAGGTCCACGGTGCGGTACATCTCCACCACGTAGTCCTCGAGCATGGTCAGCATCTCGCCGTCTTGCTCCACGGTGCTGTCCACCGGGAAGAGCTGGTAGTCGTGGCTGATCACGTCGCCGTCGCGCACCACCACGTCGAGGCGGCCGACGAACTTGGCGAAGGCGCCGGAGTGGCACACCAGCACGCGCTTGCCCGGCACCACCTCGCTGGCGACCAGCTTGGGCGGGTCGATGGCGATGTGCAGGTGGCCGCCCATGATGATGTCGGCGTACTCGGAGTAGCGGGCCATGTCCTCGTCGGTGTGCAGGCCCGCGTGGCTGACGACCACCAGCAGGTCCACCTGCGGCTCGAGCAGCGCGCCGTAGTGTTCCAGGGTCCACAGGGCGCCGGTGGCGTCCACGTCCAGGGAGTTGTCCGCCTCGCCCAGCGAGGTGATGGAGTGCATGTCGCCGATGCCGATGAAGCCCACCTTCAGCCCGTCGATCTCGGTGATGTGCCAGGGCCGGATCTGCTCCTCCAGCGTGTTGTTCCACGGCTGGTCCGACTCGCGGAAGTCGTAGTTGGCCGCGAGGTTGGGGAACGACCCCCACGCGGCGAGGTTGTACGCGAAGTTCTCGGCGCCGCGGTCGAACTCGTGGTTGCCCACCACCACCACGTCGGGCTGCAGCACGCCCAGGGCGCGCATCTCCACCTCGCCGCTGAACATGTTGTAGATGGGCGCGCCCTGCGAGATGTCGCCGCTGTCCACGTAGAGGCAACGCTGGGTCAGGGCCCGCTCCCGCTTGATGATCGTGGCGATGCGGGCGATGCCGCCGAAGGGGCCGCGCGCCTCGTCCAGTCCCAGCTGCTCGTCCGTGTACATGGGGGTGTACTCGTAGGGCAGCAGGCGGGAATGCATGTCGCTGGTGTGCAGGAGCGTCAGCCGCACGTCCTTGCCTTCGAGGTCGGGCGACCAGCCCTGCACCGTACACGACGTGAGGCTGAGCAGAAGTAGGGGGAAAATCAGGCGGTGAATCACGGAAATACCCTTGAATTTCAACGGGTTAGGGCTCCTCTCCATATAGGAGAGGAGCAACTTAGCACGGCGCTCGTCGGGGGGGGAAGGAAAAAACTGTCGCCCGCGGCTCCGTGGCCAGGGCCTATCCTGCACCCTGCCGGACACCCTCAGCAAGGAACGGCGGTGCGAAATCGCTCTGTGACGACCTTGACACCGTGGGGGGTGACTGCTTTTATTGCTCGACCTGAAAACCGAAAGGTTCCACTGCGTGGAAAGAGAGGCTCGGACACGATGATGCGATGGATGGCACCAGCCCTCCTCGCGACGGGGATCCTCCTCGTCGCCCTTCCGGCATCGGCCGACATGTTCCAGCACCACACGTCCCAATCCGACATCGAGCAGCGGATCGTGGAACGGCCCCTGGTCGTGGGCAAGGGATGGGTGGAGATTGGGCTCGGTTTCGACTGGAAGCACTCGAACAGCGAGTTCCTCGCCGGTGAAGACGGCGGTGGCTCGTTCGGCTTCACCAAGGGGACCCACTACGAGAACTACGGCAACAACGCCCGGTTGAACTTCCGGCGTTTCGTGTTGCTGGGTCGGTGGGGCTTCACCAAGGGGACCGACCTCTACGTCCGCGTCCCGTTCGTGTGGAACCATCTCGCCAACGACAACGAGATGACCATCGAGACGGGCAACGGCGAGGAGACCCGGTCCACCGCGGTGAACACCTTCGCCATCGGCGACGTGGAGATGGGCGTCCTGATCCAGTGGCTGCGGCGCCAGGATCCCAACGGCAAGTTCAACACCTCCCTGGGTAGCCACATCGACATCAAGGCCCCCACCGGCCTGGAGTCGCCCGGCAGCTACATCGCCAGCCCGGGGCTGGTCACGGTGATGCCCACGGGGACCGGCACGTACAACTGGGGCCTCGACATCGAGTACAAGCAGCAGCTGGCGTTCATGGCCGTGGACGTCCGCGCCGGGTTCGTCTGGCGCACCAGCGGCATCGCTCAGTACCTGATCGAGGACGCCGAGAACCAGTTCCAGATGCGGATCAAGCCGGGCGACGCGGTGGAGTGGGACATCAACCTGCTCTTCCAGCCCGCGCGGTTCCTGACCGTCGGCGTCGGCCTGCGCAGTCAGTACCGGTTCGTCACCAAGGTCGGCCCCTCCAGCCGCTCCCTCGCCCAGTGCAAGGAGTGCGACCCGATCCCCGACAGCGAGGGATTGTTGATGGACGCCGGGCTTCTGGTGAGTGTCACACCGAGCCGCGAGTTCCAGGTGGACGTGAAGGTCGACTACACGCTGGCCGGCCTTCCCGCGTTCATGATCCCCCTCGAGGACGTTAGCCCCACCCGCGGCCTGACCGTGGGCGCCAACGTCCTGTACCGCTTCTGATGATGAGACCTTCGCCCGTTGGAGCAGAGATGAGCATCAAGGGCCATATGACGACCCGAATCCTGCTGGTCGCGATCGCGGCAATGACCGCATTCGCCTCGCCACAGGACGCCAAGGCCGAGAAGTTCTTCGATTTGTTCAACTTCCCGAGCCTCGACTGGTACGTGATCCACACCGAGCACTTCAACGTGTTCTATCCGGTCTCCAAGAAGGGGCCGGACGAGAATCGGTACTACCTCGACGGCAACGCCGCGGCCCGCAAGACCGCGCTGATCAGCGAGGAGATGTACGAGCCGATCTGCTCGCAGTACGACATGTACCTCGAGGAGACGGTCAACGTCGTGATCCTCGAACAGCCCGACGACCTGTGGGGCTACACCATCCCCAACTTCGACTGGATCGTGGTCTCGTCCAAGCACGACGACATGTTGTGGCGCTGGCGTGGTCACGCGGACTGGTTGCGGGCGGTGATCTACCATGAGTACGCCCACGTGGTGTCGCTGAAGAAGGACGGCGTGTTCGCCGAGAACTCCTTCGGCTGGATCGTGTCCACCCGCTGGCGGGACGGCGCGTACAACACCGACACCGGCCTCAACGTGTTCATCGGCGACGGCGACCCCTGGTGGTGGGTCGAGGGCGGCGCCGAGTACACCTCCGAGGTGGCCGGCATCAACACGTGGAACTCCAACCGCGACATGTGGATGCGCGCCGATATCCTCGAGGGCACGCTCCTGGCCAAGGCGGACTGGGAGGACTACTACGGCCGCGACAGCTGGATGGACGGTGAGCGTCACTACAACTCCGGCTACAACTTCGCGGTCTACCTCGACGAGCAGTACGGCGAGGGCATCTACCAGGCGTTCGCCAAGAACAAGGAAGAGTCCGGCTGGACCGCCAACTTCGACCGCGTGGTCGAGGACACCCTCGGCGTGACCGTCGAGGAGCTGCGCGAGGGCTGGATCCAGTGGGCCACCGCCAAGTACACCAAGGTCCGCGACGACGTCATGGCCGAGCCGGCCATCGGCGCCGAGATGCGCTACACGCCGCCCGACTGGGAGCTCCCCGAGGACCACGAGGATCGCATCGACTGGGAGAAGAAGAAGGACTTCGAGAAGCTCAAGAGCCGCGAGTCCTCCGGCTCCATGCGCTGGTGCCCGCGCTACTCCGCGGACGGCCGCTACTTCGCCGACTACGAGTACCGCGGCGCCCGCCTGACCGTCCACGAGATCGACGAAGAGGTCTGGATGCCCTTCCGGCGCCAGTACCTCGACGAGGACGAGGACGAGGAGCTGATCACCGCGCTGGGCAAGAAGAAGGTCCGCACGGGCTGGAAGAAGGGCACGGTGCCCTCCGCCGGCGGCTCCGGTCAGTTCGACTGGTCCCCCGACGGCACCCGGCTGGTGAGCCAGTGCACCGAGCACGACATCTCCAAGGCGCAGCACGATCTGAAAATGTACACGTACCCGGGCGGGTACACGTGGAACACCCTGTGCATCACCGAGGTGGTCGAGAACGAGGACGAGGAGCTGGAGATGCAGCTCGTGGGCAAGCTCAAGGGCGCCCTGCGAGTGCAGGACCCGTCCTGGTCCCCGGACGGCGAGTGGATCGCCTACACCGAGTACGCCGCGGGCAACCAGAACCTGTACAAGATCCGCGCCGACGACTTCAGCGAGAACGGCGAGACGCGGGTCCAGCTGACCCCGTTCCTCGAGCACAACACCATCGAGATGGTGGACTGGTCGCCCGACGGCAGCCAGCTCGTGTTCGGGCTGTGGCGCAACAACATGCAGGATCTGTGGATCGTCAACGCCGACGGTACCAACCCGCATCCGATCACGCGCGACCGCTACGAAGATCGCGACCCCTACTGGGCCGACGACGGCATGATCTACTTCTCCAGTGATCGCGTCGGCGGCATCTACAACATCTTCCGGTTCAACCCCAACGCAGAGATCGGCTGGCGGGACACGGACGGCGACAGCTTCGCCGACTCCGAGGACAACTGCCCGGAGGAGCCCGAGACCTTCAACCGCTGGCGCGACCAGGACGGCTGCCCCGACGAGCTGCCCGTGCGCGTCACCGCCGAGCGTGTCGAGATCTCCGAGAAGATCTTCTTCGACCTGGGCACGGCCACCATCTCGGGTCAGTCCGACGAGCTGCTCGACGTGCTCGCCGAGACGATCAACCGCCACCCCGGCCTGACGAGCATCGAGGTCGCCGGGCACACCGACTCGCAGGGCAAGAAGAGGGCCAACCAGGAGCTCAGCGAGAACCGCGCCGCGGCGGTCGTGACCGCCCTGACCGGCAAGGGTGTGGACGCCGGGCGTCTGACCCCGGCCGGCTACGGCCAGACCAAGCTGCTGACCAAGGAGGAGACCGAAGAGGCGCACGCCCTGAACCGGCGCGTCGAGTTCGTCATCCTCGAGCGCGACGAGAGCGTCGCCGCCCAGGAGCGGCCGCTGGTCGCGGGCAAGGACGAGGAGGCGTTCACGCCCCCCGAGCTGCCCGAGGAGATGCCCGAGACCCTGCTGATCGTCAAGGACTACACGGCCGAGATCAGCGGCCGCAAGGCCACGCAGCAGGAGATGGAGAACTCGGCCCTGATCCAGCTCACCAACGTGCTCTACGGCGCGTTCACGCCTGGCATCACGCCCAAGGGCAACCTCATGTACAGCTACTACACCGCCTACGGGTGGAAGCTGTACGGCCTGAACAAGGACGACTTCTACAACCACGTGGTGGACGACACCGCGCTGAACATCAGCGACGACGCCTGGGACCTGGAGCTCCAGGAGGACATCCCGTCCTACGCCGAGGTCACCGAGCCGGTGCCCACGGGCGGCAAGTACCTGCGGCCCCCCGGCGCCATCCCGATCCTGTCGCTGGAGAACAACTCCCGCTCCCACATGGCCTTTGCCGGCGGTATCTACATGTGGGGCAACGACTTCCTGTCGAACCACGACACCTGGCTGTACGCCACCTTCGGTGAGTACATGGTCGTGGCCGGCGGTGTGACCATCAACAAGTTCGCGCCCAACATCTCCTTCGGCGGCCAGTACGTGCAGTACAAGTACGACTTCGCCTACCGCTGGGACCGGGACGAGGACTCGGCCACCACCGACGACGTGTTCCAGGGCGACATCAAGGGCGGGCAGGCCTTCTACGGCGCCTACGCGAGCATCGACATCCCGCTCAACAGCTACCTGGAGATCGGGTACAACAACTTCACCTACGGCGCGAGCTCGACGGGCACCGACGACGGCGTCGGCGTCTCGCCGATCTTCTTCCACGTGAACAACCAGTTCCACTTCGGCATCGCCTCGTTCTCCGAGCAGGCGATGTACTGGGGCAACTTCTCGATCAACCCCCGCGGCGGCGTGCGTATCTCCGCGGACGTGTCGGTCAACTACAGCGACATCCTGTACGAGTCCACCCACGGCGTGGACGCGGACGACGGCGAGCTGTTCGACCGCTACGTCTACCCGGAGATGCAGTTCAACGCCATCGGCTACATCGCCGTGCCGTGGGCCAAGCGCTTCGAGCACACCCTGCAGCTGGACTTGCTGCTCGGTCTGATCCCGATGAACGTGCCGTACTGGGACGAGTTCCGCGGCGGCGGCCAGTCCGCGCTGGGCTACCGCAACCCGTGGTCCACCAACACGTCCTTCTCCGGGTACGAGCCCTGGTCGCTGTCCGGCGAGATGATGGGCGTGCTCAACGCCGCCTACCGTCTGCCCATCGCGCGGAACATCGACAAGAAGTTCGGCATCCTCTACCTGGAGAGCATCTACCTGCAGATCTTCACCACGTGGGGCAACTTCTGGAGCTACAACGTCCGCGAGGGCGCCGAGACCTACCAGTTCGTCTACGGCGACGAGGTGGCCTACGACCCCAACGACGTGGTGCCCGAGACCCTGTTCAGCGACCGACTGGACAGCTGCCCGACGTCCGTCAAGCTGCGTAACGGCGGCGAGTGCGGCCGCGCCCTGTTCCCGGTCTCGAGCCAGAACGGCAACCGGATCCTGGGCGACATCGGCGTGGAGCTGCGTATCCGCGCCAACCTGTTCAACCGCTCCAGCTGGAACAGCTTCATCCGGGTGGCCTACGGCTTCCAGGAGATCGGCGGTATCTGGGACGTGGACGGTGACGACATCGTCACCAACGTGTCCGATCCCAACGTCGGTTCCATCTCCACGGAGAAGGAGAAGCCGTCCATCCGCCTGTACATCGGGCTGGGCACGGGCTGGTAGAGCGATGAGAAGCGAGACAACCCAGGCGCAATGGCGCCCTACGGGAAGTGAGACGATGACGAGAGCGACACTCCTCACCACCCTCGTCGGCATTCTGCTGATGGCGGTCGTGTCCGCAGGCTGCGGGCGCGACACCAACAAGGCAGGGGCCAAGTTGATCGGAGTCGGCTACGACCCGGGGCAGGTGCAGCCCGCACCCGAGCCCGCGGGAGGCCTGGTGGACTTCGTCAACCTGAACATCGAGGCCACCAACCTCGATCTGTCCTCCACCGGGATGTACTACCCCGGCGATCCCTTCATGGACGGCTCCGACCCGTTCCACATGGTCGTCGGCGCCAGCTACGTCTTCCACCCGGCGCTGACCGGGGCGGACGAGTTCGAGCTGGTCAGTCCCAAGGGGCCGGACACCATGAACAGCTGCGTGGTGACCAAGAACCGCAGCGGGTTCATCGGCTCGTTCACCACGGTGGACCTGGGCGACAACCTGAGGTTCGTCAGCGACAGCATGCGCTTCGAGCTGCCGCGCGACCCGGGGGACTACCCGGCGAACACCACCGACGTGTTCATCTATTACATCGACGCCGGCGCGCAGGTGCAGAACCACCCCGACATCGACTCCAACTGGTCCTACGACGAGGAGCTGACCCTGGAGTGGGACGGCGGCCTGCCCCCCGAGGGCGCCCCGGTCGCCGCAGTGCCCGCGCCCTCGTGGGCCGGGGACGACCGCACGGGCAAGCCCGCCGAGTCGCCGAGCATCTACTCGCCGCCCAAGCTCGACGGGATCATCGTCGGCAACACCGACTCCCCCACGGCGGGCGACGTGATGACCTTCGCGGCCTCCACGCGCTACCTGGACAGCCCCCTGGACGGCACGGGCGACGTGCTCAACGTCCGCTGGGAGCCCTGGATGGACGCGGAGCCCAACAACGGCTTCATCGTCATCCAGATCAAGCTGCTGTACGAGGAGGAGCTCGGACGGCGGCTCGAGTGCCCTTGGGACCCGTCCCTCGAGTGCGACTGCGTGGACTTCAACCCCAACGATCCCGACTACGACGCCGACGCCATGGCCGCCACCGACCTGTACTGCGACCCCGACTACCAGCCCGACGAGACGGTGGGCAACAGCGAGGGCAGTGGCAGCGGTGACGAAAACTGCGACGACGGCCTCGACAACGACAACGACTTCTACTGCGACACCGACGGCTGCTTCTGCCAGTGGGACCCCGACAACCCCACCTGCCCCGAGTGGCTCGACGGTCAGTGGTTGGGCCCCGACCCCGAGTGCGCCCGTCACTACCAGACGCAGGAATGTCGCTCCGCCGGCGGCGAGAAGCGCTGCTTCAACGTGGGCGGCAACCGCAACACCATCGAGGGCGCGCTGGCCGCGGAGCTGACCTGCACGGTCAGCGACGAGAACGGCGAGTACCTCATCGACGCCGAGATCATCGAGGACCTGCTGGACGAGGTGGACACCAGCCGCGTGGCTGGCGCCATGCTGCTGGTCGGTCGTGTGGTCGAGGAGCGCGTCACCATGCCGGCGGTCAAGGACGAGATCGGCAACCAGGTGGACATGGGCCAGATTCGGGTCAGGGTGAGCAACGTCTCCATCGGACGCCTCGCCGTGGACCGGGAAAGCCTGTAGGAGGTGGCCAAGATGATGCGAATCACGACTCTATCGCTGGTCGTCGCCGCCCTGCTGCTGACCTCCGTCGGTTGCGACACCGTCTACTTCACGGGCGAGCCACCCCAGATCGCCGGGGTCACCCCCGAGGGGCAGTTCTCCCTGTCCGGCTGCGAGCACGCGGTGGTCTACCTCGGCGAGTCCGCGGCCCTCGAGGAGGGCGCGGACACCGACGGCATGACCGTGGTGTACATCGACGGCGAGCCGCACGAGGTCACCATCGACATGGACGACATGGGCGAGTGTTCCGCGCCGGTCGTCACCTTTGGATCGCGCAACGCGGCCGTGCTCGAGTCGTACAACGACGACGGCGACGTGCAGGTCCGCGGCCAGGACAAGACCGACTGGGAGGTGGCCTGCCACCTGCGAGACGGCATCGACCTGGCCCCCAACGCCATCAACGTCATCTCTCCTCCGGGCCCCGTGTCCGGCGGGACGGTGCACGTCCAGGTCGCCTGCGAGGGCGGCGTGGATCTGATGGAGGACGCGTTCGCGTACCCCGACGGCCGGATGACCGACGGGCCCGAGGTCCGCGACCTGCACGAGGACGAGGTCAGCGGCCTGGCCATCCTGTGGAGCGACGGCCCGTTCGTGAACGTGCCCTTCGCCTATGGCTACGGGTTCGTGCACGAATCGCCCGTGCCGCGCCAGTCCATCTTCCTCGCCGGCGACCACGACGCCGTGGCCACCGGCCCCGGCATCCGGCCGCAGACGCCGCCGGCCGCCTTCGAGCTGCCCGAGGGCTCGGACCGCCTGCGCATCGGCGACGCCATCGAGCTGTACCGCGTGCGCAACCACACGGGCGTGGACGGCCCCACCGGCGGTCGCGTCTGCGACGAGCCCATCTGCAACTACGTGGGTGATCCCACCGACTTCCAGAACACCGACGCGGCGTTCCTGCGGGTCGAGTACGAGCGCCCCGCCGGCCAGGCCTGCTTCGCAGGCGCCTACGGTCGCGACGAGATCACGGGCGATCCCAACCCCGATGAGGACACCTGCAGCGACGGCATCGACAACGACGAAAACGGCAACATCGACTCCAACGACATCAGCTGCGGTTACTACTGGGGCAGCGGAGACGACTCCGACGACGCGCCCACCGGCTGCGTGCGCTGGTACCACATCGACGCCAACCTGGCGATGGGCCTGACCCACGACGGGTTCGACCTCGCGCCCAACGAGCTGCCGCTGGACTTCACCTGGCAGGGCGTCATGCGTCCGCTCGGCTCGCCGCCCTACGAGACGCGTGCGCAGAGCGAGGACCTGGACGAGAACCTGGCAGGGGTCGGCATCGAGCTGCCCACCACGGCCTACCGCGCGCGCCTGGTCCGCACGGTGACCAGCTTCGGCCTGCCCATGGATCCCGACGATCCCTTCGAGCACGAGCTGGAGTTCTTCGACGCGCTGGAGCTCGAGGAGGGAACCACCGAGGTCATGCTCCCCGAGGAGACGGTCTTCCCCTTCTACTTCGACCCGGACGTGCGCTACTACGAGAACTTCGACACCGGCGGCGAGAACGTGGTGCCCATGGGCAAGCCGCTGTTCGTGCGCGCCAACGGCGGCACCTCGTACGGCACCCAGGTCGACGCGTTCGACACGGACGGCAACGGCAACGGCGTCGCCGACCCGTGGGAGTACGTCATCACCATCCCCGACACCGAGGAAGGCGACCCCAACGCGGGCACCGGCTTCGCCTGGGCGCTGGACCTCTACTACTCGTTCCCCATGCACATCGACCCCAACGACTACGAGGGGGAGACGATGAGCGCGAGCGACTGGGAGCGGTTCGACGACGAGGGTGTGATCACCGCCTGCAAGGGCCTGCCCATCCTGTGGGAGGACGAGTGCGGTGAGCGCGAGGGCGACCGCGACTCTTGCTTCGACGGCGAGGACAACGACGGCGACGACCTCACCGACGACGCGGACAGCGACTGCTTCTGCAAGGACGACTTCGTCACGGCCAGCATCGACGTGTACGAGCCGGCCCTGCCCATGAGCCTGGGCTGGGTGTCCTCGTACCGCCTCGTGGCGCACGCGTGGCACCACCAGGAGCGCCTGTGCCTGCCGCCTGAGGCCCTCGCGGCGCTGCCGGACATCTCCCCGTCCATCGGCATCGACGAGGACTACCAGTCCACCGAGGTGTACCGCACCTCCGGCTGGGGCATCATCGCCTTCAACAAGCACCGGATGAGCCCGGTGCCCATCAACGAGCTCCACGGCAACATGATCGCCGACGCGCAGCACGGCTATCAGTCGTACTTCTTCACGGTGAGCAACTGCCAGGACGGCATCGACAACGACGCCGACGGCGCCGTGGACTGCGACGACTGGGCCTGCGCGGACGCCATCGTCTGCGGCGGCCAGAACCCGGAGAACTTCTGGGAGGCCGTGCAGGAGCCCCTGTGCAGCGACGGTCGCGACAACGACGAGGACGGCTGGGTCGACTACGTCGAGGACAACCCGCTGACCGAGGACATCGACGAGTCCCTGTGGGGCGACCCCGGCTGCGACGACTCCGAGGACCAGGACGAGGAGAACGAAGACCTCGGGCCCTGCGCCGACGGCATGGACAACGACGGTGACGGCGACGTGGACGGCTACGACGAGCAGTGCGCCGATCCGACCACCGGCGGCTGGGACGCGGTCAGCGAGAATCCCCAGTGTTCCAACACCGTGGACGACGACGGCGACGGCTTCACCGACTACCCCGACGATCCCGACTGTGTCGACGAGAACGACAACATCGAGGCGACCACCGGCTGCGAGAACGGCCTCGACGACGACGGTGACGGCTGGGTCGATTGGGATGACCCCGACTGTTACTACTGGGGCTTCACCTCCGAGGACGACCTCAACGTGGCCAGCTGGGTCTGCGCCAACGGCCAGGACGACGATCTCGACGGCCTGATCGACGGCAACGATCCCGGCTGCTCCGACGCCGAGGACACCTCCGAGGAAGACCCCCACGCTTCGTGCAGCGACGGCGCCGACAACGACGGTGACGGCTGGATCGACATGGAGGACCCGACCTGCGTCGACGACATCCCCGAGGTCACCGGCGGCGGTACCGAGACCGAGTGTCACAACGGCCTCGACGACGACGGCGACGGTGACATCGACGGCTTCGACGCCCAGTGCGACGACGCCTACGACCCCACCGAGGCCGCTGGCGAGTGCGAGGACCTCACCGACAACGACGGTGACGGCTGGATCGACATGGACGATCCCGACTGCTACTACTGGCTCGCAGGCGCCGAGATGGGCCTGGACGTGAGCAGCTGGGTCTGCGCCGACGGCGTGGACAACGACAGTGACGGCGTCATCGACGGCAACGACCCCGGCTGCGACAGCGCCGAGGACACCGACGAGACCGATCCCCACTGGAGCTGCATCGACGGCGCCGACAACGACGGCGACGGCTGGATCGACGAGGACGACCCCGACTGCGACAACAACGGGGACGAGGACGCCGGCGGCTACGGCGCCACCGAGTGCAACGACGGCAGCGACAACGACGGTGACGGCTTCATCGACGCCGACGATCCGGAGTGCACCGACGCCACCATCGACCAGGAGGCCGGTCCCAACTGCGCGGACGGCGTCGACAACGACGGTGACGGCTGGATCGACGCCGACGACCCCGACTGCTACTTCTACGGGTCCGACTTCGAGAACGGCGCCACCATCGCCGCCCAGTGCGGCAACGGCGTGGACGACGACGGCGACTTCCTCATCGACGGCAACGACCCCGGCTGCGACGACGCCGAGGACGCCGACGAGAGCGACGCCTAGGCCACCCTCCGGCCTCCTCCCGACAACCCACCACCCCTCCTCACCCCCTCGCAGCTCGTCCTCGGACTCTGCCAACAAAACTGTTGGCATGGGTGGCGACGGGGGAGATGTGGGAGCTTCGAACCATACCGTTTCAAGAGAAGTCGGAGTAAACTGGATGATCTTGGGGCAGGGATGCTGGAGGTGCCGTGAGGGAGCCGACTCTTTGGATCCTCAACGCGTCGGAGGTGGTGCCGGTGACGACCGGTTTCCCGGTGATCGCCGACGGCGCGGTGGTGTGTGGCGGCGACAGGATCCTCTGGGTCGGTCCGGAGAAGGAGCTGCCGGCCGAGCTCTCCCCCCCGATGGACGCCGACGTGCTCGACGCCCGCCGCGGGGTGGTGCTCCCCGGGCTGATCGACTGTCACACCCACCTCGTCTTCGCCGGCTCGCGGGCCAACGAGTTCGCCCAGCGGCTCACCGGCGCCACCTACGAGGACATCCTCGCCGCGGGTGGCGGCATCCTGGGCACGGTGCGGGCCACGCGCGATGCGTCCACCCAGAAGCTGGTCGAGCTCGGCCGTCACCGCCTGCGCAAGCTCCTCTCCGGTGGCGTGACCACGGTGGAGACCAAGTCGGGGTACGGCCTCGACCTGGAGACAGAGCTGAAGATCCTGACCGTCGCGTGTGAGCTGGACCGGCAGGGGCCGTGGGACGTGCTCCCCACTTTCCTGGGCGCCCACGCCGTGCCGGCCGAGTACCGCGAGGATCGCGAGGGTTACCTGGACCTGGTCCTCCAGGAGATGATCCCGGCGGTGATGCAGCGCAACCTCGCGCGATTCTGTGACGTGTTCTGCGAGCCAGGCCTGGCCTTTGACGTGGACGAGTCCCGCAGGGTGCTCGAGCGCGCGCGTCGCGCGGGCCTCGGCCTCAAGGTCCACGCGGACCAGCTCACGGCGGGTGGCGGCGGCAAGCTGGCCGGAAGCCTCGGCGCCGCCTCGGCGGATCACCTCGAGTTCGTCGACGAGGCGGGCATCGCCGCCATGGCCCGCGGCGGGACCGTGGCCGTGCTGCTGCCGGGTGCGGCGTACTTCCTGGGCTCCCCGGCACCTCCGGTGGAGGCCCTGCGCAAGGCCCGCGTCCCCATCGCCCTGTCCACCGACCTCAATCCGGGGAGCTCACCCACGTCCAACCTGCTGCTCATGGCCTCCATGGCCTGCGTGCAGTGGAAGCTCACGGTGCCCGAGGCCATCACCGCCATCACCGCCAACGCCGCCGCGGCCCTGCAGCTGGGGCGCGATCGGGGACGTATCGAACCCGGCATGCGCGCCGATCTGGCCGTCTTCGGCGTGCACGATCACCGCTCTCTGGTCTACTGGTTCGGCGACTGCAACGGCTGCGCGACGGTCAAGAACGGCCACCTGGTGGGGCTCTGATGACCCCCCTGCGCTGGGAGGACGGCCGCCTTCACGTCCTGGACCAGGCCCTGCTGCCCCACGACGAGCGCTGGCGGACGTGTGAGACCGCCGAGGAGGCCGCCCAGGCCATCCGCGACATGGCGGTCCGGGGGGCGCCCGCCATCGGCATCTGCGCGGCGCTGGGGCTCGTGCTCGCGGCGCGCAGGGGCGACGACCTGGACGCGGCGGCGCGGGTGCTCAAGGGGGCGCGGCCCACCGCGGTGAACCTCGTCGGCGCAGTGGACGACGTGTTCGCCCACGGCCCGGACGTGGACGCCATGGAGCGGCGCGCCCTCGCCCTGTGGGACGAGGACCGCCGGTCGTGCGGCGCCATGGGACAGGCCGGCCTCGAGCTCGTCCCCCCGCAGGCGCGCATCCTCACCCACTGCAACACCGGCGCCCTGGCCACGGGCGGGGACGGCACGGCGCTGTCGGTCATCCCCGCGGCCCACCGCGCCTCGACCCTGTCCAGGGTGTACTGTACCGAGACCCGCCCATGGCTCCAGGGAGCGCGCCTGACGGCGTGGGAGCTGGGCCAGGAGGGTATCCCCCGCGTCCTGCTCCCGGATTCCGCTGCGGCCGGCCTGCTGCTCGACCGTGGGGTGGATCTGGTGATCCTCGGCGCCGACCGGGTGACGCTGGACGGCGACGTGGCCAACAAGGTGGGTACCCTGTCGCTGGCCGTGGCCGCCCGCGAGGCCGGCGTCCCGTTCTACGTGGCCATCCCCCTGAGCACCCTCGACCGGGCGACGCGTCGCGGCGCCGACATCGACATCGAACAGCGCGACGGCGACGAGGTGCGAACCCTCGCCGGCGTGCAGGTCGCCCAGCCCGACACCCCGGTGTACAACCCGGTGTTCGATGTCACGCCTGCAAGGCTGGTCACGGCGTTCGTGACGGATGCGGGTGTGATCCGACCTCCTTACGGCGATTGGCCTGGTTGACGAAGATCCCGCGCTCGCCCACCCCCATCCCCATCCCCAACCCCTGGCAGGATCGGGAAAAGACCGCCCTCCTCCCCGGGTCGAGGCCGATGCGTGGCTGGATAGGTGCTGCGTGGAATCCGAAAAGGAGAAGCACGCAACGACGCCACGACGCTACGGTCGCAACGTGGGGCAAGGGTCAGGTGAGCGGCCTGTTGCATCAGGATCGTCCAACGAAACGAGAGCGTCGCCTGAGCCGTCGAGTTCACGATTCCCTAAAAGCTGATCTCGACCGCCGCCCAGCCTCTCTTCTGTCGGGCGCCGCGTCGTGGCGTTCGTCACGGATGCAGGTGTGATCCGTCCGCCGTATGGGGAGTGGCCTGGGTAGTCGTTCGGTGGCGGGAGGGGGCTAGTAGATCGGGAAGTCCTCGCCCATCGCTTCCCAGTCGATGTCCGTGCAGCTGATCTCCTCGTGGTAGTCCACGTCGTAGCAGCACATGGTGCAGATGCGGCGGTCCTCCTCGCACTGCAGCATGGCTTCGATGTAGAGATCGAACTCCTCGCGCAGGTCGAGGTCCAGCAGCTGGTCGGGCGGGCAGTTGTCGCCCAACTCGATGGGCTCCTTGCACTCGGCCTTGGCGGCGCAGAAGTTGCCGAACGCGTTGCAGGTCTCCTCGCACAGCCAGTCGTACCAGCCCTCGCCGGAGCACTCCCAGGCGCCCTCGGTCTCGTCGTCGGCCGGGTCCGCCTGCTCGCAGGAGTCGCCGCCGCTGCACACGAACATGTCCACCTTGCAGGTGTCGAGGCACACGTCGTCCCACACGGCGCAGGACGCGTCGCACATCAGGCGCTCGCCCACGCAGGTGTCCTCGCCCCAGCAGTCGAGGAAGGGGGTCGCACAGGTCTGCTGGCAGGCGTCGTCGTCGGCTGCACAGTCGGCTTCGAGGGCGCACGCTTCGTAGTCCGCCCAGCAGTTCATGTCGCCCGAGCAGTCGTACAGCTGGGCTTCGGCGTCGATCATGCAGTTGTCGAGGGTGTCGTTGTAGCAGGCCGTAGCCTCGTAGCGGTTCTCCGCGCCCTTCCAGCACTCGTAGAAATCGTCGTTGCAAAACGAGGTCTCGGCGGCGTGGTCGACCCAGCACTGCTCTTCGCTCTTGCAGCCGGTGAACGCGATCCCCGCAGCGAGCACCAACGCGGTCAGCCAACGAACGTTCATGTCTGGCCTCCTATTGGCCTTTCGGGGCCGCTGTGACCCCACAGGATTCTCCTGACAGTGGCGCGTAGTCTACCGTCGGTCACCCCACCGTACAAGGGGGTTGGCGCAGACTAGATTGTCTCGTGCGCGCGACTTGACTCCCTTGGCGCGCGTGTCCTAGTCTTCCTCCCCAAACCCGAAGGGGACGAAACGTATGTTCTTCGATTTCCGCGCCCTGATCTGCTGCTTCTTCGCCGGCCTGCTCTCCACCGCGCTGATGGGCTGCCCCATCGCGGACGACGACGACGACAGCTCCAACGACTACACCTCCACCGAGGGCTTCTGCTACGACGCGGAGACCGGTGAGGTGTACCCCATCTCCCCCGAGGCCTGTGACTTCGTCGACAACGACTGCGACGGCGAGGTGGACGACGACAACCAGCACGACCCCCACC
>CAZLEO010000126.1:0-309 GCA_964558555.1 uncultured Rickettsiales bacterium | reverse complement strand
CCGGCCACAGCCCCTGCCCCGGCGACGCCACCGACGACGAGCCGGGGGTGAACCCGGACGCCGAGGAGGTCTGCGACGGCGTGGACACGGACTGCGACGGCGAGCTCGGCGTCTTCGACGACGGCACCGAGGCCGACGCGGACGGCGACGGCTACACCGAGTGCGGTGACGAGCCCGACTGCGACGACAGCGAGTCCGCCCTCAACCCCATGGATGAGGACGAGGACGGCTTCAGCACCTGCGACGGCGACTGCGACGACGACGACGACGAGACCAACCCCGACGCCGACGAGCAGTGCGACGGCGAGG
>CAZLEO010000125.1:0-26095 GCA_964558555.1 uncultured Rickettsiales bacterium | reverse complement strand
TCTCGTTAAATCAAAGCCTTGGAGTTATCCAACCGGATCCTGACGCGGTAGGGAAATCGGCATCCACCCAGGGCGGCTGATCCAGATCGTCGGGCAGGGGGAGGTTGATCATGATCCCTTGCGCGAAGAGCACTCCATGGCGGTTCCCCTTCTTTCCCCGGCGCGCCAGGAACTGGTCCACTCCCAGCGCGATCTGCGCCCCGCTGTCACGAATCCAGGCCTCGGAGTCACCGCCCCAGAGGCTCCCCGAGTTATAGCCCTTCCACGCCGCACCCCACCCGGCATGAACCATGAAGGAGTGGTTCCGACCGGGGGTGCCCGGCGCCCCCATCGGGACGGCCATGGCGAACACGATCTCCGAGCCGACCTGCCAGGCCGTGTGGACCTTGCCCCCGCCCTGCATTTCGCTGGTGTAGCCACCCCCGTTCATCTGTCCCCACAGCGCGAACACGGGTCCCCGGGCCGAGTAGTTTCGCAGCAGCCTCCTGGCGTCGCGAACCGGCTGGATGTCCGGGATCATCTCGTCCTGCGACTCGTACTTCGCCACGAACGTCTCCAGCAGAGGCTTGCGCTCCTCGGCCGAGTGGATCTTCAGGATCTGATCGAGCTCCGCCAAGGCCACGGCCACCGGGGTGTTCGCAACTCCTGGAGGGAGGAGCAGCTCCGCGACCGGATCCACGGGCTGCGCCGGCACAGGCGCCGCGACCTCGACGGCCACCACCTTGGGCTCGGGCTCGATTCCGAACAGCTGCCCGCACGCCGGCGCCAGCGCGTCCCACAGCCCGTCCAGGGTCTCCGAGGTCGCCTCCGCGCTGCCGGCCAGCGTCCCGGTCCCCACGTCGTGGGCGTTGAGCAGGACCGTGAAGCGCGTGCCGAACTGCACGGCCGTACCCGACACGACCCGCTGGACGCCGAGGACACGTCCGATCTCCACCTCCCCGCTCGCGGTACCCGTCTCGGACTCTGCGGCCTGGGCGGCGAGCGCCTCGTCCATGGCCGCGGCCGACATCAGCTGCCACGTCCCGCCGTCGAGAACCCCCACCAGCTCCGTGCGGACCTTGTCGGTAAGCAACGTCAGCTTGGCCTGGTCGATGGTCCCGTCGCCCACGAGCTCCAGCACGGCCACCGATTCAGCGGCCAGCACCTGCGACGGATTCAACGCGACGATGGAGAACAGCACCCCGAAAAGAACGGACCCACACAGCTGTCTCAACTCGTTCCTCCCCGCGCCCTGGACGGGCGCCTCACACCGCAGCTCCCACACGGTCCATTCTACCGCAATCAGCGGAACCGTCAGAAGCGGTGCCGGACATTGACGGTTAACGGTTTCCCTGCGAACCTGGTCCCATGCCCAGACCTCCTCGTCTCGACTATCCAGGTGCACGCCATCACGTACTGAACCGTGGCGCACGGAGCCAGCGGATATTCGTAGACGGTGATTGCTTCATCGGGTTCACGAACCTGCTAGCGCAGCTCCCCCCACGTTTCGGCGTGCGCATCCATGGGTATGCACTGATGCCCAACCACTTCCACCTGATGATCGAGAGCGTGCGCGGCAACCTCAGTCAGGCCATGCAGTTCCTGCAATCCCGATACAGCAAGTGGCTCAACGCTCGCTACGAGTGGGACGGCCCATTGTTCAAGAGACGCTTCAAGAACAAGCTCGTCCCGGACGACATCTACTGGGCGCACCTCCTGGCCTACCTGCACCTCAACTGGGTTCGAGCGCATCTGGCCAGCACCCCCGACGAGGTCGACTGGACGAGCCACAAGGACTACGTCGGGTTGCGGCGTGTCCCGTCGTGGCTGACGGTATCGGAGTTGCAGGGGCTGTTCGTCTCCCGCGAGGCCTACATCCAGTATCTCGAGGATGTCCAGAGGCACCGCGAGCAGACGCCAGTCGGCTTCGACACGGTCCTGTTCTATCCCAGTGACTGGGACCGTCCTGAAGAGGACGGTGAGGAGCAATGGGCCGATCAGGACACCAGAGATGACGAAATCGGCGCCGGCCACTCGACCTCGGGTGTCCCGCACCTCGTGTCCCCTGAAGAGGGCTTGATTGCCGTGTCCATGGTCACCGGACGCCCACTCGCCGAGCTGAACCAAGGTCGTGCCGGGCGCAGCAGCGACAACCGTGCTCGCTGGCTCGCAATGTGGTGGCTCAACGAGGTCACGGAGTTGTCACAAGCCAAGATCGGCCGATTGCTTCAAGCCAATCCAGCGGTCGTCTCCCGTTCGATCGACCGGGTCCGACGCCAGCGCGATGAGGACGCGCAGCTGGCGGACTGGATGACGAAGCTGGAAGAACTTGTTGGAGAAGCCGGCCGAGGTTGAACCGTCAACCGTCAATGTCCGGCACCCGATCCTGGAATCTACCGCCGACGCTTCTTCTTGCGCTGCGGCGGCCGGGCCTTCTTCGTCTCCCCCTTCGCCGGCTTCAGCGCCGCAGCCAGCGCGTCCTCACGCCAGGTGGCGGACAGCGGCTGCAGGTTGCCCGACGCCAGGCGCTTGCGCACCCACACAAGGATGGCGATGCCCGCCAGCGCGATGGGGATGCTGACGACCTGGGAGGTGGACAGGGTCTCGGCGAAGTACATGCCGCGGGCGTCGCCGCGGAAGAGCTCCACGGTGGAGCGAGCGATGGCGTAGAGGATGAGGAACCAGACCACGACCTGGCCGTGGTAGCGCTTGCGCGGCATCAGGTACACGCCGAGCAGCAGGAAGATGGCGATGCTGTACAGGCCCGACAGGGGCTGGGTCGGCACGATGGGCTGATCCAGCAGGCCGCCCAGGCCGCCGGACTCCGATGGGAAGGTCAGCGCGAACCACTCGGGCCACTTCAGGGGGATGACGCTGTTGAGCCACGGCGGCAGGGGCTCGGCGATGGGCCGGCCGTGGCAGCAGCCGGCGAGCAGGCACCCGGTGCGGCCGAAGGCCAGGCCCATCGTGCCCGCGGCCACGAGCACGTCCGCGAGCTGGAGGTAGGTCACCCCGCGGATGCGGCAATAGGCCAGCATCGCGAACATGCCCAGGATGAAGCCGCCGTAGAAGGCGTACCCGCCGCGAGCGAAGTTGAACAGCAGGCTCGGATCGGCGAAGAAGGCCGCCGGCTCGGCCATCAGCAGGTGCAGCAGCCGCGATCCGATGATCGAGGTGATGCAGCAAACGAACCCCGCCTGCACCACGCGATCCGGCGGCAACCCCTGCTTGCGCCCCTCGCGGATCGACCACAGGAAACCCACGATGAACGCCAGCGCCAGGAAGAAGCCATACGCTCCGTAGGGCACGGGCCCGCTCGGCATCGGGATGTGGAACAGGATGGGTTGCACGGACGGGAGCATCGCATACCGACATCGTCGTCTCAACGCCGTCGCGCGGATGGGTTACCCTACCCGCCACTCGAACCGCCCATGACCACGCCCGATCCCATCCACGACGCCGTCCGCCACATCTGGGGCTACGACTCGCTGCTGCCGTTGCAGCAAGAGGCGATCCAGGCGGGGCTCGACCGCAGCGACTCGCTGGTGGTGCTGCCCACGGGCGGGGGCAAGTCCCTGTGCTTCCAGGTGCCGCCGCTGATCACGGGGGGCACCGACGTGGTGGTGTCGCCGCTGATCGCGCTGATGAAGGACCAGGTGGACGGGCTGCAGGCGGCGGGATACCCGGCGGCGGCCCTGCACAGCAACCTCACCCGTGAGGAGTCGCGGGCCGTCGAGGCCGACCTCGAGGCGGGCAAGCTGCGGCTGATCTACCTGGCGCCGGAGCGGCTGGTCCGGTCCTACACGCTGGACGTGCTGCGTCGCCTCGGGGTGCGCGCGATCGCGGTGGACGAGGCGCATTGCATCAGCCACTGGGGGCACGACTTCCGGCCGGAGTACCGGCAACTGGCCGAGCTACGGCACTGGCTGCCGGACGCCTCGGTCCACGCATTCACGGCCACGGCCACGCCGCGGGTACGCGAAGACATCGTCGCCCAGCTCCATCTACGCGATCCCCGCGTGCTCGTGGGTACCTTCGACCGCCCCAACCTCGCCTACCGCGTGCTGCCGCGGGTCAACACCCAGTCGCAGGTCGCGACGGTGCTGGAGCGCTACAAGGGCCGGGCGGCCATCGTGTACTGCATCACGCGCAAGGAGACCGAGAGCCTCGCGGCCCACCTGAAGCGCCGCGGCTTCTCCGCGGCCGCCTACCACGCCGGCATGGAGCCCGAGGAGCGCCGCAGCACCCAGGACGCGTTCTCGTCGGAGCGCCTCGACGTGATCGTCGCCACCGTGGCCTTCGGCATGGGCGTGGACCGCTCCGACGTGCGGTGCGTCGTCCACGCGGGCATGCCCAAGTCCATCGAGCACTACCAGCAGGAGAGCGGCCGCGCCGGGCGAGACGGACTCGAGGCCGAGTGCGTGCTGCTGCACTCGGGCCAGGACGCCATGCGCTGGCGGCTGCTCATGCAGCGGACCGCCGACGAGACGGAGGCGGGGGACGACGTCGTCGCAGGCGGCCGGTCGCTGCTGGCCCACATGGAGCGCTACTGCCGCGGCATCCGCTGCCGCCACCGCAGCCTGTCGGAGTACTTCGGCCAGGACTACACCGCGGACGGCTGCGGCGCGTGCGACGTGTGCCTGGGCGAGGTGGAGGGGGTGGAGGACGGCATCGTGGTCGCCCAGAAGCTGCTGTCGAACATCTTCCGCTCCGGCCAGCGCTTCGGCATCGGCGCGCTGGCGGAGATCCTCGCCGGCGCGGACACCGAGCGCACCCGCCGCTGGCGCCACGAGCGGCTGAGCACCTACGGCCTGCTCAAGGACGTCCCCCAGCGCCAGATCGTCAACTGGTACTGGCAGCTGATCGACCAGGATCTGGTGGATCGCACCGACGAGGAGTGGCCCGTCCTGCGCCTCAACCAGGCGTCGTACGAGGCCATGCGCGGCGACCGCCCCGTCCAGCTGATCAAGCCGCCCAAGAAGGCGCCCAAGCGCACCAAGCGCGAGACCCAGGCCTGGGTGGGCGTGGACGAGGGCCTGTACGACCAGCTGCGCGACCTGCGCCGTGAGCTCGCCGCGCTGCGCGGCGTGCCGGCCTACGTGGTGTTCAACGACCGCACCTTGCGCGCGCTGGCCCGCGTACGGCCCACCAGTCGCGACGGGCTGGGCACCATTCCGGGCATCGGTAAAAGCAAGCTGCGGCGCTACGGCAAGCGCCTGCTGGTCGAGATCGGCGCCTACTGCGAAGAGAACGGTCTGGCCGTGGACGTGGGACTGCTGTACTGATCGTCCCAGGAGATCCCATGAACGAGCAGTCTGACTCTCCCTGGCTCCAGTCCGAGAAGGTAGGCGAGCGCGTGCGCGTGCACGTCCCCCTCAACGTGCCGCCCTGGGTGCTGATGTACGGTGGCAAGCAGTCGCTGGCCATGGAAGTGGACGGCGAGGCCAAGATCATCTCCGTCGCCGTGCCCCCGGGCTCCAAGCCCGGTCAGACGCTACGCCTGCGCAGGGTCCACTTCGGCGCGCAGCAGGTGGACCTGTACGTCGAGCTGGAGGGCTTCGCGATCCCACCTCAGGCCCTCGCGATCGCCGTCGGCCTGGGGGTGGCCGTCGTCGCGATGGTCCTGACCCTCCTGGCCAGCAGCGGCTGCTCTGCGGCGACTCTGGTCTACGGGGCCTCGACCGACGATGACGACGCCTGGGGCTCGGACGACGACGACGCCTGGGTAGGGGACGACGACGCAGCGGACGACGATGCAGCGGCCGACGACGACGCGGCGGACGACGATGTTGCAGACGATGACGCGGCAGACGACGACGTCGCAGACGATGACGACGATGCCGACCCCTGCGCCAGCACGGCCCCGGAGGCCGACATCGTCCAGCCCACCAACACCGCATCGTTCCAGGTTGGCGAGAGTATCCACTTCACCGCCAGCGCCACCGACGACCAGGACGCGCCCGAGAGCCTCGAGACCCACTGGTACGACCAGCTCTACGCGATCACCGAGGAGATGAGCGCCCCGGCCCCCGACGAGACCGGGGTCATGGAGTTCGACTGCAGCGACCTCGACGCGGGCATCCACGTCATCACGCTGCAGGTCGTCGACGGCGAGGGTTGCGATCACGAGGACTCCATCGCCCTCGAGATCACGCCGTAGCGCCGTCTCCCTCCCGTCCCGCCTCACCTCTGGAATTTACTGTTTTTATTGATTTTTTGGTTTCCGTCGGCCTAAGCTGGTCGTGCGGAGAAGTGGCGATTCAGGCACCCACGGCGCAGGCTGCAGCGACATCGCATCAACCCCGAGAGCCCCTGGAAGGAAGGGATGGAGAGGTACGTACGATTCCTGTTGATCCTGGGATCGCTGGCGCTGGCTCCGGCGGCCGCCGCGGACACCTGCGGCGTGCTCGCCTTCACCGGCCACGGTGATCGCATCAATGACACGGTCCTCGACACGCTCACGGCCATGGCTGCCGCGGTCGTGTCCTCGGCGGACGGCTGCGACGAGACGCCCGCATACCCCCGGGACACCATCGACGACGGCTGCCTGCTGCGCGAGCGCTGCCTGCGGCGGTTCGCACGCCAGCGGGACCACGCCCACCTCGTGGTCGGTTCGATGGTCGAGGGCCGTGATCCCGGGACCGTGGTGATCAAGATGCGCCTCTTCGGCGCCGAGGAGGGCGCGTTCCTGAGCCAGGTGGAGCGCGTCCTGCCCGCGACCCGGGAGGCCCTGATCGGCGAGCTGCCGTTGATACGCGCCGAGCTGATCCCCGACGCCCCCCGGATCACCGCCGAGGAGGTCCTCGCCGAGAGGGCCGCGCAGGCCGAGGACCGTCACCCTGGAGGACCGTCCTGCGGTGTGTTGCCGTTCGCGCGGCGACGCGGCCGGGTGGACGACGACGAGCTCGATCGCCTCACGGCCCTGGTCGCCGGAGAGGTGGACATCCTGCCGGAGTGTGCCTTCACACTGCAGCACGAACCCGAGGACGTGGACTCCCGCTGCGCCGGCAGCTCGACCTGCCTGCGGTCGTTCGCCGACGAGCACGGCCACGACCTGCTCGTGCTGGGCCGCGTGTCCGCGGGATCCTCCGGCCGCGGGCCGGGACTGGATCTCCAGCTCTTCGACGCGGCGACCGGCGAGGTCGAGCGTATCGTCGAGGGCGATCTGCCCGCCGAGGCCACCGACCTGCTCATCGAGTTGCCGCCCCTGGTCGCCGAGCTGCTCACCGGAGAACGCCCGCCCACCGCGCTGGAGATCCTGGCCCAGCACCAGGACGAGATGGATGTGGACCTGCACCTGGAGGAGCTGGAGCTAGACACGGAGTTGCCCGAGGACACCATCGTCATCTTCAGCGAGACCGAGGAGTTGCCCATCGAGGAGCTGGACGAATAGAGGGCGGGAAGAAGCGGTCGTTCGCGCGCGCACGAACCCGGGTTCGCGTGTTCGGGAAACTCGTGTTTCTCCAGCTTTTCCGCTTTATTGGGATGATGGGGATACAGTACGATATCCTATGTGGCGGCCACTGTCCCCAGGACCGACGACGACCTTCCGGGCATCCCCTTCGGCAAGTACCGGATCCTCCGAAAACTAGGTGAAGGCGGCGTCGGCTGCGTGTACGAGGCGCTGCTGCCCGGCCCCCTGGGATTCACCAAGCGCGTGGCCATCAAGCGGCTGCGCCCCGCCGTGGTCAAGCACAACCCGTGGCTCCACGACGCCATGGTCAACGAGGCGCTCATCGGCGGGCTGCTGCAGCACGACAACATCGTCGACGTGCTCGAGTTCGACCGCGTCGGCCCCCACTACTACCTGGCCATGGAGTACGTGGACGGGCTGACCCTGGGCGAGATCGTGCGCATCTGCCGCGACCGCGAGGCCCTGCTGCCCCGCTTCGCCGTGGTGCGGCTGGCCATCGACGCCTGCCGCGGCCTGTACCACGCCCACCGGCGGCGCGGCATCGACGGCCGCCGCATGGAGCTGGTCCACCGCGACCTCAAGCCCAGCAACATCATGATCAGCTCCGGCGGCACCACCAAGATCCTCGACTTCGGCATCGCCAAGGCGGCGTCGGTCCCGCTGGACACGACCACCATCGCCACGGTCAAGGGCACGCCGCGCTACATGTCACCCGAGCAGATCACGGGCAAACGCGATCTCGGCCCCCGGTCGGACCTGTTCTCGCTGGGGGTGGTGCTGTACGAGGTGATCACGCTGGAGCCCGCGTACCAGGAGGTGTCGCTGATCTCGCTGGCGCTGCGCATCGTCAAGGAGAATCCCTCGGTGCTGGCCCGGCACGCCAACGCCCTGGTGCCCGGCATCGGGCCGATCCTCGAGCGCGCCCTGGCCAAGGAGCCGCGCGACCGCTACGCCTCGGCCCGCGCCATGGCCGCCGACCTGCGCCGCCTGTCGCGCCACTACCCGGCCGAGGCCGACATGTCCGAGGTCGTCGCCCGGCTCGTGCCCGCGGCCAGCCGGAGTGAACGGCGCGCGGTGCGCAGCGTGCACGACATCGACATGGACGCCTCGGTGGTCCCGCTGCAGCACCCCAGCTTCGACCCCGCGGCCACGGCGATCTCGTTCCCCGGGCCGCGCGCCGCGGACTGGCAGTCCTTCATGGAGAACTTCGCCCTGGAGCAGACGTCCGACGACCTGGACTCGGACGCGGACTGGGTGGACGACGACCTGGACTGGTGGGACGACTCCGCGGCGGACGAGGCCGCGGCCCCCGAACCGCGCGTGAAGGAGCGAGCCGGGCTCGGCGGCCTGGTCGCCGGTCTCGCCGGCCGGCTGCGCGACCGCCTCGCTCCAGCGCGCGTCGTGGTCGCGACCCCGGACACCCACTCCCAGGCCACGCCGTCGGGGTACAGCTACGACGACCCCACCACCCAGTGGGAAGAGTCCAGCACCGGCTGGCAGGACCCCAGCACCGGCTGGCGGGACCCCAGCACCGTCATGGAGCTACCCACCTGGGCCATCGCGCGGCTCTCGGACGATCCCACCAGCCGCACCGTGGCCCCGCTGCCGGGCTGGGCCATCGATCGCCTGGGTGTGGTCGACGACGAGACCGGCACCCTCATGCCCCTGCCCGGCTGGGCGGTCGAGCGCCTGCGCCGCGGCGACGACGAACCGGCCGCGCGCAACCTCCCCACCTGCGCCATCGTGCTGCTCCACCCCGACGACCCCGACGCCATCCCCCCGCTGCCCGACGAGGCGCTCGACCTGCTGGGGCCTGCGGAGGCCTTCCGTCGGACGGCCCTGGTCGCGGCGGGCACCGCCGCCATCGCGCTGGCGGGGCTGCTGTCGTGGATGCTGCGGGCGCTCTGAGCCTCAGCCCGCCGGGAACAGCAGCTCGAACTCGATGGGGACTTGGTCCTTGATCAGGTCGTCGGGCCGCCCCGGGTAGGCCACGCCCCACCGCTGGCGGTCGATCTCGACCCTCGCCGTCACCTTCACGCCGTCCGCCGTCGCCGCCACCTCGGCCGGGAACTCGATGGACTGGCTCACGCCGCGCAGGTCCAGGTCGCCCACCACGTTCACGGTGGCGCCCGCCGGGGTGATGGACGTGGTCTTGAACGTGGCCCTGGGGTGGCTCTCGGCGTCGAAGAAGTCCGGCGAGAGCATGTGGCCGGTCAGGCGATCGGAGTCCGTGTACAGCGAGGTCATGTCGATGACGACCTCGCCCGACGTGATGGTCGCGCCGTCCCAGGCGGCGGTGGCCTCGTAGATCTTGAAGCCGCCCACGTGGGAGCCGGTGATCTTGGAGCCGGTGAACTCGAACCTGCTGCGGTCCACGTCGGCGGACAGGGTCGTACCGACGGGGATCTCGACGGCGGCAGGGGCCGCGGGCGCGGGCTGGTCGGTCGCGGAGGCCGGCGGCTGGGGATCGGGGGAGGTCGCGGTCTCGGTGGCGCAACCGAACGCAAGGAGACCGACCAGGAGTGTGGAGAAGAGAGCGACACGGTGGAACGGCATGATTGCCTCCGTATAACTTAATTAGGTTTAACTAAGAATCGGCACGTCTGGCGGCTTGTCAACCGCCCCGGGTTGACCCGGCTCCCTGCAGACCCCAACAATCCGGCCATGGATCCGACCCAAACCACGATCCGCGACCTCACCGCCGACGACGTCGTCCACGTCATGGACCTGTACCGGCTGTCCATCCAGCCGACGTGGCTCGCAACGGGCCGCGACCACGACCTCGACCGCATCGAGGCCAACATCCGCGACCGGGTCGACGCGGACGGCTACTGGATGACCGTCGCCGCCCACTCTCCGGCCGAGCCCGGCGCGCCGCTGCTGGGCTACCTGGCCTGGGAGCGCCACCCTGACCACACCTCCCACCACGTCGTGGCCCACCTGCGGATGATCCTCGTGCGCGCCGACGCCCAGGGCACCGGCCTCGGACGCGAGCTCATGGACCGCTTCGAGGATGACGCGCGGGAGGCCGGCTGCACCAAGATCCTGTTCGACGTGGTCACCGGCTCGCCTGCCCGGGCGTTCTACGACCGGCTCGGCTACCGCCACTGGAGCGACTACATGGAGAAGCACCTCTAGCATCGCTCGGACTTTGGTTATCCTCGGGGAAACCCCGAGGTGATCCGGTGCACCTGCCCCTTCGACCGCGCGTCCTCATCCCACTGCTCGCCCTGCCCGCGGTAGGAATGGGGGGGGTGGACGACGACGACACCACCGCGGGCTACGACGACGACACCACACCAGGCGACGACGACGACACCACCGCGGGCGACGACGACGACACCACGGCAGGCGACGACGACGATGCGACCCCCGGGGACGACGACGACACCACGTCCGGTTGCACCACCACAGCCGTCTGCTCCGAGACCTTCCTGTCCATCGCCAGCGAGGCCGAGCTGAAGGCCATCGCCCACTGCGACCACATCAGCGGCGACCTGTCGTTCGACCACCAGGCCTGGCTCACGCAGATCGACCTGCCGTGCCTCGAGACCGTGGGCAGCCTCGACATCTCCGGTAACGGGAGCCTGAGCACGCTGTCCCTGCCCGCGCTGACCGCCATCGAGCGGGGCTTCACCCTGTACGACCACGACACCCTGGCGTCCGTCGACGGCCTGGACCACCTCGAGGAGGTGGGCGCCGACATCCACATCTTCGAGAACCACGCGCTGCGGGATCTGGACGGCCTCGCCGGCCTGCGTGACGTCGGCGGCGACCTGGCCGTGGAGGACAACGACGCCCTGCGCAGCTGCCAGGGCCTGGCCGGCGTCGAGACCGTGACCGGCAACCTGTTCATGTACGACAACCGCTGCCTCGCCGAGGCCGACGCCGACGCCTGCACGGCCACCATCGACGTGGGCGGCGCCACCGTCGTCCACAGCAACGGAGACGCGCACCCATGCCCGTGACCGGACATTGCGACCTGTGCGGCAGCGACCTCGGCGGCGGCCCCGGCCACCTCGTCGCGGGCCTGACCCTGTGCGAGCCGTGCGACTGCGGCGACTTCGGCGGCCGACTGGTCGATCGCGGCATCCGGGTGCAGAGCGTGGGCGAGGCGTTCTACTCCTCCGGCGGCCGCGGTGGCGGCCTCAGCCGGGAGGTCACCGGGGCGATCCCCTACGACCTGGGCCTGGTCGGTCACTTCTCCAAAGAGGACCTGCTGACCAGGGTGAGCAAGATCTTCAGCAAGGAGTTGCAGATCGGCGACCGCGAGTTCGACGACACCCTGTACATCCGCACCGACGACCCCGACGTGCTGGCACGCGATCTCGAGGAGGAGGGCCTGCGCGCGGCCATCCTCCACGCGGTACGGTCCATCGACTCGCCCCTGGAGATCCACGGCCACCGCCTCACCCTCGACGCCGTCTCCATCGCCATCGAGGACGTGCCGCGGACCCTGCGCGATCTTGCCGTGGTGCTGCACCACATGGAGTCCCTGGCCCGCCGTCGCCGGCTCCGCCGCCAGCCCGGCCTGGCGAGCTACCCCGACCTCGACACCACCCGGGCCAACGTCACGGAGACCAGCCCGCTGGACCAGCACCCCCGCTTCTGGCCCAAGGGCCTGTTCTTCCAGGGTTCGTCGCTGGACGGCCTCGATCCCATCGTCGAGCTCCACGACCTCATGGCCCGCAAGAAGAACCGGCCGCTGGCCATCCTGCGGCTCAAGCACAGCCACCTGATCTCCGACGATCTGAGCCCCCTGGCCCGCCTGACGAGGCTACGCGTGCTCGAGCTGCACGAGATGCCCGCGGCCCGCGAGCTGCCGTCCCTGCGCACAATGGCCTCGCTGGAGGAGCTGACCATCACGGACTGCCCGCTGACCGATCTGTCGGCGCTGGAGGGACTACCCGCGATCACCGAGCTGTGGTTGCAGGGCACGCCAGTGGCCGATCTGAGGCCGCTGGCCGGGCTGACCACGCTGACGAAGCTGGACCTACGCAGCACACGGGTGACGGATCCGTCGCCGCTGATGGGGATGTCGGGGCTGAAGATCGTGTGGGTGGAGGGGCTCGCCGTGGATCCGAGGCAGCTGCGTGAGCTCGAGGCGGCGGTACCGGGGCTGGAGCTGGATCCCTACTGACAGCGGACCGGGGATACCCCCGCGCGTTCACCCGGCGTTCGCCACGGGCAGCCCGGACGCGATCGCGGCGATGGCGCGGTCGTACTCCTCCGGGTTGCGGTCCTGGGCCTTGAGCCGCTCGAGGTCGTCTGGCGAGATCGCCCTGACGTCGAGGAAGCTCACGCGGCCGTTGGGGGTGGTGGCCTCCCCGAGGTCCCGATCCAGCTGGAAGATCCCCGGCCGCGGTCCGTCCGGGAAGCCCACGGCGAACACGAAGTCGTCCCTGCGAAACGGGCGGCGGTTCTTCCAGACCACGCGCCCCAGCTCGTTGAGCGTTCCGATGGGCCACTTGGGCGCGTTGTACGCGATGGAGCCGAGGAACTTCTCCGGCTCGGTCCCACGGTCCTCGGGGCGCGCACGGAGCCGAAACGTCAGCTCGAAGCCCCACCCGGAGACGTCGGCATCGGTGGAGAGCTTCTCACCCAGCTCGGACATGCCGTAGGCGACGTAGTGCCAGTGGGGGCCGTCGTCGTTCCAGTAGATCCTCACGCTCGACATCGGATCGGGACCGCCGTCTTCCCACAAGACCCCTGCGCCGTAAAGGAACGGGATCTGATCGCCGTAGTGAGCGCGCTGTGGCGCCTTCAGCCCGTCAGCCACCCCTTCGATCCGCCGGGCGAGGGCGTCATCGACCGGCGGAGATGGCGTCGCGGCCACCGGCTCCGCTGGACCCTGATCTTTCCCCTTCTTCCCCTTGAACCAGTCCAGCCACCCCATCGCAGCACCTCCACACCCCTCGCCGGGCGGTCCACGTCCGGCAGTTTCGACTCTCACAGGGCGCTGATGTCCGGTCAAGGGGCACGCGACCGGATCATTCCCGCGCGCAGCGGACCTGGATCGTTCCGGCAATAACTGCCGCTGCGGTGCGTTCTCGATGGCGTGGAGCAGATCCCCACGCCCACAGCATTCCCCCTACAGGGATCGGCCGTCGACGTCCGCGTGCGGCGACTCCTGACCGGGGTGGCCTGTGTCCTCGCCATCGCCGGATGCTGCGGCTCCGACACCCTCGCGAGCAAGCCCGAACCGCCCTCGTCGGGCCTGGATGTGCCCATCGTGTTCGTGTCGCGCGGGCAGGGCAGCGCGGAGCTGGCGGTGGAGGCGCAGGGGCGAGAACTGCGCCCCGGAGGGACGCTGCGGCGGCTGGATCCCGACGGTACGGTGCACGATCTGGTGACGTCACCGGACCTGTACGACGTGGCCAAACCCTCCGTGTCGTTCGATGGCGAGTGGGTGGCCTTCGCCGCCATCGGCAGCGAGCACGACTACTGGAGCATCTACAAGGTCCCGGCTGCGGGAGGGGACGCCACGCGGCTGACCGTGCCGCTGCTCAATCCGGTCCAGGACTTCATCGAGACCGAACCGCGGGTCGACAGCCGGCTCATGGGCGTGGGGGACTTCTCTCCGGCGTGGCTGCCAGACGGCCGGATCGCCTTCGCATCCACCCGCTACCCCACGCTGGCCGCGTCGTGCGGCGAGCGGATGACCAACATCTACGTGATGAACGGCGACGGCAGCGATCTGCACCGCATCTCCACCACCCGCTCGGGCATGGTGGACCCCACGGTGCTGCGAGACGGCCGCATCGTCGCCTCGTACTACCGCGACAACATGAACCAGCCCGCCCCCGAAGGCCCGGGCCTGCGCCCCATCGTCGGCGACCGCCACTGGCAGGACCGCTACTGGATGCTGTGGGCCATGAACCCCGACGGCACCGGAGCCAGCCGCTTCGCCAACATCACCGGCGGTGTGGACGGCGACGAGGACTGGGGCGTCCACCACCCCAAGCAGCTCGCCGAGGGCGACATGGTGGCCGCGGTGCGCCCCGACGCCACGCTGATCGATCTGCGCGCCTTCAAGTCCGGCGTCGCGCGGTTCACCCCCGGCTTCGTCGAGCCCCACGACGTGATCGGCTTCGGCGCCATCTTCGGCACCGCCACCGGCCACGCCACCTGCCCCGAGCCGCTGCCCGACGGCCGCATCGTGATCTCGTTCGGGGCCCTGGCCGGCTCCGGCGGCGGTCACGAACAGCGCTGCGACTTCGACCTGTTCGTGATCGACGGCGACCTGGCCCCCGAGAGCCTCCACCCCGTGTTCGCCCAAGCGGGCACCGACGAGCTGGACGCGGTGGCGGTGGTCCCCCGCACGGCCGAGGTGATCCCCGACACGGTGCACGTCGTGCCCACCGAGGACCCGCGCGTGGACGAGGGCACCACGGCGACGCTGATCAACGAGAACATCTACGCGGACCTGCCGCTGGACTTCATGGAGCGTCTGTCACCCAAGCCCTACACGGTGGCGTCGGTGGTCATCTGGGATGACACCCAGCAGTTCCACTACGAGGACAATCCCCAGCTGAGCAAGCAGATGCCGACGATGCTGTCGGTGGTGCCCGTGGCCGCGGACGGCTCGTTCACCGCCGAGGTGCCCGCCGACCGCCCCTTCTTCTTCCAGCTGGTCACCCACACCGGCGTCGGCGCCCGCACGCAGTACACGCCGGTGGACGAGGAGCACAACTGGCTGTCGGACCCCCACTTCGTCACCGTGCACGACTTCCTGCGGCCGGGCACCGAGGCGCGGTGCACCGGCTGCCACGCGGGCCACATGCTCGACGCCGACATCGCCCTGGAGGATGCACAGATCAACCTCGCCCGGCTGGCCTCGGTGTGGCACCGCGACGCCTACCCCACCGCCCAGATGCACCTGGAGAACGCCCCCTTCCGGGCCATCGATCAGCGCCTGGCACGCTCGAGCAACGCCCTGGGCTGGGTCGCCCAGGATGACCCGGAGCTCCACCTGTTCTGGAACGCCCCGGTCACCGTGGACGAGGTCGTGCTCCACCCCCTGGCCTGGGGCAGCAGCCTGACCTCCATCCGCATCACCACCGACGGAGGTACGGTCGAGGCGGGGAAGACGCTCGACCAGGGCGACGCACCCCTGACCGTGGCCCTGGGCGGCCACGAGACCCTGACGATGTCCATCGAGATCGAGGGCTCCGGCGCCCTGGGGTTCTCCGAGGTCGTGGTCCACGGCGACCTCCCCGACACCTGGCCCATCGCCCGACCCCGGGCGCCCGTCGGGCTGACCATCGATCCGTTCTTCAACCTGGCCTGGGAGCCCCTCGGCCACCCCTCCCTCGGCGGCTATCAGCTGCACACCTACGACGCCGCAGGTCAGCTCCTGCACACCGCAGACATCGGCCTGGTCACCCACCACACCAAGCAGCTGGGGGACTTCGACCAGGGCCAGTCCCTCTGTTTGCAGCTCCAGGCCTACGATCTCCTCGGCCGCCTCACCGGCGCCCCCTCCGAGCAGGTCTGCGGCACCATCCCCACCGTCCGCATCGACTCCGTCGAGCCCGCCGAGGTCCAGCTCGGCGAGGTGGTCGACGTCACCATCCACGGCGATGGGTTCCGCCAGGGCAGCGACTTCCAGGTCTCGCTGGGCGGCTTCAAGCTGCTGGAGTTCGACATCATCGACTCGCAGACCGTGCAGGGGCAGACCCGCACCGACCGCCCCAGGGAGGCCGGGGCGCACGACGTGCGGGTGTCCTACGAGAACGATGTGGAGGCGGTGCTGGCGGGGGGGATCGTGTTCCTGGAGTGAGGGGGCCTCGGATTCCCGGGGGAATCCCCGGTCCGCAGCATCACGGAGCAGGCACGCAGTCGTCCACGTACAGATCGACCTGGTAGACGCTGCACGTGAGCCCGCCCACGTCGCGGATCAGGTCGGTCAGCGCGGCCGCCATGTCCTTCTGAACCGCTCCGAGGACATCGGGGAGCGTCGCGCAGTCGACCTTGGCCAGCACCGCGTCGAGCACCTCGAATGCCAGGGCCTCGTTGTCGTGCAGATAGCTCACAACCGACCAGTCCGTGACCAGCGCGTTGAGTGTGTACGTCAGCATGTCCCCGCCGCCGATGGTCGCCTGATGGGCTCCCTTCTGCGGCAGCCGGCAGTCCATCGGCTCGGAATCGTCGTCGTCGTCGATCCCGCCGTCGTCGTCGTCCCACGGCGTGCTGTCGTCGTCGTCGGCGTCGCCGGGCGCGCTGTCGTCGTCGCCCCCGCCGCTGTCGTCGTCGTCGTTGCCAGGGTTGCACGCGGCCAGCAGACCGCCGCCGGCCACGGCCAGGGCGCCGGCGCCGGCGAGCACGAGAAAACGCCGGCGCGGGTGTCCGAGTTCGTCGAGGAGCTCGTCGAGGGTGGGGATGTCGGGGCGGTCGTAGTCCTTCAGGGGTCTGGGATCTCTCACGCTTCACTCTCCATCACCCCGGCGCATGGCCGAGGTAGTAGGTCCCGAGGAAGGTCGCGTTGCGTTCCGAGACGAGCGTCGAGGCGAGGCGATCCGCCGCGGCGATGGCGATCTGCTCGGTCTCGCACAGGGTGCCGCTGACGCCGTCGATGCGGCCGGTCAGCACGTGGTTGACGCAGCCGCACCACCACATGCACTGGTCCGAGACGCTGCACTCGTCGCATTCCTCCCGACGACGATTCTTGCACCCGCGCAGGGTGTGGACTTCGGGCAAGTCGACGCCCTGATCCACGTGGCCGATGGACAGCTCTCGCTCCTGCGGCCCATCGGCACCGATCAGGCGCTCGCAGGGGTACAGCCGGCCCGAAGGCGCGACCGCGAACTCGCCGAGACCGAAGCGGCAGCGCGTCGTGGGCAGGAGGTCGCCACGGATGCGCCGCCGGATCTTGCCGTGCAGCGGCCGCACGACGACGCCCTCGCCTCGCCGGTACAACGCGATGACGCGGTCGGTGACGGCCTCGAAGCCCTCCCGCAGCGCGGCCAGGTCCTCGTCCGACCAGTCCGCCGAGTAGTCGATGGCCAGGGACAGCTGGTTCACCCCCAGCGAGACCAGGAAGTCGAAGGACGCGGTCAGGCGCCGCACGTTCCCCGGGTGGACCACCGACAGCGTCCGCCGCGTGCCCAGGACGCCCCGCGCCCGCTCCAGCCCGGCCACCACCGCATCGAACGAGCTCGATCCGTCGGCGAATCGCCGCGCGGCGTCGTGGGCCTCGCGATCCCCGTCCAGGCTGACCACGATCCGGAACCCGTGCCCTCGGAGCATCTCGAGGTTCTCGTCCGTGAGCATCGTCCCGTTGGTCGTCATGGTGAAACGGACCTTCTTGCCAGCCCGCTCCGCGCGCTGTCCCGCCTCGGTGGCGATCGCATCCAGCAGCGCCGCCTCCAGTAGCGGCTCACCGCCGAATGGCGCGATCCGCACGTGCTCGTGGGGGTACTCGAACGCCAGGTCCAGGGCCTTGCGGGCCGTCTCCAGCGACATCGTGCGGTCGGACTTGGCGCCGGCGTAGCAGTACGCGCACCGCAGGTTGCAGCGATGGGTCAGCGCCAGCTCCATCTTCATCGGCGCGACGCGGGTCACGGGCGGTCCAGACGCAGGACGGTGGGGCGGTCGCCGCGGTGGGGCGGGCCCCACTCGGCCTCGACCACGGTGAGGCTGTAGCCCTCGATCTCGGCGGTCGCCGCCAGGCCACGGCCGGGCCAGTGCAGCCACTCGCTGCTGTGGAGGTCTCCCAGGCTCCAGTCGAACGCGAAGAAGCCCTCGTCGGAGCCGTCCAGCAGGATCTTGTGCCCGAAGCCCTGGTTCTTCACCCGCAGGCCGCCCGGGGCCACGGCGGTCTCGCCCGGGAACAGCGTGAACGGCGAGCCGAGGGCGACCTCGCGCACGGTCTCGGCCGGCTTCCACAGCTCGAGGCGGACCGCCGCCGGACCGCCCTCGCGGGGTAGCACCTCGCGGGCCGCGACCAGGTAGTCGTACCAGCCCTGCTGGGCTCTGGCCGCATCGGTGGGATCGCAGGTGAGGTTGAGGAACTCGCTCTCCATGTCCGGGCGCTGCCAGATCAGGACCACGTCGAGGTGCGTCGCCGCGGCCTCGGTGGCCTGCACCAGGCCGACGGCCCAGCCGTCCGGGCCACGCGCGAAGCTGTAGGGCTCCAGCACGAAAGGCTCGCCCACCGGGAAATCACGCACCTTCGCGCGCCGCACCTCCAGCGTGGCGGTGTTCGGGTCCTCGGCCTCCGCCGCGATCAGGGTCACCACCCAGTCGGACCACAGGCCGCGGCCCCCCAGGTCGCCCGGGCCACGGTTGAACGGCCGCGCCCAGATGGGATAGCCGCTGCCCTCTCGGGACACGAAGCGCAGGCCGGGCTCCGGGATCTTCCCGCTCGTGTCGAACCCCAGGCCGTCGTAATGCAGCTCCAGGTCCTGGGGTCCGCGGGCGGACTCGCCGAAGGCGAGCTCGAAGGGCTTGCCGTACTTGAAGGTCTTCATGGAATCCTCGGCGCGCGCAGGAACGGCCGCACACAGCACGATGGCGAGCAGGAGAGGAAGCGACGCCATTCTCGCCCTCCGGGAGGATGGTGGGTACAACGAAGAAGATACCCTGTTGCACGAGCCTTGTTCATGTCTCGCACGATCCCAGCAAGGGAGTGAAGGTGGCCGAGCAAACCAGGAAGGGCGGTATCCGTACCGCGCTCGCAGGACTCGGTCTGGCCCTTCTGGCCTGGCTCGGGCCGGGCGCCGACGCCGCCGCGGCACCCATCGAGAGTTGCACGGACCGGGCGAGGGCGCTGACCGACGAGATGACGCTGGCTGAGAAGATCGGGCAGATGACCATGGCTGATCTGACGACGGTGGGCGACGATCCGACGTTGGTGACGGCCCACGCGCTGGGCGCCGTGCTGAGCGGGGGGGACTCCCTTCCGGAGAGTGGAGCTGGTCCGGAGGACTGGCAGGCGACGGTCGAAGGCCTCCACGCGGCCGCTGCCGAGACGCGGCTGGGTATCCCCCTGCTCTACGGCATCGACGCGGTCCACGGCCACGCCAGCGTGGCCGGAGCCGTGGTCTTCCCCCACAACATCGGCCTCGGCTGCACGCGCGATCCCGCTCTCGTGGAACGGATCGCCGCGGTCACGGCCGCCGAGGTCAGGCACACGGGCATCGACTGGACGTTCTCGCCCGTGGTGGCTGCGGCGCGGGACGAGCGCTGGGGCCGGACCTACGAGGCGTTCGGGGAAGATCCGGCGCTGGTCGGGGAACTCGGCGCAGCGGTCGTGCGTGGCCTGCAGGGGGCCACGCTGGAGCGAGGCTCGATCCTGGCCACGGCCAAGCACTTCGCCGGGGACGGTGCCACCACCTTCGGCACGTCGGCGATGCCCGACGGGCTCCTGGACCGCGGCGACGTGCGCCTGGACGAGGCGGCCTTCCGCGCCCTGGCCGTGGAGCCGTTCCGGCCGGCCCTCGCGGCAGGGGTAGGCGCGGTGATGATCTCGTTCAACAGCGTGCACGGCCGCAAGGTGCACGGCGATCGCGAGCTGGTGACGGGTGTGCTGCGTGATGAGCTGGGGTTCGGCGGCATCGTGATATCCGACTGGGAGGGCCACCGCGAGCTCGCCGGCACCCTGCAGCAACAGGCCGCCGCCGCGGTCAACGCCGGCATCGATATGATCATGGAGCCCACGCACTGGCCCGAACTGCTGGTCTCGCTCTCCGCGGCGGTCGAGGCGGGGGAGATCCCACGGTCGCGCGTCGACGACGCCGTGGGACGAATCCTGGCGGTCAAGTGCGAGATGGGGCTGCTCGACGACGACGAGGTCGCGCCACCGCCCGGCGACCTGCTGGGCGCCCCCGCACACCTCAAGCTCGCGCGCGAAGCGGTCCGGCGGTCCCTCGTCCTGCTGCAGAACGAGCGATCCGCCCTCCCCCTCGATCCCGCCGCTCGCATCCTCGTCGCCGGCCGCGCCGCCGACGATCTGAACCGTCAGTGCGGCGGCTGGACCCTCGGCTGGCAGGGCAACGGGGCCGACGCGACGGGCACCACGATCCTCCAGGGGCTACGACAGGCCGCCGACGCGGCTGGTCACCCCGGCCGCATCACCCACAGCCCCGACGGCAGCGGCGCCGAGGGTCACGACGTGGCCGTGGTGGTCGTGGGCGAGGACCCCTACGCGGAGTGGAAGGGCGACCGCGCCGATCTGACGCTCGCGGCCGAAGATCAGGCCGTGATCCAGACCGCCGCCAGCGCTGGCGTCCCCGTGGTGGCGGTCGTCGTCTCCGGCAGGCCGCTGATCATCGATCCGACGACTGCCGACGCGTGGGTCGCGGCCTGGTTGCCCGGCACGGAGGGGGGTGGCGTGGCCGACGTGCTGTTCGGCGCCGCCGCTCCGACGGGCAAGCTGAGCCACACGTGGCCGCGGACCATGGAACAGATTCCGATCAACGTGGGGGACCCGGGGTATCCGGAGGCGGCACCCCTGTTCGAGTACGGCCATGGGCTGGGTTACTGACGTGTGACAGCTGCGGCGGGGTTGACTCGCAGGCTCACCGTGCTATGTTTCAGTTTATACTGAACGGAGCAAACATGGACCCGCAGGCGGTGGAACGATTTGTCGAATCCTGGGGATCGATGGGGGTGCTGTGGGGGATCAACCGATCGATGGCCCGGATCCACGCCCTGCTCATCGCCAGCGAGGAGCCGTTGGGGCTGGACGAGATCGCCACGACGCTCCAGATCAGCCGGGGCAACACCAGCATGAGCCTCAAGGAGCTGCGCAACTGGGAGGTGATCCAGCGAGTCCACCTGCCCGGGGACCGCAAGGACTACTACGTCTCCGAGTCGGACGTGTGGTCGATGCTCTTCCGCATCGCAGCCCAGCGCAAGAAGAGGGAATTCGACCCGGCGCTCGGTTCGGTGCGTGATGCCCTGGCGAGCTCCGAGGGCGACGGCGGGCCGGCACGCGAGCGACTCCTGCAGATGGAGGAACTGCTGGGCACCATGGACCGCGTGGCGACCCAGTTCCTGGCCAACGAGAAGACCAGCCGCGGCATGCTGCAGTTCCTGACCGGACAGATCCCGAACCGAGGCGAGTAGAGGAGGGCCCTTCCATGGGCATACGCACACGTTTGTCGTGAATATTCATTTCATTCTGAACGTACAGAACTCCAGAAAGGAGAGCACCATGGCTGACGTCCACATGGTCACGGGAGCCTTCGGCTACAGCGGCCGGCACATCACGACGCGCCTCCTCGAGGCGGGCGAGGAGGTACGGACGATCACGGGCCACGTCCACCGAGACGACCCCTTCGACGGCCGAGTGCGAGTCGCGCGGCTCGCGTTCGACGACCCCGCGGAGCTGCGCCACGCCCTGGAGGGGGTCACGGTCCTCTACAACACCTACTGGGTCCGCTTCGACCACGGCCGGAACACCCACCGCTCGGCGGTACGCAACACGCGCTCGCTGATCGAGGCCGCGGTCGACGCCGGCGTGGAGCGCTTCGTCCACGTCAGCATCACCAACCCCACCCTCGACTCCCCCCTCCCCTACTTCCGCGGCAAGGCCGAGCTGGAGGCGGTCCTGGCCAGCTCCGGCCTGTCCCACGCGATCCTGCGGCCAGCGGTGCTGTTCGGCGGCCGGGACGTCCTGATCAACAACATCGCCTGGATGCTCCGGCGCCTGCCTCTGTTCGGCGTCGCCGGCGACGGCAGCTATGGGATCCAGCCGATCCACGTCGACGACCAGGCCGCCCTCGCAGTGACCCTCGGCGCCCACCGTGACGACGTGGTCGTCGACGCCGTGGGTCCCGAGACCTTCACCTACGAGGAGCTGGTCCGCCTGGTCGCCACGGCCGTCGGCAGCCGCGCCTGGATCATCCACGTGCCACCGTCCGTGCTGCTCATGGCCGCCTGGGTCGCCGGCCTCGTGGTGCGTGACGTGGTGCTGACCCGCGACGAGATCGATGGCCTGATGACCAACCTGCTGGTCTCCGAGGACGAACCGACCGGAACGACCCGTTTCACCGAGTGGCTCGGCGATCACGCCGCGGAGCTGGGGCGTGGATACGCCAACGAGTTGAACCGCCATTACCGATGATGGAGGCGGGAGTGGCGCGCCCTGCAGGATTCGCCCTCCAGTCGGCGTCCATCACGGACGCCTCCTTCCGGCGCCCCTCGATTGTACTGGCTGGGTTTTTCTGTAGTTTCGGGGGGTTTGGGAGGCGTGCCGACAGTACGCCTGGGTCGGCTCGATTCACCCTGATTCCGACCGAGTTTGCCACCAGGAATGCCACCAAGGCCGTGGCCAAGGTGCCATCAACGAGTCCTCTCGGGTTTCATCCAGGAGCAAGGATCAGGACGAGAGCGTTTCCTTATTTATACTAGTTTCCTTTGTTGGCATTTGATGCTATTAAGGAAACATGACATGGGAAGCCGAGGCATCGAGCCGACTACCCGAGCTGCTCGAAGAGTGGCTCCGGCGTCCCGTAGTGCGCGCCGAAGCAGAGGGCACCGACATCGCCCTGCGAAGCGGCGACCTGCTCCTCATCATCGAGGTGAGGGGCTCCGACGACATCGGCACCCTCGACCGAGTAGCCTCCAGCCTGCCGCTTGCCACGCCAAAACGCATCCCGCTCGTCGCGGTGCCTTACATGGGACCCAAGGCCCGAGCATGGGCTACTGAGCGAGGTCTGCCCTGGGTCGATCTCTCGGGCAACGCCGACATCCGCGCAGATGGTCTTTGCATCGTCGTTTCCGGCGAGCCCAACCGCTACGCGAGCCCAGGGCGGCCATCGAATCCGTTCACACCTGCCTACTCGCGGGTGAGCCGCGCGTTGCTCGTCGACGCCGACCGATGGTGGAAGCAGGCCGAGATCGCCGAGGAAGTGAGCCTGCCCCCTGGTACGGTCAGCAAAGCGGTCCAACGCCTGGACTCCCTGAAGTTGATAGAGCGGAATCCGGACGGAGCGGTGCGAGCTCGGATTCCATCGGTGCTGCTGGACTCGTGGGCCCAGCGGTATCGTTTCAGCAGCCACGCCATGCGGCGCTACCACACCGTGTCCCGCAGCGGTCCCGAGGCGCTCGAAGTGCTGGCCGAGCGCTTCGCCGAGGGCGGTATCACCTGCGTCGCCACCGGCATGTCGGCCGCGTGGCATCTCACGCGCTTCGCCGACTTCCGCATCAACACCTTCTTCGTCACCATGCACCCCCGGGATCCCTCCGCCCTCGGGCTGCGCCCGGTCGAGCGCGGTGAGAACGTCTGGCTAGCCGTGCCGAAAGACGATGGCGTGTGGTACGGGCGTTCTGAACAGGATCTGTGGTGCGCTCATCCTGTGCAGGTGTACCTGGACCTGCTCGGCCACCCAGAGCGTGCCGACGACGCCGCGCGCGAGTTGCGCACTCAATTGCTCCAGTGGCGGACGTGATGGCCATCAGGCCGACCAGCGCCGCGGGATACCCGTCGGGCCTCGCCGCGGAAACACGTCGCATGGCGCTGCACATCGCCACCGTCCTGGGCGACCTCTCCGAAGAGGTTGTCATCGTCGGCGGCCTCGTGCCCTACCTCATCGTCGACCAGACTCGGGTACCGGAGCCCCACGTCGGCACCCGCGACCTCGACCTGGGCCTATCCATCGCAATGCTCGACCACGAGCGCTACCGAGAGATCAGCCAGCGACTCCGAGACCGGGGCTTCGTTCCCGCCACCGCGCCAAACGGCAACCTGCAGCGCCAAACCTGGCGTCTGCGCGAGGAGCGCGTCACCATCGACTTCCTCATCGGCCCCGTCCCGGACGGCCCTCCGCCCGGGCGCCTCCAGAGCCTGGAAGCCGACTTCGCCGCCATCGTCACTCCTGCGCTGCCCCTCGCGTTCATGGACACGCTCGACGTACTCATCGAAAGCGAGACACTCGATGGTGAGCTGGCGCGGCGGTCGGTGCGCGTAGCCGGTCCAGCCGCATTCGTGGTTCTCAAGGCCCACGCCTTTCGGGGTCGTGGCGAGGACAAGGACGCCTACGACCTGGTCTACATGCTGCTCAACTACGGGGATCCGCCAGTCACCGAGGTTGCAGCGCGGTTCGCGAGCCTTGCCGATCGTCCGGAGGCCGGGGAAGCACTGACCATACTCGCCGAGGACTTCGCCAGCGAGAACCACCTGGGGCCAATGCGGCGCGCCGCTTTCCTCGACGACCGCGCCGACGTTTCGCTGCGGCAGGATGCTTTCGCTGTTGTGCAGGAGTTCCTACGGCGAGTGGGGATCAAGGGCGCACGCGAATCGTAAACCAATCGTCACGCCGATCGCGCTGATCTTCACCCAGCGTGTCCTTCGGCAGTTCAACTCGGGTAGGTGCCTGTCACCGGAGAAGGGATGGTATGTCTACTCGCTTGTTGGCGATGGCCGTCGTTCTGGTGCTGCTCGGGTGCCCGCCCGGGGACGATGATGACATCACCCTCGACGACGATTCGACGGCTGACGACGACTCCGCGACCAATGACGATGACGACTCAATCCCGGCGGGCACGGACGACGACGGGGACGGCTGGACAGTCGAGGACGGCGACTGTGATGACGGCGATCCGACCATCTATCCCACTGCGGAGGAGATCCCGTGCGATGCCGCGGACAACGACTGCTGGGAGGCCACATCGGACGAACCGGACGATGATGGAGACTCGATCGGTCTCTGTGATGGAGACTGCGATGACCACGACGATACTATCTACCCGGGAGCCGAGGAACTCTGCGACGGCCTGGACAACGACTGCGACGGCTCGCTCCTCGACGACGAAGGTGATGACGATGGCGACGGACAGATGGTCTGTGAAGGCGACTGTGACGATGGTAATCCTAGCATCGGTCTAGGATTCCACGAGGAATGCGACGGCGTGGACAGTGACTGCGACGGTTCCGTCGAGGGCGAGCTAGACGACGCGGATGGAGATGGTATCAGTCCGTGCGGGGGGGACTGCGACGACGCCGATCCCAACGTGTATGTCGGCGCGCCCGACACCTCCTGTGACGGCATCGACAGCGACTGCGACGGCGCGACGGAGTACGTGATTCCCGATGACCATGTCCTGATCCAGGACGCGCTGGACGCGTCGACGCCCGGCGGCGAGATCTGCGTGGGATCGGGCACGTACTACGAGAACCTCGTAGTCCCGGCCATCGGTATCCGCATGACTGGAGTCTCCGGCCCCGAGCAGACCATCATCGACGGCTCCTACGCCGACACCGTGATCACGCTGATCGGTCCGGATTCCTACGGACCGACGACAGTGACGGGATTCACGATCACGAATGGGCACAGCGCCTACGGCAGCGGCGGTGGACTGTATGTCGAAGAATCCTCACCGATCTTGCAGGATCTGGTCGTCATCGGCAACGACGCCCGCTTCAACGGCGGGGGTATCTACTTCGTGAACTCCACACCTACGCTCTCGGACCTGATCGTCCAGGGAAACGAAGCCGTGTACAACGGCGGTGGCGTCTATGGATTTCTGTGTGATGCGTCCGAGGTCTCGCTGACCGACATCACGGTCTACGAGAACCTGGCAGACGACGGTGGAGGGGTTTACCTGGAAGATTGCTGGGCGAACCTAACCAGAGTGTCTGCTGTCGGGAACGGTGATATCGGCGTCTCCATCACGAGCAGCGTCGCCGAGCTCAGTGAGGTTGCTCAGCGACAATTACTAATCCCCGAGAACGACAACTACATCTCCCCATCCTGA
>CAZLEO010000124.1:17864-26158 GCA_964558555.1 uncultured Rickettsiales bacterium | reverse complement strand
CACCCACGGTGTCGTCGTCGTCGTCGTCACCCACGGTGTCGTCGTCATCGTCGTCACCGGGCTGCGTCGCGCCGCAGGCCACGGGGCCGACGAACGGGAACGGGTCCGGTCCGCCCCAGGCGCCCACGTCGCTGGTCGTGCCATCCACGTCGTCGTACTGGGGCAGCGGGTTGCCCGCGTCCACCACGGGGCTGCCCGCGCCGGGGGTGAAGTCGCCGTTGGGGGCGTCGGTGAACAGGGGATCGCCCCAAACACCGTGATCCTCGGCGCCGCTCGCCGCCTGCCAGTCGGCGAACGTGAAGTAGGTGGTACCGTCGAGTCGCGCAGGGAAACCGTACCCCGGCTCGGCGAAACACACGTTGTAGTCCACCACCGTGGACGCGGGCAGCGTCATGGGATCGCCCTCTTGATCCACCACGAACGCGTACCCGCCGTTGTCCGCGTACAGCACGTTGGAGAAGAATTCGTTGCCGCTACCCGGGTCGTAGTTGCCACCCCCGTGGCCCAGCAGGATCTCGTAGCGGTTGTCGGCCAGCGTGTTGTTGAACACGAGGTTGTCCTGGACCGCGCGGTACAGCCAGATCCCCTGGTAGAGGTTGCCGAAGATCAGGTTGTTGCGCACCTCGGCGCGATCGCCGCCGTAGTCGTAGATGCGCACGCCGCTGTCGCTGTCGCACACGACGTTGTGGCGGATGACCGCGTCGGCGCCCCCCACGTTGATCCCGCCGATGGGATCCGATCCCGGGTTGGGCGACCGGGCGCCGGAGACGGTGCACTGCTCCACGGTCACGTTGGACGCCGCGATGGCGATCCCGCTGCCACCGGAGCAGCTGCATGCCACCACGCGCAGTCCACGGATCGTGGTGTACGGGCTGGTGATGTGAATCGCGCCGGAGTACGTGTTCTGGCCGTGTATCGTCGGGCTGGCGCCGGTCGCGGCCTGGATCGTGATGCCCGTGAGGTCCGTGGTGGTCTTGGACACGGTCACGGTCTCGTAGTAGTCCCCGCTGTCGAGGATCTCGATCAGGGTCGGCTCCAGCGGCGCCGGCGGGACCAGCGCCAGGGCATCCGTGACGGTGGTGACGTCACCGCCGCCGGCCTGGTCCACGGTGACGTACAGCTCCGCGCGGGCGCTGCGGGCGACGAGCACGGACATGACGAGACACAGGCCCAGCCAGGGCCAACGAGCGTTCCGGATGGACACGGTCACTCTCCCCTCGAACCCACTCCCTCTTCCACCGTGCCACGTCCCTCGCCGACGGGCAACCGTCCGTCACTTCTCAAACCTGCATCCGTCGGGCATCCTAGGAAATCACGTCGCCAGCGAAGGGCACCATGACGGCCATCCTCGGCATCTCGGCCTTCTACCACGACTCCGCGGCCTGCCTGATGGTCGACGGCGAGCTGGTGGCCGCGGCCCAGGAGGAGCGGTTCAGCCGCATCAAGCACGACGAGGCGTTCCCGGCGTTGGCCATCGAGTACTGCCTCGATCAGGCCGGCATCACGGCCGACGACCTGGACTACGTGGGGTACTACGACAAGCCCCTGTTGACCTTCGAGCGGCTGCTGGAGACCTACCTCGCCTACGCGCCGCGCGGGTTCTTCTCGTTCATCAAGGCCATGCCCGTGTGGTTGCGCCAGAAGCTGCACCTGCCCCGCGAGATGGACAAGTCGGTGCTGCGCGACTTCGACAAGCGCTACGTGTTCACCGAGCACCACCAGTCCCACGCGGCGGCCGCGTTCTTCCCGTCGCCCTTCGACGAGGCCGCCATCCTCACCCTCGACGGCGTGGGCGAGTGGACCACCGCCAGCTGGGGCCACGGCGAGGGCAACCGCATCACCCTGACCCACGAGCTGCAGTTCCCCCACTCCGTGGGCCTGCTGTACTCGGCGTTCACCTACTTCTGCGGCTTCCGCGTCAACTCCGGCGAGTACAAGCTCATGGGCCTGGCGCCCTACGGCGAGCCCAGGTACGTGGACCTGATCCTCGACAAGCTGATCGACCTGAAGGAGGACGGCTCCATCTGGATGGACATGTCCTACTTCAACTATTGCCAGGGGTTGACCATGACCTCGGGCAAGTTCGCGAAGCTGTTCGGCGGCAAGCCCCGCAAGCCCGAGACGCCGCTGACCCAGCGCGAGATGGACCTCGCGGCCTCCATCCAGAAGGTCACCGAGGAGATCATGCTGCGCACCACGCGGCACATCCACGAGGTCACGGGGTCGAAGAACCTGTGCCTGGCCGGCGGCGTGGCGCTCAACTGTGTCGGCAACGGTCGCATCCTGCGCGAGGGGCCCTTCGACAACATCTGGATCCAGCCCGCGGCCGGCGACGCCGGCGGCGCCCTCGGGGTCGCCCAGTTCATCTGGTACCAGCTGCTGGACAACGAGCGGGTCGCCAACCCGTCCGACGGCATGCAGGGCTCGCTGCTCGGTCCGAAGTTCGGCGACGACGAGATCCGTACCTTCCTCGACGGCCAGGGCGCGAAGTACACCCACCACGACGACGAGGACGAGCTGCTCGACACCGTGGCCGGGCTCATGGCCGACGAGAAGGTCGTGGGCTTCATGCAGGGCCGCATGGAGTTCGGCCCCCGGGCCCTGGGCAGCCGCAGCATCATCGGGGACGCCCGAAGCCCCAAGATGCAGTCGGTGATGAACCTCAAGATCAAGTTCCGCGAGTCCTTCCGCCCCTTCGCGCCGACCGTACTCACCGAAAACGTCCACGAGTACTTCGGCATGGAGGAGGGCCAGGACAGCCCCTACATGCTCATCGTCGCGCCCGTCAGCGAGGACAAGCGCACCGAGACCCACGCGCGCGCCGACGGCCTCGACAAGCTCAAGCAGATCCGCTCCGTCGTCCCCGCCATCACCCACGTGGACCACTCCGCCCGCGTCCAGACCGCCGACGCCGAGCGCCACGGCCGCTACCACCGCCTGATCCGCAAGTTCGAGGACAAGACCGGCTGCCCCGTCATCATCAACACCAGCTTCAACGTCCGCGGCGAACCCATCGTCTGCAGCCCAGAGCACGCCTGGCACTGCTTCATGGGCACCGACATGGACGTGCTCGTCATCGAGGGCTTCGTCATGCTCAAGCCCGAGCAGCGCGACGCCGACGTGGACCGCGAGGCCTACCTCGCCCAGTTCGAGCTGGACTAGGAGATCGTCGTGGCGCTCATCGAGATCGACAAGAATCCGCCGCCCAGGGAGCTGCGCAAGTTCGGCATGATCTGGTTCCCGCTCTTCTGCGGGATCCTCGGCTCGGTGCTGTGGCACAAGACCGGCATCATGCCGCTCGGCATCGCCCTGTACTGCCTCGCGCCCCCCGTCTTCCTCCTCGGCCTCTTCGCCCCCAAGGCCGTCAAGCCCGTCTTCCTCGGCCTGACCTACCTCACCTTCCCCATCGGCTGGACCATCTCCCACATCATGATGGCCCTCATCTACTTCGGCCTCATGACCCCCATCGGCCTGATCATGCGCCTCACCGGCAAGGACCCCCTCCGCCTCAAGAAGGACCCGAACGGCACCACCCACTGGATCCCCCGCGACGACGACGGCGGCGACACCACCAAGTACTTCCGGCAGTTCTGAGGGGTTGAATGCGGGGCTGCGCCCCGCGGTTGAAGGTTGAAGGTTGAAGGTTGAAGGTGGCCGTCCGGCACGTGGCATCCAAATCTGGGGCTTCCGGCCAGTACGAACCGATGCTACGTTGACCACGTGCGGAGCACGGTTCCGCCCGGGAACGTTGAACGTCGAAGGCTCCCCCCTTCAACCTTCAACCTTCAACCTTCAACCAGGAGCCCCGCGATGGCCAAGGACTCCAAGAACACCGACTTCTCCCAGCAGGCCGGCGAGTCCCAGCGCGGCTTCTTCGCCGAGTTCCTCGACTTCCTGCTCAACAACAAGAAGTGGTGGCTCACCCCCATCGTCCTCGTCCTGCTGCTGCTCGGCCTCTTCATCGTCCTCGGCGGCTCCGCCGCCGGCCCGTTCATCTACACGCTCTTCTAGATCCCCCAACGCTCCTCGTTCCCACGGTCTCCGTGGGAACGTCTTCCTCGGCGCTCTGCGCCGCTCCCCTCCCCATGCATCCAAGCATCTCGATCCGCGTCCCCCTCAAGCTGTCTCCCGCAAAGCCGGCCTCTTCGCGGCCGGTGAGGTAATCCGGGAGGTGTGGAATCCAGGCAACCTACTCCGCACCGGCCCCTGTGTTCGGTGGCGAGCTCCCCATGCGGTGTTTCCGCAACCCGCCAGCGCGCCTTCCCATCGCGGTGACGGCAGGATCGTCAGCAGCGAGCGCGCCAGCATGGACTCCCCGACTCCCATGCTCGCCAGGCCAACGAAGGTTGTGTCTGCCCTTCCTGCGCTGAGGGAGAGCGGGTCACGTGGTGCCCGATGGTGGTCCCGGGCTTCGAAGATGCGGTACGCGTGACGCGGGATGCTGATGAGGACGTCGTGGGGCGACTCGGCCACGAGGACGGCCAAGGTCAGGCTCGACGGGCTTGCCCGGTTGCTCAGAGCGAGATCGAAGGGCGGCGGGCTCTCAACGGCGATGTCGTCCAAACCAGGTGAAGGTCATTCGAGCGCCTCGTTCGGTCACAGAGGTAGCCAAGTCGCTCCCCCGTAGATGATGCCGTCGTTGCCGTGGCCGCTGGCGTCGAAGAGGATGCTCCCGGTCCCCTCCTCGATGTCCCATCGACCGAGCAGGTCGGACGAGTCAATCAGGCCCGGCTGAGTGTACTGCTGCTGGATCTCGGTATCCGTGAGCGCTCTTCCCCAGATGCGAACCTGGGAGATCTGTCCCTCGTAGCGGTAGGTGCCGCTGGCTGCATCGGACCGACAGCCGATCTCGAAAGGGTCGCCGTTGGCAAGGATGGTCCCGGACGCAGCCTGCGAAGCGTCGAGGTCTCCGTCGAGATAGATGCGCATCTCGGAGCCGGTGTAGACCGCAGCCACATAGGTCCAAGCACTTCCCTGGATGCTGTTGGGCGAGCCATACATCTGGTACAGGCCCGCATCCGTTCCCAACCTGAATCGCATGCTGTTCGGGTCGAATTCGTCCCAGGACCAGTAATGCAGGGCGAATCCCGAGTCAGGTGGATCGGGTTCTGCATAGGTCTTGGAAACGACCGGGAGACCACAACCCGAGTCGTTGTCCACGACGTTGATCCACGCCTCGATGGTCAGGGCCTGGTCGAGCTGAGCGAACTCGACCTGGTCGCCGATGGAGACACAGTCATCGAAGCCATCGAAATACAGTGCCCACGAGTCCTCGATGGCCGACGTGTCATCGTCCCCCACATCATCGTCCGCGTCGTCGTCGCCGACGTCATCGTCGTCGCCGACGTCATCGTCGTCCTCGGCATCGTCGTCACCCGTACACGCCGTGCTGTTTTCGCACCCGTCGTCATCGCAGTCGGTAAGGCCGTCCTGGTCGTTGTCTACCCCGTCGTCGCACTCACCGGCCTCGTCGCCCTCGAAACCGAAGTCCACGTCGTCGTCGCCGCCATCGTCGTCCACACCGATCTCGCCGTGACCACACCCGATCGAGAACAGCAGTAATCCGAACAGAGGCACGAGGGCAAAGAGGCTGGTCCGCATGCTTCCTCCCTCCTGCCTGCGAGGATAGCACGCGGTCGATGACGGACTGGGGGTAAGGAGGATCGGTCTTCGAGGTCATCGACACACCTCTCCGCTCATCGTTCCACGGTCGTACTCATGTCCTTTCTTACGTTGCGCCTTTGCGCCTTGGCGTGGCCGTCCTGGATGGACGGCCCCTTCCCCCCTACAAGAACTGATACGCCGTAAAAGCCATCTCGAACGTCCACGAGTCCATCGTCCCGTCCCCATCCAGATCCACGTCCAGCGTCCGGCCGTCCATGAGGTCGTGGAGGTTGCCGAAGGACGTCTCGATGGACTCGGTGTCGGTCTCCTGGATGGCGCCGGTGATGGAGCCGGTGGTGATGGCGTCGTAGGTGGCGGAGAAGGTGCCGGTGATGCCGGCCTCGTAGACGGGGACGGAGACGCCGAAGGAGAGGTTGAGCATCTGGCCGGTGCCGGTGGTGGCGAAGTTGTACGAACCGTCCTGGCTGTAGGGCCAGTCCACGTAGGTGACGCCGCCGAAGCTGTACAGGTCCTGGTCGACGACGCCGACGCCGAAGCGGGCGTTGAAGGAGCTGACGCCGGTCAGGTCCTGGTCGGGATCGAGCAGGATGATCACGGAGTCGTAGGTGGGGGGCAGGGCGTCGGCGAGGAGCAGGTCGAGGAACTCGTTGTAGGTGTCGCTCTCGAGGAAGGTCACCAGCGAGATGCTGTCCACCACATAGGCGGGGTAGTCGCAGTCGGAGCAGCAGGGCTCGGAGTCGTCGTCGTCGCCAGCGGTGGTGTCGTCGTCATCGTCGTCGCGGGGGGGGTCGTCGTCGTCGTCCCCCGGGTTGGCGTCGTCTTCGTCGTCGTCGGCCGGGTTGGCGTCGTCGTCGTCGGTCGGGGGGGCGTCGTCGTCGTCGCCCGGGGTGGCGTCGTCGTCATCGTCGTCGCCAGGGATGGTGTCGTCGTCGTCGTCGTCCGACTGGGCGCAGTCGCACGGCCCCCAACCCATGCCGTCGTCGTTGCACACCTGGGCGCCGCTCTCGGCGCCGGCGCACAGGCAGGCCTGGGTGGCGCCGGCGGCGCACTCCTTCTCCGGGCACCCGGTGAGCAGGAGGGTGATCAGGACGGTCGGGACGAACAGGAGACGCAGGACGGGCATGGGCTCCCCCTTTCCGGGGGCGAGCATATCACGCGGGTGATGGGGCTACGGGCACCGCTGCACCGTGAGGCAGGGTTCGCGGGTGACCTCCTCGCAGGCGGGGAGCGCCGGCGGCGGGTCGTGACACTCGAAGCTGACCCACAGGCCGGGTGTGGGGTTCGCTGGGTCGAGGGGCCGGGCCGCGAACACGGTGCCCTCGTGCTCGAAGCAGTGGAGGTTGTCGCCGCATTCGGCGGGGCGCATCGCCTTGGAGATGTGCGCGCCGGTCATGTACAGGTACAGGTTTCCGCTGAAGTAGGACGGATCGAAGAAAACCGTCTCGCCCGGGGATGCGTAGGCGTCCCATTCGAGGGAGAAGTGGCGCGCTGAATCGCACCAGCGGTCGAACTGGGGCGCGTGCTGGGGCGCCTTCCACAGCGCTCGCGCCATCAGCAACACGAGGATCGCGCCGACCGCGATCCGCACGCCTCCGGGTGTCGAGGCCAGGCGCTTCAGAACCGGCGCTGCCGTGTACAGGGAGCCGAAGAGAGCGGCAGACATGGGCAGCAGCCACAGGGCGCCGCCTTCGGCGACACCGCGCACCGGTGAGATGGCCAGCACACCGATCAACAGGGCGGCCGCGCCCGCGAGCAGCACGCGCTGGGATCGGTTGAGGCGGGGCCAGAGCAGCGTGGCCAGGAGCAGGACCGCCAGGATGACGGGGGCGATGCGCGAACCCCCGAGCACGGTCTCGAGGGCGTCGACCACGGTGCCGCCGGGGCCGCCCCACTGCGGGGGTTGGGTCGCGATCTTGACCGCGAAGGGAACCAGCCCCGCCGCGGCAGGCACGAACAGCAGCGGTGCGCGGCGATCGGAGAAGAACAGGGCGATCGCCACCCCGGCCAGGATCGGGCCGCCCATGAAGTGGAGCTGGACCAGCAGCGCGGCGCTGACGGCGACCTGGATCCCCGTACCGCGGGTCCGGCGTCCCTCGGCCCACGCCCCCACCACCAGCAGGTGCCAGCACAGCACCGCATCGAAGGTGGCGTAGGCGCGAAACTGGGTCGACAGGCTCACGGCCTGGGGGCTGAAGACGATCACCGCGGCGGTCAGGAAGCCCGCGACGCTGCTCCGCCCCACCAGCCGGCCGAGCAAGAACGCCAGCGGAACGGTCAGGATTCCGGCCACGAACGAGCCCACGCGTCCCGCCGGGACGACCTGAGCGTCGGCGAACAGCAGGTTGAACACCAGCCGCAGCAGGGGCGGATTCGACCCGCTCTCGTGGGACCAGAAGATGTCCCAGGCGCCCCACGGCTGCACCATGCCCACCTCGTCGGGCGAGAACCCGCGGGCCAGCCCCGGCCAGCGCAGCGCCACCGCCACGGCGGTCAGGGCGGTCAGCCCGACCGCGACGATCACCCGCTCGCGGGTCGTACTGGGGAGGAACGACGGCATGGGGTGCCGCCAGTGTACGTCACGGAAAAGGGACGTTCGGAAAAGGGGCCAATTAGCACAAAAAAAAAAAAAAACAACCGCCCGAGGATTGAGTTAGTAATACACCACAAGA
>CAZLEO010000124.1:0-17854 GCA_964558555.1 uncultured Rickettsiales bacterium | reverse complement strand
ACTAAGCAACTAACTCGCCAGGCGAGTTAGTTGCTTAGTTGCGAACGTCCCTTTTCCGGCTCAGGACCCGTTGATGATCTTGGCCACGAAGATGTCCTCGGCCACGTCGGCGCTCAGGGCGAGCTCGGTGCCCTCGTAGCGGATGCAGTAGGCCGGGGAGCGCTGGTGGAGCTCGACGATGGTGCCGGGGGTGAGGCCGAAGGAGCTGAGGCGGTGGAGGCGGTCGTGGTCGCGGGGCTTGATGTAGGTGATGCGGCCGCGGTCGCCGGGGGCGAGCTGGGTGAGGTCGACGATGACGGAGCGGGCGGCGCGCTGGCCGACCTCGCAGCAGTGGCCGGGGGGGATGGGCAGGCCGTCGGGGGCGGAGGTGGGGTGCCCCAGGAGGGTGCAGATGCCCTCCTCGACCTCGGGCAGCAGGGTGTGCTCGACCTGGCAGGCGATCTCCTCGCGCTTCTGGGGGTCCATGTCGAGGATGGTGCCGAAGAGGGTGGCGGCGAGGCGATGGCGGCGGACGACGCCGCGGGCGGCGTCCTTGCCGGCGGCGGTGAGCTCGACGCGGTCGCCGTCGCGGAGGAGCTGGCCGCGCTTGATCAGCACGGCGAGGTCGTCCTCGGTGATCTCGATGGGGCAGCGGCCGCGCAGCCGCTCCAGCGAGGCGTCGCCGTCCTCGGCTCCGGTCCAGACGGTCTCGAGGATCTCCTCGAATGCCTTGTGCATGTCAGCCTCCGAAGGTCACGCCCAGGCCGCGACAGGTCCAGTTGACCGCGGCGCCCACGGCCAGGGCCCAGGCGATGACGGTGACGAGGATGGCCGCGGAGGTCTTCACGCCCCGCTCCTTGACGATGACGATGATGGAGTTGATGCAGGGTACCAGGAAGGTCATCACCAGCAGCGTCACCACGAGCTGCACGTGGTCGAACCGCTCGCGCAGCATGTCGAGCTCGGTGGCGCCGGCCTCCCGGCGGATGGCGGTCTTGATGAAGACCTGGACCGAGTCGGCTGGCAAGCCCAGCGTGCCCTGCATGAACGGCCGGGATATGCGCTCCACCGCGTCGAGGCCGCCGACCCGGTCGATCAGGAAGACCACGAAGGAGGCCACGAGGAACACGGGGACGGCCTCGGCCATGAACTGCCAGGTGTTGCGCCAGGTCTTGGCCAGGACGACCCGGGGCCGGGGGATGCGCATGCGGGGGATCTCGAGGATCAGATCGGGCAGCGCGCCGGGCAACAGCCGGCTGGCGGCGAAGCCGGCGAACAGGGTCTGGGTGAGGATGACGCCGAAGACCACGGCCGAGGCGGTCCACGGCAGCGGCGCCAGCACCACGAACATCACCGCGAGCAGCGGCGCGCAGGGGATGCCCAGGATCAGCAGCAGCGTCAGCACGACGCGCTCCTTGCGCGAGGGCAGCATGCGGGTGGTGATCACGGCCATGGTCACGCAGGAGAACCCCAGCACCAGGGGGATCAGCCCCTGGCCGTTGAGCCCCATCCAGCGGAAGACCCGGTCGAACAGCACGGACAGGCGCGGCAGGTACCCCGAGTCCTCGAGCACCGCCTGGAGCATGTAGAAGCAGAACAGCACGGGCAGCACGATGCCCAGGGCGAGGAACAGGCCCGTGGGGATCAACCCGAACTCGGGATCCATGAGGGCGTCGCGCACGAACTCCGAGGGGATGAACGCCACGATGCGGTCGCACAGGGGCAGCAACAGTCCCCCGAAGAGGTGGGTGGAGATGCTGTCGGCGACGAAGGTGGCGCCGAAGGCCCCCACCCAGTAGTAGGCGAGCACCAGCACGCCCAGGGCGAACAGCAGGCCGGGGAAGGGCTTCTGGGCGAGGCTGCCCAGCTTGACCAGCAGCTCGGCGCCGTGGATGCGGTGCGTGACGGTCAGCGCCACGATCCGCTCGGCCTCGTCGTGCAGGGACTCGGAGATGACGCTGTCCAGCGGACGGGTCACCTGCGACCGCACGTCGGCGACCACCTCACGCACCCGCTGTGTCCCCCCCTCGCCCAGCTGCGCCTCGATCAGATCCTCGGCGCCGCGGTCGCCTGCCAGCAGCAGCAGGCCCAGCCCGCGAGGGGAGGGGCCGGGGATGGTGAGGATGGACTGCAACCGGGCCAGGCCGGTCTCGATGGCGTCGGGGAACGTGGCGCGCTGACGGGGCACGCGGGGCGAGGCCATGACCTCGGCGAGCTTGCGTACCCCGATACCCTCCACCGCGATGGTGCGGACCACGGCCACGTCCAGCAACTCGGACAGGACGGCGTCGTCCACCTCGACCCCCATGCTCTCGGCCTCGTCGAGCATGTTCAGGTCCAGCACCATGGGCAGGCCGAACTCGGCGACCTGCAGGGCCAGCGCCAGGGATCGGCGCAGGTTCTTGGCGTCGGCCACGAGCAGCACCGCGTCCATCTGCCCCGACAGGAGCAGGTCCCGCGTCACCATCTCGTCCTCGCTGTCGGCGACGAGGGTGCCGCAGCCCGGCGTGTCGTACAGGTGGGTCACGGTGGGCGCGGAGGCCGGGGGCTGGGTGTCGAAGGGGTCGGCGGCGCGGCCCCTCCAGCCCTTGCCGCGGCGGGGCTTGCGGAGCGCCGGGCAGGCGGTCTCCTCGCCCGGGGAGCCGCAGCAGGGATCGTGGCTGTGGTGCTTGCCGCGGCGTCGGGCGCGCTCGCTGCGGCAGCCGGCGCAGTGCCTGCGGAAGCTGCGGGGCGCCGCGCCCGACCCGACCGCCAGCACGCCGCGGTTGGCCACCAGGGTCGACTGCGGGATGTTGACTGCGTGGGCGCCGCCCGCGCAGAGCCGGTCGAACAGGGTGCTCTTGCCGACGTTGACGTTGCCGAGGATGGCGATGCGCTGGAACGTGGGGACCCAGTGGCCGCGGCGGCGGCCACCTCTGGGCATCGCGTCTCGTTGACCTCGCGGCATTAACTTCTTAATAACTCACGCCGTTAGCTGCGGCTAGGTACACCCGCGTACGGGTGCGCGTCAAGCTCCGCTGCGGCTGGACGCTACTGCCGCGGCACGTGCTTGCGGGAGAAGTACTCGTCGGTCATGCGCTTGACCTTGGGAGCCAGGAAGAGCACGGCGATGAGGTTGGGTACGGCCATGCAGCCCAGCGCCAGATCGCCGTAGTCCCACACCAGCGAGAGGCTGAGCTGGGCGCCGATGAAGACGAAGCCCACGTAGGCGATGCGGTACGGCAGCACGGCGCGGGTGCCGAACAGGTACTGGATGGATCGGTCCCCGTAGTACGACCACGAGATGGCCGTGGACAGGCCGAACAGGAACACCGACAGGGTGACGATGAGGTAACCCCACGGGCCGAGGATGGGGGCCAGGCCGCGGCGGAAGGCCCACGACGTCAGCGAGGACCCGGTGCGGAACATCTCGCCGGTGACGCGGATGTCGGCGGTGCTGCCGTCGGGGAGCTGCAGGTTGCCCTCGTCGTCGCGGATCACCGTGCCGGAGAAGGGCTGCAGGTCGTCGTCCACCAGCCGGGCCTGGTCCACCGGCCCGTCGTACGCGGACAGCACGACCCCTTCGGCGCGCCCGTCGCGCACATCGAAGGTCCCCACGTACTCGTCCAGCCCCTGCACCGAGTCCGGGTACTCGCCCGACGTCGGCAGCTCGTAGATGGACCAGTCGCCCGACTTGGCGATGGCGTCTTCCTTCTCGTGCCACACGCCCGTGGTGACGATGACCAGGCCGGTGATGGAGCAGATGACCAGGGTGTCGATGAACGGCCCCATCATGGCGACCACACCCTCGCGGACCGGCTCGTCGGTCTTGGCCGCGGCGTGGGCGATGGGCGCGCTCCCCTGCCCTGCCTCGTTGGAGAACAGCCCGCGCTTGATACCCCACACCAGGGTCATCAGCAGGACCCCCGCGCCGGTGCCGCCCACGCCGGCCGCGGGCTTGAAGGCGCCCACGAAGATGGCGGAGACGGCCGCGGGCAGCTCGGTGATGTTCAGCAGCAAGATCACGATGCCGCCGACCACGTAGAGGATGGCCATGGCCGGGGCGAGCTTGGAGGTCACCGCGCCGATGCGCTTGATGCCGCCGAGGATCACCAGGCCCACCAGGGCCGCCGCGATGGCGCCGCTGAGCCAGTACGGGACCTGCCCCAGGTCGTTGAACGCGGCCTCGGCGATGGTGTTGGCCTGGTTCATGTTGCCCGACCCGAACGAGCACACCACGGCCAGGAAGGCGAACAGGATCGCCATGGGCTTGAAGGGCTTACCCAGCCCACGCTCGATGTAGTACATGGGCCCGCCCGCGGCCTCGCCGCGGTCGTCGAAGACGCGGTACTTCATCGACAGGGTGCACTCGGCGTACTTCAACGCCATGCCGAAGATGGCGGTGACCCACATCCAGAACAGCGCGCCAGGCCCCCCCCAGTGGATGGCGATGGCCACCCCGGCGATGTTGCCGATGCCGACGGTGGCGCTCAGCGCCGTGGTCAGCGCCTGGAAGTGGTTGATGTCCCCCTCGTCCTCGGGATCGTCGAACTTCCCGCGGGCCACCAGGAAGGCGTGCCACAGCCGCCGGACCTGGATCCAGCCCAGGTAGAACGTGATGGCGACGCCCACGCCCAGCAGAAGGCCCACGAACCAGGGGAATGCCTTGGGCGTGTTCCAGACGAACGCGTTGCCCACGTCCACGAAGTTGCGCAGCAGGTCCAGAATCATGGGGTCTCCCGGGTGGGACAAGCCTATGCAAAGGGTCCGACGCGCTGCAAGGACGGCGCAGGCGCGGGTAGGATGGGGAGGTGTCCAGGTTCACCCTCGCCATCGCAGCCACCACGTTCCTGCTGGGCGCTCCCAGCGCGGGGGCGACGCAGACGGACCCGTTCCAGGATCTGAGCGAGGCGAGGCTCTCGCGCGACGCGAACGCCCTGGTGGACGCCCTCGATCGAATCGTCGCCGCCGATCCACCGCTGGGCGCCTGCGCGGCCGGGCACCTCATGGCCGAGGATCCCTGGCCCGACGCGGGCTTCGCCGACAACGAGGCGTTGCGCCAGTTCCTGACGCCGCATCTGGCCGACCAGGGGATCACCCCCATGTCGGCGTGCGACCTGGTCTGGTCGGACCACGTCTCCCTCGACCTCCCCGAGGGCCTGTCCGACCCGATGCAGATGACCGAGATGGACCTGGCAGACAAGCGCGACGTGCTCATGCAGATCGCCCTGTACTTCCCTTACGAGCGCGGCCTGTTCGACCGGCTGATCCACCTCGCCGGGACCGAGTCCCAGCCCGAGGCCCAGGAGCTGGCGCTGACGGCCGCGGCGCGCCTGCTGGCCCGCGCTCCGGCCAAGGTGGACCCGGAGGCGGGCGCCCTGATGACCCTGCTGCGCGGCCGCGCAGAGCAGCCCTCGACGAGGGAGCACGCCGCGGACATCGCCGGCATCGTGGTCGCCCAGGTCCCCTCGGTCAACCTGATCGTGCTGACCCAGTACCTCGGCGACGACCCGGCCGAGCGCCGCTGGGCCCTCGACGTGTGGCGTCGTACCGACTTCCGCCACCTCGACGACACGCGCGGCATCCGCGTGGTGGAGGTACTGCTCGACTCCAACGCCGGCGGCGAGTTCGGCTGGGCCGAGGCCGCGGCCCTCGCACACATCGATCCCCTCACGGCGCTGGTGAAGTCCCGGATCTGGTCCATGCTCGGCTCGTCCGATGAGACCGAGCGGGTGCGCGGCGTCCAGTGGGCGGCGGCCACGCGCATCACCCCGGACGAGTTCCTGCCGTGGATGGTCGAGCTGTACGCCATCGACACCCCGGCCGTGCGGGCCATGTGCGGCTGGGGGATTGCCGAACTGGCCGGCAGCACCGAACGATACGAGCAGGTGGTTCCCCTGCTGCCCACCGTCGTCGAGGACATGCACCACGACGATCCGCGGGTGGCCGAGGGAGCCGCGGATCTGCTGCGCCAGTTGCTGGCCGTGCAGTGCAACCAGCCGGAACGCTTCGCGGGCCTCGACGGCATCCTGTCGGCCCTGACCGAGGAGCTCTCCGGCCCGGATCCGCAGCGGCGCCAGCGTGTGCTCGATCTGCTGGCGCGGGTGCGCTCGGACTGCCTACCGCCGCAGATCCGCGACCAGCTACGACGATAGGAGCCCATCGCGGTGGTCTATCCCGAGGGGGCCTGGTGTCACTCTGCAACGCCCGAAGTCCTCGACCGGATCATTTCGGAACACCTGGTCGACGGCAGGCCCGTGGAGGACTTCCTGTTCGCCATGAGACCCCTCCAACCGGTATAGAATGAGTGCTCCAAGGGGGAGAGCCCTGACGACGTCATGGACCTGACTGCCGATCCCACTCTGCCGGTCTCCAAGGTCGGCCGCTACGAGCTGCTCAGACGCATCGCCATGGGCGGCATGGCCGAGGTGTTCCTGGCCCAGCGGGTGGGCATCGAGGGGTTCTCCCACCTGTGCGTGGTCAAGACCATCCTGCCGCGGTTCGCCGACGACCGCGAGTTCGTGCAGATGTTCGTCGACGAGGCGCGCATCACGGTCGAGCTCCAGCACCCCAACGTGGTGCGCGTCTTCGATCTCGACCGGGACGGGGACTTCCTCTACCTGGCCATGGAGTACGTGGACGGCATGGACGTGTTGACCATGCTCGTCGAATGCGAGGAGCGCGGTATCGCCGTGCCGTTCGCGGCCGTGCTGTACGTGATCTCCGAGACCCTCAAGGGCCTGCACTACGCCCACAGCGCCAAGGACCACGCCGGCAACCCCCTGGGGCTGGTGCACCGGGACATCTCGCCGGGCAACATCCTGCTGGGCCGCAACGGCACGGTGAAGCTCAGCGACTTCGGCCTGGCGCGGGCGACCATCTCACGGCGGCCCGAAGAGCCCGGCAACATCGTCGGCACCCAGCGCTACGTGGCCCCCGAGATCCTGCTCGGCGGTGGCAACACCCACGCCAGTGACCTGTTCTCCGTGGGCGTGTGCTTCTACGAGATGGTGGCCAACGAGCCCCTCTTCCCGCCGGCCGAGAACGCCATCCAGCAGCAGCTGTACCTGCGAGACTGGTCCATCGAGGACGTGATCCGAGACCGCTCGACCCTGCCCGACGGCGTGGCGGACATCCTGCGCCGCGTGCTGTCCAAGGGCCCCGACGGGCGCTTCCCCTCGGCCCAGGAGTTCCAGTCCAAGATCGCCGACCTGGCGGCGTACTCCCAGGTGGGCCTCAATGACAGCGCCCTGATCCACTTCCTGCGGGACCTCACCCGCGTGCGCTCCGACAGTCCGCTGGTGGAGCGGCCGTTGACCAGCCGCTTCCGCAACGAGTCGGGTCGCGCCGCGGGCGCCTCGGTGGTCAGCACCGTGGGCACCTGGCTCGCTTCGGGCGTGGTGTCCCACAAGCCGCTGCCGCCGGGTCACGCCACGTCGGAGAACCCCGTGGTCTCGGACGCCGGGATGCCCGCACGCAGGCCCGCCGAACGGGCCCACGGCGCGGAGGCCCCGGACCTGGAGCGGCCCGAGCCGTCGTCCCGCCCCTGGCTCGCGGATCTGCTCTCCGACTCCACGCACATCCCGTCCGAGCCGCCGCCCGACGCCCAGTCCCCGCTGCGGCTGTTGCCCGACACGTCGGTGGAGCTGTTCACCGGCCGCGGGCGCCACGGACCGTTCCCCGGGAGCATGCTGCAGGCCATGGCCGTGCACGCGCGCCCCAGCGGCATCGAGCTGGTCTCCGTCAACGGCGAGCCCTGGGAGCCGCTGCTGCGTCATTCGGTCCAGGCCGGGCCCGAGTTCGAGAAGCGCATCCACGCCGTGGACACCCTGGCGCTGCCCAAGCTGCTGCTCGGCGTGAACCGCGCGGCGCCGGCCTTCGAGGTGATGACCTGGTCCGACGCCGGGGCCACCTTCCTGGCCATCGTCGACGGCCGCGTCGTGGACACCTCCCTCGAGCCACCGGCTCGCATGGAGGACGAGGTGATCCTGGAGACCGTGGCCCAGTCCCTGCGGTGGCCCGTGGCGCAGGCGCTGATCATCCGCGCGCCCTGGCGACTGCCCGACTCGGGCGCGCCGCGTCTGGAGAACCTCCTGCTGTCCGCCATGGACATCGCGCTGCCCCCCCAGCTGCTGCGCCGCATCGACGAGCTGCGCGGCCCGTTCGCATTCCGGCGCAAGCCCACCCCCATCGATCCCACGGGCAGCCTGTCGCGCAACCAGGCCCGGTTGTACAACCGCCTGGGCCGCGGTCCCGTGGCCGTGGACGCCCTGACCGCCGACCACGAGCTGCGCGCCGCGCTGCGCCTGGTGGCCCAGGGCCTCGCCGAGACCGTCACCGGCGACGCTGCCGACATGGGTTCGATCGAGTAGGCCGACCTCCCCGGGCCAGCCTCGGCCCCCCGTACCGGACCCCGACGCGTGATAGGCTTCGCCGCGGAGGAGGCCGCCATGTCGTCACCCGCCCGAGGATTCCGCCTCGTCGCCGCGCTGATCCTGCTCGGAGGATGCGCCGAGCCCCTGGAGGAGGCGCCCGCCGACATCGACGATCCCCTGCACCACATGTTCGTGCACTTCCACGACGCCGACACCGCGCCGCTGCAGCAGGCCTTCACCACCTACGTCGACTTCCTCGAGGGGTGCGCAGCCGACGAAGGCGCCGATCGCCCCGAGTGTGATCTGGACAACGGCCTGGTGACGACCATGCTCACCGACGCCGAGGTGCAGCCCTTCGTGGACGCCGGCACCCTCGACGCGCTCCCCACCGAAGAGCAGTGGGCGCAGGCCGTGTCGCTGGCGGTGGGGCGGCGGATGGAGATCTCCGTGGACGTCATCGAGGACGTGCTGATCCAGCCCGACCAGCACATCCCGTTCACCCAGTTCGAGGAGTACGAGCGCGAGTACCTGTCGTCCATGGAGGACTACCTCGCCGGCGCCGAGGAGTTCCTGCACACCCGCAACGAGGTGGTGTCGAGCTACGTCATCACCACCGCGGAGATGACGCTGATGCTCGACTTCCGCCAGATCCAGTGGATCGAGGGGGACGAGACGCGGCGGGTGGTGGTGATCCTCAGCTGGTTCGCCGAGGACGCCCACTTCGAGACCGAGGGCGCCGCAGCGGGCTTCACCTTCAGCCTCGAGGTGCTCATCCCCACCCGCGACGACCCCGAGGACACCTGGCGCACCCAGGCCATGTGGAGCCACGCCGACCTCACCGAGATGGAGGACGACGACCACGCCTTCTGGGAGGACACGCTGCGCACCGGCACCATGGATGGGTTCGACCAGCTCCAGTACTGGGTGGACCAGAACTACTGAAACCCGCGCCGAGGACTCGACGATGACCAAGTGGTTCCCCTGGCTGCTCGTTGTACTGCTGTTCGCCGCTTGTGGCGAAGAATCCACCGGCGACGACGACTCGTCCGTGGGCGATGATGACGACACCGTCGACACCCTGTACGAGGTCCCGCTCGCTCCCGACAGCCCCTGGCCCAAGTTCCGCCGCAACGCGCGGCAGAACGGACGCACCCACCTCTCGCCCGCCGTCCACGACGACTCCGTCCCGTGGGTCTTCGAGACCGGCAAGGGGATCTTCTCCACGCCCGTGATCGACGGCGAGGGCAACGTGTACGTGGGCTCTGCCGACCGCTTCATGTACGCGTTGTCGCCCGAGGGCGAACAGCTGTGGTCGTACGAGACCGACGAGATCATCGACTCGTCGGGCCTGCTCGACGATCGGGGGCACCTCTACTTCGGCTCGGGCGACGGCTTCGTGCGCGCCCTGGATGTGGCCACGGGTGAGCTGCTGTGGGAGTTCGAGGCCGACGACCCGTCGGTGAACGACGCCTTCATCAACTGGCTCGAGGGCAACGTGGCCATCGGCGTGGACGGCAACCTGTACGTGCCGTGCGACAACTGGTTCGTCTACGCCCTGGACCGCGACGACGGCTCGGTGGTGTGGCGCTTCACCACCCCGGACCAGACGTGGTCCCTGCCCGCCGTGGATCCCGCCACGGGCGAGCTGTACATGGGCAACAACAACCTGCTGGACCTGCTGGGCGACAACCTGTTCAACATCCTGCCCGACGGCGAGCCGGGCTGGGCGTCCTTCTCCACCGGCACCATCGCCGCGAGCCCCCTGCTCACCGGGGACGGGCTGGTGGTCGTGGGTGGCTTCGACGGGTACCTGCGGGCCTACAACGCGTCCAACGGTGTTCAGCAGTGGTCCTTCGGGGCCCGCGACCACATCTACGCCAGCCCGGCGCAGCTCTCCGACGGCACGATCATCCAGCCGTCCGCCGACGGCACCATCTACGCCCTGGATCCGACCGACGGCACCGTGCGCTGGGCGTTCGACACGCGCGAACCGGTCCGTTCGTCCCCGGCCGTGGACGGCTGGGACAACGTCTATGTCGGGTCGGGCGAGGGTCGCCTGTACGTGCTCAACCCCGACGGCACCCTGCGCTGGGCCCGCCAGCTGATCACCGACGAGCGCAACGACCTCAACGCCTCTCCGGCGCTGGGTAGTCGGCGGATCGCCATCGCCGGTGAGAGCGGCGAGATCTTCGGCGTGCCCTACGACTGGTGCCTCTCCGACGAGGGCCTCGACGACGACACCTGCATCGCCGGCCCGGACGAGGACCTGCCCTCGGACGGGGCGTTCTTGCTGTACACCACGCCGTTCGGCGCCGCCCTGGACGAACCGCCGGCCCAGGTGGAGGCCAACGCGGCGCTGGCGTTCTCCCTGTTCGTGCGCGAGGGGGGCGACACGGCGCTGGCGCACCTGGACTCCGACTCCATCCAGGTCTCGGTGGAGCCCGCGGCCGACATCACCACCGCGGTCAGCGGCGACCGCCGCTTCCTCACCGTCGAACCGATCACCCGCTACGCCGCTGACGGCGACGGGCAGGCCTCGGTTCGCGTCCAGGGTCAGTACCTGGTCAACCCCGACCGCGAGGGCCTGGCGTTCTCGGGCGGGGAGGTGGGCGGCACCTTCGACGAGACCTTCACCTTCGAGCTGTCCACGGGCGCCGCCGGCGACCTGCCCCTGCCCATCCCGGCCGCCCCGGGCGACGACGCCGGCGTGTGGTCCCTGACCCGCCTGGCCGCGCCCATGCCCGCCATCTTGCCGTCGTACAACCAGATCGGCTTCGACTCGCTGCACTACCTCGTGGGCCTGGTGGAGGGGGACGGTCAGACCGGCGTGGCCTGGGTCGTGGGGGCCCTACCCGACGGCGACGGCGTGGTCCCGGATCCGACCACGGCCACCGTGTTCCCGCTGGCGGTGCGCTGGGAGGACGGCCTGCTCACCCTGGCCGCGTACGACGGCCTCTCGCTGGAGGTGATGAACCTGGCGCTGAGCCTGGGCGTGTTCCGCGTGTCCGCGCAGCTCGACGCCAGCGGCGCCGCCGTGGGCGCCCCCCGCGTCCACGTGAGCACCCTGTGCTCGGAGATCGACTTCTACGGCGCCTTCTTGCAGATGCTGGGTCTGTGTAATCCCCAGACCGACGCCCTCGAGGCCTACGGCACGGTGCTGCTCGATCCCAGCGGCGACGGCGTCCAGTCCGCGCCCGCCGGCCTCGGCGACGTGACACTGACCACCGACGGGGCGTCGTTCACCGCGACGCTGACCGGCGCCACGGTGTCCCCCCAGGACCACCGCCTCGCCATCTTGCTGGTGGACGCGGCCGCCGGCACCCCTGTGACCGTGGACTACGACGGCTCCACCGCCTGGGAGACCGACGGCGACGGGAACGTCTCGTCCGTCACCCTCACCGCGCAGACCGGGCTCGCCTCCGGCTCCGAGGTCCGTGCCTACCTGATGGTGGACACCTACCCTGCGGCCGCGGCCACCTTGACCCTGCCCTGACGTCCTTCCATCCTCCGCCACCTCCGCGCTAAGCTGGGTCCTCTGGGATGGGGAAAGCGAGGGGCGAGTTGGGCGACGAGGGCACCACCGCGGCCGAGGCGCGACGCCTCCGTGCGCGTATCGAAGAGCTCGAGCGGGAACGAGAAGACCTTCTCCGGCGCGCCACCGAGAGCGAAGGGCGCTATCGCGACCTCTTCCACTCCATGCTCGACGGCTACGCGCTGCACGAGATGCTCTACGACGCCGACGGCAACCCGGTGGATTACCAGTTCCTCGAGGTGAACCCGGCATTCGAGAACCTCACCGGGTTGCGGGCCGACGACATCGTCGGCAAGACCCTGCTCGAGGCCCTCCCCGGGTCCGAGACCTACTGGATCGAGACCTACGGCAAGATCGCCCTCGAGGGCGGTACCATCCGCTTCGAGAACTACTCGGCCGTGCTCGACCGCCACTACGAGGTGGTGGCGTACCAGCCCAAGCCCGACCACTTCGCCTGCGCGTTCACCGACGTCACCGAACGCCGCAAGCTCGAAGAGCAGGTGCGGCACGCCCAGAAGATGGAGGCCGTGGGCACCCTGGCCGGCGGCGTGGCCCACGACTTCAACAACCTGCTCACCGGCATCCTCGGCTACGCCAACGTGCTCAAGCTCCGCGCCGAACCCGGAGACCCGGTGTTCAAGGGCGCGGAGGTGATCGAACGCGCCGCCGAGCGTGCCGCCGAGCTCTCCCAGCAGCTGCTGGGGTTCGCCGCAAGGGCAAGCTGCAGGATCGCCCGGTGGATCTCCGGCGGGTGATCGGCGACGTGGTGGCGATCCTGTCGCGCACGGTCGACAAGCGCATCACCATCGCCCAGCGCATCGACAGCGACGACACCGTGGTCACGGGCGATCCGGGCCAGCTCCAGCAGGTGTTGATGAACCTCGCGGTCAACGCGGCCGACGCCATGCCCGACGGCGGCGAGCTCACCTTCGGCGTCCGGCGCGTGGAGCTCGACGAGGCCTACTGCCGGCTCCACCCCGACGCCAAACCCGGCGCCCACCTGCAGCTCTCGGTCCGCGACACCGGCGCCGGCATCCCCGAGGAGGTCCAGGAGCGGATCTTCGAGCCGTTCTTCACCACCAAGGAGGCGGGCAAGGGCACCGGCATGGGCCTGGCCACCACCTACGGCATCGTGCGCAACCACGAAGGCACCATCCAGCTGTACAGCGAGCCCGGCGAGGGCACCACGTTCAAGGTCTACCTGCCCCTGGTCGACGACGAGCAGCCCGACTGGGAGGACATGCCCTCCGAGGAGGCCTTCCGGGGCCAGGGCTCTCTGCTGGTGGTGGACGACGAGGAGACCGTCTGCCAGACCGTCGCGGAGATGCTGAAGGACGTGGGCTACGACGTGAAGTGGGTCACCAGCGGCGCCGAGGCCATCGAGCTGTACGAGCGCTACGGCTCCACCATCGACCTGGTCATCCTCGACTGGGCCATGCCGGGGATGAGCGGCGAGCAGTGTTTCCTGACGCTCAAGCAGCTCGATCCCGACGTGCGCGCCCTGCTGGTCACCGGCCACGCCTTCGACGGCGCCGCGCAGCAGTTGATGGACCTGGGTATGGTCGGCTTCGCCCAGAAGCCCTTCGTGGTGGCTGACCTGGCCAAGGCCGTGGCCAGGGCCCTCAAGGGGTAGCCGTCGGCCGGGTCGGGCACCCGGTCCTCTCGCCCGCCCGTAGATGCTAATGTGTCCCTTCGCCCCAGAGGGGGGGCGGATCGGAGAGTCGAATGACACAGGACTACACCATGGACCAGGCCATGGCCGAGGCGGCGCGCTGCCTGCTGTGCCACGAGCCACCGTGCAGCGCGGACTGCCCGGCCGGGACCGATCCGGGCAAGTTCATCCGCCAGATGCGTCTGAGGAACCTCAAGGGGGCCGCGGCCACGGTCAAGCGCAACAACCCCCTCGCCGGCGCCTGCGGGGTGCTGTGTCCGACCGCCGAGCTGTGCCAGAAGGGGTGCAGCGCCAGCGGGCTCGACCGCCCCATCGACATCGGCCGGCTCCAGCGGTTCCTGATCGAGTACGCCTGGTCCATCGGCTTCGAGCCGCTCTCCAGCGACGAGGACAACGGTATCCGCGTGGCCGTGGTCGGCGCGGGCCCGTCGGGCCTGGCGTGCGCGGCCGATCTCGCTCGCGCCGGATTCCAGGTGACGGTGCTGGAGAAGCTGGACCGCCCGGGCGGGATTCCCGGGCACGCCCTGCCCGACCACCGGCTCCCACGCTCGTTCGTCGATCGTGAGATCGAGGACATCGCCGCGCTGGGGGTGGCCTTCCAGTACGAGCGCGCCGTGGAGACGAACGAGGACCTCGGGGCCCTGTTCGCCGAGGGTTACCAGGGCATCTACCTGGCCACCGGTGCGTGGAGCCCGGTGCGGCTGCACCTCGACGGCGGCCAGGCCGAGGGAATCTGGGACGGCATGTCCTTCCTGCGTCAGGCCAAGGACGAGAACGCCAGCATGGCCGCCTACCTCGACGGCAAGCAGGTCGCCGTGATCGGCGGGGGAGACACGGCCATGGACGTGGCGGTCTCGGCCGCGCGCTGCGGCGCCCGGGACGTGTACGTGGTCTACCGCCGCTCCTACCAGCAGATGCCGGGGAGCGACGACGAGAAGCTCGCGGCGCTGGCCGCCGGGGTCCACTTCATGGTCCTGTCCCAGCCCATGGAGTACACCACCGAGGGCGACGAGGTCGCCGGGATGCGCATCCAGTGCAACCGCCTGGGCGATCCGGACGACTCGGGACGCCGCAGCCCCGTCCCCATCCCCGGCGCCGACCACCTGCTGCCGGTGGACGTGGTCGTGGAGGCCATCGGCCTGGAGCCGGCGCCCGAGGTGAGGCAACTCAGTCCCGTGCGGTTCGACGAAAGCAGCCGCATCCTGGTGGAGTCCGCCACCGGCCAGACGTCCGCAGCCCACGTGTTCGCCGGCGGCGACGCGGTTCGCGGGCCGGACCTGGTGGTCACGGCCGTGGGGGACGGCCGGAGGGCCGCCAAGGCCATCGCCGAAGCCCTGGGCAAGGAGGTGCAGTCGTGAGGGACCTCAGCATCGAGATGTGCGGCGTGCGCTTCCCCAACCCGGTGATGCTGTCGTCGTCGCCCGTGTCCAACACCGGCGAGATGATCGGCCGCGCCTTTGACGCCGGCTTCGGCGGCGTCGCCTACAAGACCATCGGCAAGGGGGACGTCAAGATCATCCACCCCTCGCCGCGCATGGCCGGCTACGACTACGAGGCCAAGAAGCTGGTGGGTCTGCAGAACGTCGAGCAGATCTCGGATCGTCCGCTGGACCACAACCTCGCGGACATCCGCTACCTCAAGCGCAACTGGCCCGACCACGTGGTGATCGCCTCGATCATGGGCTTCTCCAACGACGAGTGGCGCGAGCTCGCCGTCGCCTGCGAGGACGCGGGCGCGGACATGCTCGAGCTCAACTTCTCCTGCCCGCACATGACCGTGGAGGGATCGGGCATGAAGGTGGGCCAGGCCTTCGACCTGGTCGAGCAGTTCAGCGCCACGGTCAAGGCCGCCGTGAAGATCCCGGTGCTGGCCAAGATGACGCCCAACGTCACCGACATCTGCGAACCCGCCCTGTCGGCCAGGGCCGGCGGCGCCGACGGCCTGGCGGCCATCAACACCGTCAGCGCGCTCACCGAGATCGGCCTGGACGACTTCGTGGCCAAGCCGAACGTGTTCGGCAAGGGCGCCATGTCCGGGTACTCGGGTCCGGCGGTCAAGCCCATCGGCCTGCGCTGCATCACCCAGATGGCCCAGCACCCCGACCTGGGCCTGCCCATCTCCGGCATGGGCGGCATCGAGACCTGGATCGACACGGTAGAGTACCTGCTGTGCGGCGCATCCACGGTGCAGATCACCACCGGCGTGATCCACTACGGCTACCGCATCGTCGAGGACATCCTCGAGGGTATGGGCTACTTCATGGACCAGCACGGGTTCGAGCACGTGTCCGACTTCGTGGGCGCGGCCCTGCCCCACATCGTGCCCACCGACGAGTTCGACCTGGCCCGCCAGGGCGTGGCCGCCTACGACCTCGACCGCTGTGTGGGGTGCGGCCAGTGCCACATCATCTGCCACGACGCGGGCGGCCAGTGCCTGGCCTGGGACGGCACGCAGCGGCGACCGCAGATGGACGAGGGCAGGTGCCTCGCGTGCATGATCTGCTCCTTCGTCTGCCCGGTGAGCGCGCCGCCGTTGATCACCTACAAGGAGGTCCCCGGCAAGCCCGAGGTCCTGCCTCCCGTTTCGGAGTGACCCCGTGACGGCACCTCGCCGTGAGCGCCCTGGCCTGCCGACCCGCCTCGCGCGCGGGTGGGCGGCCGTGTGGCGCCAGCACAGGTGGTACTTCATCGCCCCGATCCTGCTGACGCTGGGGGTGCTGGCGTTGCTGGTGTGGCTGATGGGGCCCCAGGCCGTGGTGGCCTTCGTCTACGCGGGGCACTGATCTCGATCGCGGCAATCGCGGTATCATTGGGGGACGAGGTCATGGGTGGGCGAGAGGCCCGTGGCGTCGCGCGCAAGAGGGGAACCCATGCACCGTACCGGCTTCGTGCTCGCCCTGGCGGCCGCCGTCGCTGCCTGCCCCACGTCCGCTCCCGCGCGCGACGTGGGTCTCCTGCACACCTGCGACGACCTGGCGCTCCCCGACGACGTGGAGACCAGCCTGCTGACCTGCCCGGGGGTCACCTCGGTGACGCAGCTGAACGCCCGATCGACCACCATCACCTACGGCCTGATGGCGCCCTTCGACGTACTGCTGGTGTTCATCGACGAGATCGCGCTGCAGCCCTACGACCTGGGCGACGACCTCGCCTCCTACGTGGACGCCGGCGGCGGCGTGGTCAGCTGCGGCAACGCCTCATGGGAGCCGCTGCTGGAGGGGGACTGGGACGACTACGATCCGCTGCTGGACATCTACTACCCCTCGTACGCGAGCCCCGAGTACATCGACCCGGTGCTCCCCACCCATCCCCTGCTCGACGGCGTGGTCTCCTTCTACGGCGGCTCGAGTTCGTGGCACATGGCCGCCTCGCCACGCGGGGATTCGGAGATCGTCGCGCTGTGGACCGATGGCGATCCCCTCGTGACCCACCGCATCCAGTCCGACGTCTACGTCATCTCCATCAACTTCTGGCCCGTCACCTCCCTGGTCGAGTCCGGCAGCTGGGATCCCAACACCTCCCACGGCCGCGATCTGATGTGCAACGCCTTGGCGTCGGCGGGCACCCAGGACATGGACCAGGACGGGTACGACTGGGACGACGACTGTGACGACTACGACGACGACGTGCACCCCGGCGCCCCCGAGCTCGCAGATGGCCTCGACAACGACTGCGACGGGTTCGTGGACGAGGACTGGGTGGCCATGGGCGACGTCATCGTCACCGAGATCCACGTGAGCCCCGACGCCGTCGCCGACTCCCACGGCGAGTACTTCGAGGTGCTCAGCCTGGCGGGCACGGACGTGGACCTGTGGGGCTGGAAGATCCGCGATCTCGGCGGCGAGGAGCACGTCATCACCGACCACGTGATCCTCGAGCCCGGCGATCTCGCCGTGCTGGGCCTCGACGACGACACGGGCGCCAACGGCTCGGTCCCCGTGGACTACGTCTACACCGGCCTGACCCTCGACGACACCGTGGACGAGATCGTGCTCGAGCTGGACAACCGCACCATCGACACGGTGCTGTACGACTCCGCCACCTACCCCGTGGTCGCGGGCGAGGCCATGAGCCTGGACCCCGATCGGCTCGACGGGGCGGACAACGACCTGCCCGACTCCTGGTGCGCGGCCACCTCGCTCATCGTCGCCGGCGGCGACCGGGGGACTCCTGGCGAGCCCAACGACGACTGCTGCTTCGACCTCGACGGCGACGGCTTCACCGACTGCGGCGGTGACTGCGACGACGGCGACGCCACCATCCACCCCGGCGCCCCCGAGCTGTGCGACGGCGTGGACAACGACTGCGACGGCGTGG
>CAZLEO010000123.1:0-26243 GCA_964558555.1 uncultured Rickettsiales bacterium | reverse complement strand
CGCTGAACGTCCCCCAGCCACTCCGGGATTCACCTCCTACCTACGCTGAATGCCTCCCCCTAACCCCCATCCATCCACCCAGAGCCAAGATCCGCCATCCCTCCCCCCGTCGCCACCCACCCACAGGCCATGGCGCGCAGGCCGGGTCAAGGGTCGCCGCGCAGCGGCGATGAGCGAAGCGAACCCGCCCTTGACGCGGCCGAGCACCATGGCACGCTTCCCTGGCGACGGCGGGACAGTCCCTACCTACGAGTAGCTACTTCAGCGTCACCACCACAGGCGCGTGGTCCGACGGATTCCCCGTCCCGAACGACTTGTGCCGCTCCTCGCGATCCACGTCCACCGACACCAGCCGCTCCGCCAGCGGCGCGGTCCCGAGCGCCAGATCGATCCTCAACCCCATGTCCCTCGGAAATGCCCCGTACCGATAGTCCCACCACGAGAACAGTCCCGCCTCGTCGGTGTGGCGGCGGTGAAGGTCCACCATCCCCCAGTCGAGGAGGGCCTGGTAACGCTCGCGCTCGGCATCCGAGCACAGGCACTTGCCGGCCCAGCGTTCCGGGTCGTGGACGTCGCGGTCGTCGGGGGCGATGTTGAAGTCGCCGGTGACGACGAGGGGGACATCGGGGGTGTGGTTGGCGTCGATCCAGGCGGTGAGGGCGTCGAGCCAGCGCAGCTTGACGTCGTACATCTCGTGGCCGACCTCGCGGCCGTTGACCACGTAGACGTTGACGACGCGGACGCCGTCGAAGGTGCCGCTGATGACGCGGGCCTGCTCGGGGATGGGGTTGCCGTCGAAGCCGCGGATCACGTCCTCGGCCGGGGTACGGGAGATCAGGGCGGTGCCGTTGTAGGTCTTCTGGCCGGCGGTGACGGCCTGGTAGCCGAGCTCGGTCAGCACCTCGCGCGGGAAACGATCGTCGGTGGTCTTGGTCTCCTGGAGGCACACCACGTCGGGCTCGTGACGCCGCAGGACTCCGATGAGGCGCTCGAGGCGTGCGCGAATGGAGTTGACGTTCCAGGTGATGATTTTCATCGCGCCATCCTAGCACGCCACTGCTGGCGCATTGTCTGCCGCGACCGTAGAGATAATGGTCCAGACAAGGACCTCCGGAGGAACCGTGGATCGGAAGCTGCGCGCCCTGCTGTTCGAGGACGACCCCGTGCTCAGGGAACTGCTGACGCTGCTGCTGCAAACGCGCGGCTTCGACGTACACGCCTACTCCGAACCCCTGCACTGCCCGGTCTACACCCAGGGGGGGAGCTGCGGCTGCCCCGACGGCGTGGCGTGCAGCGATCTGTTGATCACCGACGTGGAGATGCCGCGGGTGACCGGCCTGCAGATGCTCGCGGATCAGTTCGGCCGGGGGTGCCGCACCGACGTGCGCAACGTGGCGGTGATGTCCGGCGGCTGGACCGAACAGCGGCGCGAGGAGGCCCGCGAGCTGGGGTGCAGGACCTTCGACAAGCCCTTCGACGTGCGTGAGCTGGACCGCTGGCTGGGGGAATGCGCGGACCGCGCCCGCCGGGACCTGTTCCTCAGGGACCTCGACTGATCGTCAGTCCTTGTTCGCGGCGATCCAGATGGGATCGGCCTCCTGGAGCTCCCGCCGCAGCACCTTGCCCACCAGGGTCTTGGGCAGCTCGTCGATGAACTCGATGTGCCGCGGCACCTTGTAGTGGGTGAGGTTCTCCTTGCACCAGGCCATCAGCCGCGTCTCGGTGAGCCGCCCCTCGGCGCCGGGTCGCAGCACGACCCAGGCCTTGATGAGCTCGCCGGTCGCCTCGTCGGGCAGGCCGGAAACGGCCACCTCGGACACGTCGTCGTGTTCGCCGACGAGCTCCTCGACCTCCTTGGGGAACACGGAGTAACCCTTGTACTTGATCAGCTGCTTCTTGCGGTCGTTGATGACGATGCGGCCCTCGGCGTCCATGTAGCCGATGTCGCCGGTGAGCAGCCATCGTTTGCCGTCCCACTCCCTGATGGTCTCGGCGGTCTCCTCGGGCTGGTCGAGGTAGCCCTTCATCACCTGGGGCCCGGCCACGCAGATCTCGCCGGCGTTGTCCTCGCCGACGCCCATCTCCTCCGACGCGGTCTCGATGTCCATGATCTTCCACTCGGTGCCGGGGAAGGGCAGGCCGATGGTGCCGATCTTGCGGTTGCCCCAGAAGGGGCCGGCGCTGACCACGGGCGAGCTCTCCGTGAGTCCGTAGCCCTCGACCAGGCGGGCGCCGGTGGCACGCTCGAAGGCCTCCTGTACGGGGCGGTGCAGCGGCCCCGCGCCGGACACGCACAGGGTGATCTTGCCGGCGAGGTCGTAGTCGCCGATGTCCTCGAACTCGGCGATCTTCTGGAACAGGATCTCGGCGCCGGCGTAGAGCGCGCCCTCGTCCGGGCCCAGCCGCATGAAGGTCTCGAGCAGCTCCTGGGTGGGGGGCGGCTTGGGGAACAGCAGCATCCACAGCCCGGAGTAGATGGACACGTTCATCACGCAGGTCATGGCGAAGGAGTGGAACAGGGGCAGCACGCCCACGTTCATCGCCCCCGCCGGCACCTTGTACATCCAGTTGCGGCTCTGGATGGCGTTGGCCACCAGGTTGAAGTGGGTGAGCTCCGCGGCCTTGGGGACGCCGGTGGTGCCGCCGGTCATGATGTAGGCGGCCACGTCCTCGTGCACGTCGATGCCCACCGTGGGCAGGGCGGGTTCGGTGCGGAGCAGGTCGCTGAACGCGTGGGCGGTGGGGGGCAGCTTGCCCGTGGGGATCTTGCCCAGCATCTTGCCCAGGAACCGCTTGAAGCCCAGCCCGTGGGCCAGATCGGCCACGTTGGTGCCCACCACGAACCGCACGTTCGTCTTGGCGATGATCGACTCCACCGCGGACTCCCACAGGGCGTCGAGCACGATCAGTCCGCGCGCGTTCACGGTCTTGAGCTGGTGCAGGATCTCGCCGGCCTTGTAGGTGGGGTTGACCCCGGTGGCGACGGCGCCCAGACGGGCCGCGGCGTAGAAGGCGATGACGTACTGGAAGCTGTTGGGCAGCAGGATCGCCACCACGTCGCCCTTCTTCACCCCCAGACCGTGCAGGGCGGTGGCGAAGCGGTCCACCAGGCCGTCGAGCTCGCGGTAGGTCATGGAGGTCTCGAGGAACCACGCGACCCGCCGGTCGCCGAACTCCGCGGCCGCGTTGCTCAGCATCTGTCCCAGCGTGATCTCGGGCAGGTCGAGGTTCCTGCTCACCTCTTCGGGCCAGCCCGCCTCGGGGCTGAACCACGGCCTGGACTCGTCCACGTGGAACTGTGCGGTCATCGAGCTACCCCTCTCCGCGCCGTGTGGTGCGAACGTTGTTTATAGCGAAGATCGCCCGGGGGCTCCAAAGGCGATGTCGGCGCGTTAGGGTCAAAACGAATAAACTCCGACACGCTCCGTCCATGTGAGCCAGGTCGGACCACCCGGGAGGTAACCGTGTCCAGTCGATTCATCGCCATCTGTGTCCTGTTCGTTTCCCTCGTCGCTGCGCGACCCGCCGCAGCCGAGGACGCCGCCGCGCGGTTGCAGCGCGTGCTGGACGACCTCGACGTGATGGAGGCGCTGCTCGGCGGCCGCATGAGCGACGCGACCCGCCGCGAGCTGATCGGGAAGGTACAGTCCGCGCGCGTGGACGTCCGTGAGGTGCAGCAGGATCTGCTGCGCAACACCACCACCGCGAGCGTGGGCGTGTCCACGGGGGCGGGACCCCTGGTGTCCATCACCATGCAGGTGGACGAGCCGGACATGGGTTTCGAGGATCCCATGGCGTACGACTCGGCGCTCCCGCCGGAGCCCATCGGGCCGATCCCCATGAACCCCGACCAGCTGCGATCGTTGCTCGGCGCGGTGGAATCGGAGTCGTTCTCCGACTCCAAGGCGGCCGTGCTGCGCGACGCCTGCCGCGCCAACTTCTTCACCGTGGACCAGGCCGTGACGCTGGTGAGCCTGTTCGACTTCGGCGACGACAAGGTGGAGGCGGCGGCGATGCTCCACCCGCGCCTGGTGGACCCGGAGAACTTCTACCGCGTCTACGCCGTGTTCGACTTCGACTCGGACAAGGAGGAGCTGCGCGAGCGCCTGGGACTGTGATCAGCGGTACGCCGCGTCCACCACGGCCTGCGCGTAGGTGAGGTTGGAGTCGAGGCCTACCCCGTAGTCCAGGTCCGTACACGCCTCCACCGCGACCAGATCCTCCCCCAGCCGGCGACGGGCCGCCGCCACCAGTCCCTCCATGGCGTCGCTGGCGCGCCGTCGTCGCCCGCCCCCCTCGATGGCGGCGCCGATGGCCTCGAGCACCGTCTGCTCCTCGTCCGCCTCCGGGACCGCGACGTCCAGGTCCACGCCCAGCCGCCGGGCGGCCCGGCGGTAGGTCTGATCGATGCCGTGGGTGCCCAGCGGCAGCACGGCGCGACAGCCGCGCGCGGCCGCGTCGGCGAGCACGGCCTCGGGGACGGTGGGGAACGACACGTCCACGCCGGTGAGGGCGGCTCCGAGGATCGGGTCCGATGCGAACCGTTCCTGCAGCGCCCACGACACCGGCGCGAGGGTGTTGCACGGCAGCAGCACGGTCACGCGGCGCACGCCCCGCTGCAGCGGCCCGGCCATCGCCTCCATGGCGAGCACGGCCAGCCGCTGCTCCACCTCGTCGGGGTCGGGGCCGCCGGGGAAGCCCACGAGCACACGCTCGTCCAGGGCCTCGCCGCGTCGTGAGAATCCCTCCAGCACGGGCGCCTTGACGAAGGGCAGATCGCCGACGATCGCCAGGGTCAGCCGACGGTACTCGTCGAAGAACGGCGCCGCAGAGGGCAGCTCACGCGTCAGGTGTCGCCGCTCGAGTCGCGACAGCGACGCACAGAACCTCAGCGCGGCGTCGCGACCGAAGTCGCCCAGGACCACCGCCAGGGTGGTGTCCACGCCGAGAAGGGGGCCTGCACCGTGTCGGTCGGGTGTCATGGGAAAAAACTATCGGTCGGATCCGTTGACAGCAAGCCTCGGGGAGTCGATCTTGAGCGATTGTTCATCCCGAGGTGATACATGACCCTATCTCGCAACGAGTGGACCGATCGTCTGGGCAGCGAGTTCGCCGCGGACGCGCTGCTGGAGTACTTCGACAACGACGACCTGGCCGAGTACCGGCCGGTCCTGCAGCGCCTGGTGGACGACGGCGAGTGGGACCTGCTCGCGGACTCGTTCTACCAGGTGATGCCGTTCGGCACGGGCGGCCGGCGCGGCCCGGTGGGGATCGGCCCCAACCGCTTCAATCCCCACAACCTCGCCACCAGCGTCCAGGGGCACGTGGCCTACCTGCGTGACCTGTTCGGCGAGGACGCGGACCTGACGGTGGTCGTGGCGTTCGACGTACGCGAGTTCAAGGACCTGCGCGAACTCTACCCCACGGACGTGTCCAACCCGCTGCTGGGCTGGCGCAGCCGCGACTTCGCCCGCCTCGCCGCGGAGGTGTACGCGGCCAACGGCGTGCAGGTGCACCTGCTCGATCCCGAGGGGGCTGCCTTCACGTCCACCCCGGAGCTGAGCTTCGCCATCCGCCGGCTGTCGGCCCACGGCGGCCTCAACATCAGCGCCTCGCACAACCACCCCGACGACAACGGCGGAAAGTTCTACAACGTGTACGGCGGGCAGGAGGTGCCGCCCCAGGACGAGCGCATGGTGTCCATCGTCGAGAAGGTGCGCAGCTACGAGCGCGCGGACTTCGACGAGGCCGTGGCGTCGGGCCGCGTGAGCCTGATCGGCCCGGACATGCACCGCGCCTACCTGGACCTGAACCTGCAGTTCGCCCGCCACCCCGACGCCCGCGACCTCAAGATCGTCTTCACCAACCTCCACGGCGTGGGCGATCAGACCGCGGGCGAGCTCCTCACCGAGGCGGGCTTCGACGTGACCCTGGTGCCGGTGCAGCAGGCGCACGACGGCTCGTTCCCCGGCGTACCCTTCCGCGCGCCCAACCCCGAGTACCCGGCGTCCATGGAGCCGGCCGAGGTCCTGGCGCGCGAGATCGGCGCGGACCTGGTGCTCGCGTGTGATCCCGACGCGGATCGCATCGGCGGGCTGACCCTCGACGACGACGGCTCGTGGCGCTTCCTGACGGGCAACGAGCTGTGCTGCCTGGTGTGCGACTACCTGCTGGAGGGCCGCGAGCAGGCCTCCGTGGTCGTCACCACCGAGGTCACCACCGGCCTGTTCGGCCGCATCGCCCGCGCCCACGGCGCCGAGGTGGTGGACCACCTGCTCGTGGGCTGCAAGTACATCGCCGAGATCGTCCGCGACCTGGAGGACAACGGCCGCATCGACGAGTTCGTCATGGGTACCGAGGAGTCCCACGGGTTCCTGCTGTCCCCGGACGTGCGCGACAAGGACGCGGGCGGCGTCGCGATGGTCCTCGCCGAGATGGCGGCGCTGGAGAAGCAACGCGGCTCCAACCTCGCCGGACGGCTGCGCCGCCTGTACCGGCGCCACGGGCCGGTGTGCAACAGCCAGGTCCCGCTGGTGATGCAGGGCGCGTCGGGCAAGCGCAAGATCGAGGCGATCCAGGCCGCCCTTCGCAGCGATCCGCCGCAGCAGATCGGCGGCATCGAGGTCACCGCGTTCTTCGATCGCCGCGATCCCGAGGGTGTGTTCGGACCCATCGTCAGCGGCACCGACGCCGCCGCGCGCAACGTGCTGGTGTTCCACCTCGGCGCCTCGCAGCGGGTGGTCATCCGGCCGTCGGGGACCGAGCCCAAGACCAAGATCTACATCGAGGTCATCGGCGCGCCCCTGGCGGACGACTCCACCGACGCCGAGCTGGCCGAGGCCACCGCAGCGGTGCAGGCCCGCGCCGACGAGCTGGCCGTCGCCTTCACGGCCATCGCCCTGCAGGCCGTGGACATCGAGCTGCCCGGGTACTCGTTTTGCATGTCGCCGCTGGTCTCGGTGGAGCACCGCCAGCACTTCTGCGACGAGTTCCTCCCCGGTCTGCGCAGCCGCGCATCCGCCGGTGGCGACGTGGACGCCTGGATCGACGAACAGCTGCGGCCCTACGGCAAGGACGCCCGCGATCTCGTGCGGGGCGCCGTGCTGGCGTGGCTGGACGAGATCGGCGGTGAGGACCCCTCGACGGCCGAGGCCATCCGCTCCCTGTTCTGATTTTTTCCGCCCCCCTCCCCGAACTCGCCGATCGCGCTACCATGGTTCCCAACCTCTCGGGGAAGGGAACTGCCATGCGAGAAGCTAGATTCGGTTGGATGCTGCTGCTGTGCCTGTCGCTGACCCTGGCCTGGGCCGGCTGTCCGGATGAGGGCGACGACGACGCGGCGGACGACGACGACGCCACCGCGGATGACGACGACGCCACCGGCGCGGACGACGACGACGCCACCCCCGGTGACGACGACGACGCCACGCCCACGGACGACGACGACGCCACGCCCGGGGATGACGACGACGACGACACGGCCGACGAGTACTGGTTCGGCGGGGGGTGCTACGACATCGTCGAGGCGCCCGTGACCGACTCGTGCTTCAGCGACGCGGTGGACATCCCCACGCTGATGCTCACGGCCATCAACGCCGTGCTCACCGCGGCGGGACAGCCCACGCTGAGCAATCCCATCGACGTCAGCATGCGCGTGGAGGACGGGCTCGAGCGGATCCTGGTGGACCTGCTGCCGACGTTCCCGGTGGAGCGCATCAGCGTCGAGGACTACGAGGCGGAGACGTTCCACCTCGTGATGCCCAACCCGCTGGACTACCAGATGGACCCCCAGGGCAACATCACGGGCTACGGCACCTTCACGCTCGACTGTGAGGCCGACGGCGACGTGGTGCACTGTACGGCCGAGGACATCCAGTTCAACCTCACCGCGACCATCCTGTCCCTCGTCGCCGGGTACGCCGTCACCACCCAGCCCGAGTGGGACTGCTGGATGACCCTCGACGTCACCGCGGACCTGGACTACACCAACGGCCCGCAGACCCTGCAGTGGGACCTGGCCTACTCCCTCGAGGTGCAGCAGCAGGCCTGCAACGACCTCATCGAGCTGTTCTTCGACGACCCGTCCTCACCGTGCGGCATGGACGTGGCGATGACGCTGGACAGGGTGGGGGATCTCAACCCCAAGGGGCAGTGCGAGTAGTCCGGTGACGGTGGCCTAGGAGCTGCGCCGCCGCTGCACACCCAGCGCGACCAGACACGCCGTCAGTAACAACGCGACGCCGGTGCCCGTGCCTTCGGGCATCCGGGCCACCGAGGCGCGCAAGGGGGGCGTCCCCGCGCCTTCGGGGATGTACGCGGCCGCACAGTCCAGACAACCGGGGTCGTCGCCGCTCTCCTGGGCGTCGACCCGGACCGAGTCGGGCGAGGACGACAGCTGGCCGTCGTTGACCACGAGGTCGATGACGTAGGTGCCGGCGTCGGCGGCGACGAAGTTCGGCGTGGGGCTGGTGTTGCTGCTCAGGGACGGCGCCGTGCCGCCCGGGTAGGCCTGGACCGTCCACCAGAAGGCGATGTTGTCGCCGTTGGGATCGTACGAGCCGCTGCCGTCGAGGTAGACGATGTTGCCGGCGTCCACGGTCTGGTCGGTGCCCGCGTCGGCCACGGGCGCCTCGTTGAGCTCCTCGGTCACGCCGATGACCACCTCGTCGGAGCCCGACAGTCCGCCGGGATCGGTGACGGTCAGCTCCACGGTGTAGTTGCCCTCGGTGTCGGGGCTCAGGGTCGGCGTGATGGTCGTCTCGCCGGCGAGGCCGGACTGGGCGCCGGCGGGGGCGGAGATCACCTCCCAGAGGAAGTCCAGGGCGTCGCCGTCGGGATCGGTGCTGTCGGAACCGTTGAGGAATGCGGTGTCGCCGATGGAGATGGTCTGGGGATCGCCGGCCTCGGCGGTGGGGGCGCTGTTGTCGCTGCTGGTGTCGTCGTCGTCGTCGTCCGTGGTGCCGGTGTCGTCGTCATCGTCGTCGCCGATCACGTCGTCGTCCGGGAACGTGTCGTCCTCACCGTAGATGTCGGTGTCGTCGTCCCAGACGATGGTATCCCCGCACGCCGCGCACAGGAGCCCGAGGGCCAGCAATCCGATCCAGAGCTTCGTCTTCATGGGCAACAGACTAGACAAAGGCGTACCGCCACACAACAACCAAGCGGGCGGGGGAGGGGGCCGTCAGCCGTGGAGTTGCTCTTCGTGGGCCGCGATCTGGTCCATCATCGACTGCTCCTGCTCGGGCGTGAGCACGTCCTTGGCGTCGTACAGGTGGACGTAGATCAGCTCGTAGAGGCCCTGGTGCAGGTAGGAGTCGCTGTCCACCGGCTCGGCGTCGGCCAGGTTCTGGATCAGGGCGGCGGCCTTGAGGGTGCCGTCCTTGCCGACGCTGAGGTCGCGGAACAGGCTGGGATACTGCAGCGAGTCGTCCTGGAGGAAGCGACCGAAGCGGTCGAGGACGGCATCGTCGCCCAGGGCAGCGCGGAACGTGTCGAAGATCACGCGGAAGATCTGGTTGAACACGCCGATGCGCTTGCGGAACGAGTCGACCTGGGCCGGCGTGAACCCCGTCTCGCCGGAGATCTCCTCGTCCGCGGGCTCCTGCGGTTCGGTGAGGATCTCGACCACGGATGGGGCGGAGTCCTCGTCATCCTCGATGGCCAGCTCGAGGGCCTCCTCGGTGCCCGACAGGTGGATGGGCGGGGCCTCGAAGTTGGAATCGGACTCGCCGGGGTAGTCCTCCGAGTCGATCTCGATGAGCATCTCGGACGAGTCGCCGTCCTCGCTGCCGATGTCGGGCGCGTCCAGGGAATCCTCGTCGCTGCCGGCCACCACGAGGTCTTCCTCGTCGTCGGCCGGGGCCATGAACTCCTCGCCCGCGGTGGGGATGGTGTCCACGTGGCTCAGGTCCACCTTGTCGAGGACGTCGTAGACCTTGGCGTGTCCACCCGCGGCCACGTGCTCGTAGTCGATCTCGCCGTCGTCGGCGCGTCCCTCGGCGGGGATGTCGTCGAACGCCTGGGAGTCCAGCACCTCGGCGCTGGCCGTCATCGGGTCGATGGCCGACGACGTCAGCGTGTCGCCGACCTCGAGGGTCTCCAGCACGGTCTCGAGGTCGCCGGTGACGGAGATGGGGGCCTGGTCGCGCCCCGCGTCCACCGAGATCGACAGGGTCTCCGCCGCGACCATGCGCACCAGGATCAGCTCGGTACGGAAGGGGACGAAGGGGCTGCGCGCCACGACCTCGGACAGGGTGATCGGTTCGCGGCACAGGGAGGCGACGGCCGACTGGCCCTCGTCATCGGGCAGGGGCTCGGACGTGCGGTGGAACACGGGATCGCAGGGGCGTGCGGCGATGGTCAGCAGCGCCTGGACCCGCTGATACCAGCTCTCGGCCTCGTCCAGCAGCCCGATGGTGTCCACGCCCAGCTGCATGTTGGGCGGGAAGACCACGTCCTCGGCGAGGAAGTCGGCGCTCTCCCAGGGGCTGACGCACGCGCGCATGAAGTTCTCGTGGAAGCACTCCCCCTGGATGCGCTGCATGGTCTCCATCGCGAGCATGTCCCGCCTCAGCAGGGCGTCGGGCAAGGGCATCTCGTCGAGGTCGGCCTGGAGGATCTGGAGCTCGTCGCGGCCCATCGCGCCCGACGCGGTCATCAGGCGCGCCAGCAGCCAGTCGTCGGCCAGGGTGCACACGGAGATGACGCCGCCGTCCATGAAGTACACGTCGGCGTCGGTGCATGCGCCCGCACGTAAATGGAGGATCCCGGTCGCGCTCGCCTCGTTCAGCTGACGAAGCGTCTCGAAACCGGCCGGGAGATCCAGGCTGGGAGAAGCGTCAACGGCCATCAGCAGGGACCCGCGAAGAGTCCGAATCACGTCCTGATTTCTTCTCGTTCTTCGCCTACGTCCATTGTAAGGATCGCGTCGATCGGGGGTCAAGGCGAGGGGGTAAGGGGAGGGTAAGGGATCAGGGCATCGGGAGGGGCTCGTGGAACAGCTCCTGGGCGAACACGAGCTGGACGTCCGCGGAGGTCCAGTCGTCGCCCGAGGAGAGGATGCGCTGGGGTACGCCCTGGACGAGGTAGTCGGGGCGCAGCCCGATGTTGTGCCACGAGTGTCCCAGCGGGCTGAGCAGGGCCGTGCTGGAGAGGCGCAGGTGGATGCCCGGGGCCAGGCCGTGCAGCGACTCGGTGATCGCCTTGCCTTCGGTGGTGTCGCCGACGATGCGGGCCCGGTCGCTCTCCTGCAGGGCCGTGGTGAGCAGCTCGGCGCCGGAGCTCGTCCAGCGGTTGACCAGGACGATCAGCGGACCGTCGAACAGGGGCGTGCCCACGGCCACGAGGTCGGTGTCGCGTCCCTGGGCGTCCTGTAGACGGGCGATGACCGTGCCGTCGGGCAGGAACAGCGAGGCCACCTCCTGCACGGCCGAGAGCAGCCCGCCCTGGTTGCCGCGCAGGTCCAGCACCATCGACGATGCGCCGAGATCCACCAGCTCGGCGAGCCGGGCGCGGGCCTCCGCGCCCGTGCGCCCGTGGAACTGGTTGACGCGCATCATCCCCAGCTGCTCGTCGAGCATGTGCACGTCCACGCTGGGCAGCTGGTACTCCTCGCGGGTGAGCACCACGTTGAAGTACCCCGCCGGCGGGCGGCGCAGGGACAGACCGATGGGTGTACCGGCGTCGCCGCGCAGCAAGGTGAGGATCTCGGCCAGGTCGCGTCGTTGCAGGGCGTAACCGTCGATGGCGACGATGAGGTCGCCGGGCCGCAACCCGCCGCTGCGCTCTGCCGGGGAGCCGGGGTAGACCTTGGTGATGTAGAGGACCCCCTCGGCGGTGTTGGCCTGGAACTCGATGCCGATGCCCGTCTTGCGGCCCTGGGTCATCTGCTCGATGTACGCCGCGTCGGACGTGGTCATGACCGCGTTGCGGGACTTGCTCGCCGGGTTGGGGGACTGGCTGTGCTCGCGGGCGTTGAGCAACTCCACCATACCCACGAGCGCGCCCACGTAGAGGTCGGCCTCGGACACGTCCGAGCCCTGGTACTCCTCGAGGATGGTGGCCATGGCCCGCTCGAAGATCCGGGCGGCCTCCCGGTCGGTGAGGTCCATCGACAGCAGCTGACCCACGTCGGTGGGGGCCGGCCCCACGTCACCCACCTGGCTCAGATCCCCCTGCGCTTCGTCCGCAGGCGGCGCCGACTCGGCGTGCGCCAAGGGCACCAGCAGCACGGACAGCAGCGCTGCCAGCAGGGGGCGGATGGGTTTCATGACCTCTCAGTACTCGATGGGGTACCCGTGGTCCACGGTGTAGATGATCGCGCCCGTGCTGTCGTACACGGGGACGGACAGGGGGGGAGGCTCGTCTCGATCCGCCTCGGTGGGATCCTCGCCGTCGTCGGCGGCGCGCTCGAGCGGGAGCGACACCGACGCGGTGAAGGCGGAGGGGCCGGGGCCCGCCATCCGCCGCACCGGGGCGACGTCCTCGGCGGTATCGACCGCGCCCCTCAGCGCGGCGGAGAGATCCTGGATCTCGTAGTGGTTGTACAGGGTCCACCCGGTCAGCCCCATGATCAGGGCGAGGTAGGCCGCGGCCACCGGCACGGGGACCGCCACGCGACCGGACCGCAGCCACCGCTGGACCGCCGCGACCGTGGTGCGGACGACCCCCTCGTCGGGGCGCCGCTTCTGATCCTCCCAGGCCTGATCCAGGGCGGTGTCCATCCGCTGCCACAGCTCCTGCTCCACGTCCTCGGGGAGGCGGGGGAGATCAAAAGCGGGCAGGGATTCCAGCTGCTCCAGGGCAGCGCTGCAATCGGGACAGGTGGCCGTGTGCTCCTCCACGAGGGACGCCTCGGAAGGGGACAGCTCTCCATCCTGGAATGCTGCCAGGAGCTGACGGGTGCGCCAGCAGTTCATGGTCACGGTGCCTCCCAGCCGTGCTCGGCATGCCAGGCTTGCTGCTGCACGGCCAGCGCCAGTTTCTCCTTGGCCCGACTCAGCCGGCTCATCACGGTGCCGAGCTTGATGTCGAGGACCTCGGAGATCTCCAGGTAGCTCAGGTCGTCCCAGTACTTGAGCAGCAAGATCGTCTTGTGGGCCAGCGTCAGCTGGTCCAGCGCGATCTGCATCTGCTCCGACATCTCCCGGTGGGAGGTGTGGTCCGCCTGGTCCTTCTTGGGGACCGCCGTCTCCTGACGGCCCAGGTTCTCGAGGATGTTCGTCCGCCGCTTCTTGTCGCGGACGATGTTGAAGCACAGGTTCGTGCAGACCCTGAACAACCAGGCCTTGATCTTGAAGTCGGGTTCGAAGGCCTTGGATTCGTTGAAGGAGCGGATGAAGACCTCCTGGGTCACGTCCAGGGCCTCCTCCGAATCCTTGAGGATGTACAGGGCGTGATAGAAGAGCCGGTCTCGATACCGATCGACCAGCAGGCCGTAGGCGCGCTTTCGATTGATCAGCGCAATGGCCTTCAGGTCCTCGTCCTTGACCGCCCTGTCGTCCGGTTTGCTCACCGCCTTGAGAATCGCCATTCCTCGAACACCTCACGGGCTGCAGGCTTCAGTCTACGTGCTGTCTCCAGCAACCCGACGATGTTGGACGTTATTCCATTCTAGCCAAATTCCTTCTGATCGACCCCGGGTGAGCGCGCGTGAGGGCGACGTGCGTCGATCGAGACCGGCAGGGACACGGGCAAAAAAAAAGAGGCCGGGCTATTGCCCGGCCTCTAAGTTCCCGCCCTCGGCGGATGAGGGGGAGGGGGGTCGCCGTCACCAAGAGGTGAATGGCGGGAACGTGTTCCTTGCTGGCGGATGAGGGGGAGGGGGGCCATCATCACCTGTTAGGTGAATCTGCAAGGAACATATGTACTTAGCCGATTATGCAGAGGGTGTGCCAACGCCGGAAACAATCGAAAAAAAAGCGGAAAAAAACTGCAGAAGCGCTTACGTCGGCGCATCGGTCGTTTCGTCGTCTCCAGGGTCCGCTGAAAGAAATCCTCGAGAACCCCGAACGAACGTCCGGATAGGCTCGAAACGAAACGGATCACCGTTCCAAAACGAAAAATACGATTCAGATTGAAGCAAAACCCCCTCTTGGTCCCGGTTTAGACGTTGACACCGCTCGAACTCGCCCCGTATCGTCACCGTGGGTAGATGTGAGCCTGTAGACGCTGACGCAGGTGCCGGCTGAACTGGCCGGCTGCGAGAGGAGTCTTGCTGTGAAAGAGCTTGTGGAGACGATCGTCAGAGCGCTCGTGGACCGCCCCGAAGAGGTCGAGGTTCACGAGGTCCAGGGACAGCATTCGTGCGTCATCGAGCTCAAGGTCGCGCGCGAAGACATCGGAAAGGTCATCGGCAAGAGAGGGGTCCACGCGCAGGCGCTGCGGACCCTCATCACGGCCGCCGGCGGTAAGAAGAAGAAGCGGTACGTGCTGGAGATCCTCGAAGACCGGAACTGACTACTTCTTGTCGTCCTTGTCCGCGGACGACTCCTGCTCATCCTCTTCCGTGTCGCCGATCACTGGCAGATCCACGTAGTCTGCGACGTCGGCGCTGTCCGGCAGGTCGGCCATGTGCTTGTCCACCTGCTTGTTCGTGATCGTGCCGTCGGCCACGTAGCGGTCGCGGACGCGCACGTCGAGGAAGCGCTCCATCTCTCTGGGCTCGTACTTCTTGGTCTTGCGGGCGTTCATTTCTTCTCTTTCTCACCCTTGTCCGCGGCGGGGGCGGCCGGCGGGGCGGAGTCCACGGTGTCGGATGCGGCGGAGAGAGCCTTGAGGCTGGCGAACAGGTTGGCGGGCAGGTCCACCTCGGCGGCGGCCTCCTGCTGACGCTTGAGCCCTTCGATGGCCTCGGCGAGCTCCTCTTCGCTGGGAGCCTCCTCGATGTCGTACTCGATGAGCCCGGCGGCGATCTCGCGCAACGCGATGACGGCCTCCTTGTTGTCTCGCTCGACGTCCAGCAGGGACGGAGATCCCTTGATGATCTGACGCGTGCGCTGGGCGGCGATCAGGACGAGCTCGAAGCGGTTGTTCACTTGTTCGAGGCAATCCTCGACGGTAACGCGTGCCATGGGTTCCCTCCGCGACGGGATGGGTGTTCGGAGTTGGGCAAAGTAGCCACGCAACCCGCGGGGTGTCAAGAGAACAGCGCTTGACACCTCGCGCGCGGTGATTAGATTTCACGTCTCCTCACGGAGAACGAACGCAAAAAACACGTAATTCCAACTATTTAGGTCGCGTTCCCGTGCGATCGACGACCGGATGGAGGAGCGAGAGATGAAGGTTGTCCCACTGAATGATCGCGTACTCGTCAAGCGGGTGGAGAGTCTGGAGATGACTTCCGGCGGTCTCTACATTCCAGAGACCGCCAAGGAGAAGCCGGCGCAGGGCGTCGTCATCGCGGTGGGCGAGGGCAGGCTCCTCGACGACGGCAAGCGCACCCCGATGATCGTCGCCACAGGCAACACCGTCATGTTCGGCAAGTACGCCGGCACCGAGATCAAGCTCGAGGGTGAGGAGCACCTCATCCTGCGCGAGAGCGACATCCTCGGCATCGTGGAGGACTGATCCAATGGCAGCCAAGGAAATCCGTTTCGACGAGCACGGGCGCACCGCCATGCTCGAGGGCGTCGACCTGCTGGCCGACACCGTGAAGATCACGCTGGGACCCCGCGGCCGCAACGTGTTGATCGAGAAGTCCTGGGGCGCGCCCAAGGTCACCAAGGACGGCGTCACCGTGGCCAAGGAGATCGAGCTCGAGGACAGGTTCCAGAACATCGGCGCACAGATGGTCAAGGAGGTCGCCTCCCGCACCAACGACGAGGCGGGCGACGGGACGACCACGGCCACCGTGCTGGCCCAGGCCATCTACCGCGAGGGCGTCAAGCTGGTCACCGCCGGTCACAGCCCCATGGACCTCAAGCGCGGCATCGACGCGGCCATCGTCGCGGCCAACGAGGGCATCGCCGACCTGTCGCGCAACCTGGCCGGTCAGGGCGAGATCGCCCAGGTGGCCACCATCTCCGCCAACGGCGACACCGCCATCGGCGAGATCATCGCCAACGCGGTGGAGAAGGTGGGCTCCGAGGGTGTGGTCACCGTGGAAGAGGCCAAGGGCCTGCAGACCACCCTCGAGGTGGTCGAGGGCATGCAGTTCGACCGCGGCTACCTCAGCCCCTACTTCGTCACCGACTCCGAGCGCATGGAGACGGTGCTCGAGAACCCGTACATCCTCTTCAACGAGAAGAAGATCTCCAACGTCCGCGACCTGCTCCCGCTGCTGGAGAAGGTGGCCCAGAGCGGTCGGCCCATCCTGCTGATCGCCGAGGACGTGGAGGGCGAGGCCCTGGCCGCGCTGGTGGTCAACAAGATGCGCGGCACCCTGGCCTGCGCCGCGGTCAAGGCCCCCGGCTTCGGTGACCGCCGCAAGGCCATGCTCGAGGACATGGCGATCCTCAGCGGCGGCAGCGTGATCGCCGAGGAGCTCGGCGTGAAGCTCGAGGCGGTGGGCCTCGAGGACCTGGGCAGCGCCGCCAAGATCGTGATCAACAAGGACAACACCACGCTGGTCGACGGCGCCGGCTCCCGCGACGCCATCGAGGGCCGCATCTCCCTGATCAAGCGGCAGCGCGACGACTCCACCTCCGACTACGACCGCGAGAAGCTGCAGGAGCGGCTGGCCAAGCTGGCCGGCGGCGTGGCCGTCGTCCAGGTGGGCGCGGCTTCCGAGGTGGAGATGAAGGAGAAGAAGGATCGCGTCGAGGACGCCCTGAACTCCACCCGCGCGGCCATCGAGGAGGGCATCCTCCCCGGCGGTGGCATCACCTTCGTGCGCATCCTCGACGGCGTGAAGGCCCTCGAGGTTCCCCAGGAGCAGCGGTACGGCGTGGACATCGTGGTCAACGCCCTGACCGAGCCCCTGCGCACCATCGCCGCCAACGCGGGCACCGACGGCGCCATCGTCGTGGACCGCGTCTCCCACGCCGACGGAACCCAGGGCTACAACGCGGCCACCGGGACCTACGAGGACCTGATCGCGGCGGGCGTCATCGATCCGACCAAGGTCGTGCGCATCGCCCTGCAGAACGCCGCCAGCATCGCCTCGCTGCTGCTGACCACGGACGTGATGGTCAGCGAGCTCGTCAAGGAAGACGAGAAGTAGCTCCCCCGTCCCCCTCCTGCCGATCCAGCAGCCGCGTGACCATCTGAAGAAACGCCGGTTCCTCGGCGACGGGCGCCCACTCCGGGTCCACCGGCAGGGACGCCAGTCTCGGGAATCCCCGCCCCAGGGCCAGCTCGAGCATGGCCTCGCACTGCTCCCAGTCCGAGAGCTCCAGGGCTGCGGTCTGGGCCTGCCGGTACGGACCGTGCCAGCTCGTGGGGCGCAGCTCGGTCAGCCTCGCGAACGCCTCCATGGCGCCCTCGCCGTCGTCGAGCTGCAGCTTCACCAGCCCCAGGTCGTGGTAGGCCTCGGCCAGGTCGGGCCGCAGGGTGATCACCCGCTCCAGGGCGTCCTGCGCCTCCTCGTAGCGGCTCGAGAAGATCAGGCAGACCCCCAGCAGGTACAGCGCGTCCGGATCATCCGGCGTCAGTGAGGTGGCCCGCCTCGCCGCGTCCAGCGCCTCGTCGAGGCGGCCGGCGCGGATCGCCAGCAGGCCCTCGGCGTACGCGCGGCTGCCGTGATAGGCGCGGTAGTCCGGCGGCGCGAGCTCCGCGCGCACGGGTGCGACCGCGGTCAGGGCGAGGACCAGGGCGATCAGGGCGGTGGCAGTAGGCGAAGGGCGCATGTCGTGTGAGACTATAGCGTCATGAGCGGACGTGCCAGATCCCTGTTTGCCCTCCTCGCGGTCCTCTCCGCAGCCCTGTGTGGCTGTCCCGAGGACGACGCGGCGCCGCCGCTGCCGCCGCCCACCTGGGAGCTTGATGAGCAGGGCGCGCCGCGCGTGGCGCCCCTCGAGGGAGAGCCGGCGCCCCACGCGGTGCTCGCCGTGGTCGCGGACGACCGGGAGGACCTGCTCGCGTGCGCCTGCCCGGACGGCGTGGTGGGGGGATACGCCCGGCGAGCCTCCCTGCTGACCGCGCTGCGATCGGAGATCGGCGACTTGCTGGCCGTTGCCGGGCCCGGGAGCCTGGCTCCACCCGAGGACCAGGGCGTGCCGGCCGGTGAGACCCTGGCCCGCGCCCGGCGCCTGCTCGATATCCACGCCGAGGTGGGCATGGAGGTCGTGGCGCTGGGCGGGCCCGACGCTGCGATCATCCCGGCGGACCAGCTGGCGCTCCTCGCCGGGGAGACCTCGGTGCCCCTCCTCGCCACCAACCTGCGCTGCTCCGGCGGCGGGTGCTCGAGCGTGCGGCGGGTGTGGGTGCACGAGTCGCCGGGGGGCCCCGTGGCGATCCTGGCGCTGACGGACCCCGGCGCAGGCCCCCTGGAGAAGGCGGGCTACGAGGTGCTGGACCCGGTGGCGGCCGCGGCCGAGGCGGTGGCGAGCCTGGAGACCGCGCCCGCGGCGGTGGTGGCCCTGTGCGATCACGGGCCCCGCGCGCTGGACGCGCTCGCGAAGGGGATCGAGGGGGTGGACTTCCTGCTGGGCTCGAACCGGATGGGCGGCCAGGTGGGCGTGCAGGCGGGCAGTGGGGCGTTTCGCGTCCTCCTGGAGCCCGGATCACTGCGCGTCGGGCTGCTCGACCTGGTGTTCACCGGGGCGGCGGGCGCCGGGTTCGTCGACGCGCCGCGCCTGCGAGATCTCTCGGAGCAGCGGCTGGCCAGTTACGGCCGCCGGGCGCGGCTGGAGCTGTCCGGATCGAGCCCTCACCTCGTGGATGGGGAGGGCGAGGGCGGCGCCGATCGCGTCGAACTCCTCGGCCGCCAGCTCACCCTCGGCGCCGCGGACGGGCACGCGTTCGGCTTCAAGGAGGCGCCCGTGCTCAAGATCTACCCGGAGCGAGAGGGGGTCACGGAAGCGGTGGACGCGTTCCGGGAGGCGTCCGGCGCGAATATCTTGTGAAGCCAGGGGGCCGACGCTATCATCGGGCCACCTCGGCGGGGATGACGCGCGCCGCTTGGGACCAACGTGCTGAATGATATCCTGAGACCGGCCAACCTCTTCACGTCCAGTAGCCTGTTCTGCGGGTTCTACTCCATCGTGCTGTCCGCGGGCGCGGGCACCCACGACCAGGGCGCATTCCACGCTGCGGCCGTGCTGATCCTCTTCGCCGGTCTGTTCGACATGCTGGACGGCCCCATCGCGCGCATCACGCGCACGTCATCGGAGTTCGGCCGTCACCTGGACTCGTTCTCCGACCTCGTCTCCTTTGGTATCGCGCCGGGCGTGCTGCTGTACAAGTGGGGCCTGGCCGGCTTCGAGCTCTTCGGATTTGCCATCGCCTTCATGTTCGTGCTGTCGGGCGCGTTCCGGCTCTCGCGGTTCAACACGGGCGTGGACGACGGCGAGCCGGGCTACAGCCGCGGGCTCACCATCACCTGCGCCGGCGGCACCGTGGCCGTGCTGGTGATGCACCACCACAGGACGGGCATGAACCTGCTCAACAGCCAGCTGGTGGTGCTGCTGTTCACCCTCTTCCTGACCTACCTCATGGTCAGCAACATCCGCTTCCGTACCCTCAAGGGCCTCCGCTTCAAGGGCGCGACCCTCGCCGTGGCGGGCCTGTTCGCCTTCGCCTTCACCATCACCGTGATCGTCCTCGATGCGACGCTGTGCATGGTGGGCATCGCCACGTTGTACATCGGCGGCGGGTTGCTGGAGTCGGCCTTCACGCGGCGTCGGCGGAGGTGGGAGCTGTCCATCCTGGAGTCCATCGACGAGTCGATGGACGACGACGTGGACGAGCCGCTGCTCGAGGCGCTGGACGACGAGGACAACCTGGCGCCCGAGGGTGAACTGCACACGCGGCCGCGCCGGCGGTGGTGGCCGCCCTTCCGCCGTCCCTGATCGCTTTTCTTTTCGAGAGTCGCTGACGTCCGGCTACTTGATCAGCCGGAAGGTGGGGTTCGTCGACAGGGTGGGGCTCTTGTCCAGGTGGGCGTGCTGCACCACCTTCTCGCCGCGGACGACCACGTCCGAGTCCAGCCCACCGCGCCGTAGAACGAGGCAGTCCCAGAAGCCGGACCGCTCCATGAGCCCGAAGACCTCGTCGGAGGTGTAGCGCACGCCCAGCCACCGCAGGAAGGTCCGCCCGGTGAGGGGGGCCATGCGGTCGTACGGCATGAGCTGGTCGGTCAGCAGCAGGCGCCCGCCGTCGCGCAGCACATCGTGGCAACGCCGGATCAGCGCGAGGAGCTGCTCCTCCTCCAGCCCCTTCAGGGCGTCGCGCAGCACCACGGTCCCGATGGAGTTCTTCTCCACCCCCTCCAGCACTTCCGGGCCGCCCAGCTCCAGCTGCAGCAGGTCACCTCCGCCACCGGCGATGGGCTGCACGCGCGCGGCCAGACTCTGGGCGTCGCGGGCGATGCAGAGGATCGGCGTTGGCTGCGGGGGGAGGGCCTTGGCGAGAAGATCTTCCACAGGACTCCTGGGCTTCCAGGTTCTGGCTGCCGTTCGAGGTGCCCGTCCGTCGTCGCGGGGGGATCGCCCCAGTAGCCTTGAGTGTTGGTCGGAAGAGGCGCGATGTCAAGGCCGCAGCGGCGACGCGTGACGTTTCCAGCGTCTACCAGTCCGCCTCGTCGATGGCGCCGAGCACCAGCTTGGCGGACTCGCGGTAGGGCGCGTGGTCCGGCGCGAGCTTGACCGCCCGGAGGTAGGCCAGGGCGGCCCGGTCCATCTGGCCCCGTTTGAAGTAGGCCTGGCCGAGGCGATCGTAGAACGCTGCCTTGGGTATGTCCTCGTCGTACAGGGGCTCGGTCTTGCGCCACGGTCCGCTGGTGCCCTCGAGCAGGATCTGGAAGTTGGTCAGCTCGGTGATGTAGTGCAGATACCGCGGCGCGGAGAACTCGATGATCATGTTGTCGTCGGTGTTCAGGGGCCCGTCGCCGGCCACATCGACGATGTCGAGCTCGTCCATCAGGTAGTACGTGAGCAGGTCCTCGGGGGTGTGAATGTCGATGCGGTTGAGGTCCTCGGCCGGGCCGGGCGTGTGCAGCAGCGTGTCGATGTGCTCGAGGTCGAACTCCAGCGGCTGCGTCGACGCCACCATGATGATGTCCGCCTCCTCGATGGAGCTGAACAGGATGACGTTGGGGAACACGCCGTGCAGGGTGCGCAGGATGCACCGCAGGTCGTCCTGGCCCATGCCGTACAGCTGCATCCACTGCACGAACACCCCGCCGTCGGTCATGTGATCCCGGCACAGCTCGAAGTAGTCGCGCGTGTACAGGTTGCTCACGCCGCTGATCCAGGGATTGGACGGCTGATTGATGACGATGTCGTAGGGGTGTCGGGCCAGGAAGATGTGGTTGCGCGCGTCGTTGACCACCATGCGCACGTGGTCGCGCTCCAGCGGCCGGTTGTTGACGTGGTCGAAGTAGTGGCTGGCGGTGACCACGGCGGGTTCGATCTCCAGCACGTCCAGCTGCGACTCGCTGTACACCGCCGCTGATCCGGCGCTGATGCCGCTGGCCAGGCCCACCACCAGCACGCGCTCGGGGTCCTGGACGAAGACCTGGCCGAAGTGCCCCAGCAGCACCTGGGTGGGCAGGTCCACGGTGGTGGACGCGTCGATCTTGCCGTTGTTGGCCATCCAGATGTTGTCGTCGCCCATGGCCCGCGCCACGGTCACGGTGGTGGTCACACCCTCCTCGTAGTACAGCAGCTCGTAGTCGCTGACGGCGTAGTTGCGCACGCCCTCGCGCGACAGCTCCTCGAGCTCCGACACGTACTTGTACATGCCCGCGGACATCAGCAGCGGATCCCAGTGGGGTTGCCCGACCACGGTGGCCCCGGCCAGGAACGCGAGCCCGGCGGCGGCCGCGATGCGCCGCTTCAACGGCGCCCTCCAGACCAGCATCAGCCCGATGGCGCCGGCGAATCCGCCCAGCACGGCGAGCTCGAGGGTCACCTGGATGCCCAGGCGCGGGATGAGGACGAACCCGGTGGCGAGGGATCCCAGGATCGCGCCGGCGGTGTTGAAGGTGTACAGCCGCCCCACGTCGGCCCCGACCCGCCGGGGGTCGCGCACTGCGGCGGCCACGACCACGGGGAACAGCGCGCCCATGAACAGGGTCGGGCCGAGCATCACCGCGCACGCCATGAGCAGCTGGACCACCCACAGCAGCTGATCGTGGTCGTGCACCAGGGCGTACAGGTTGACGAACCAGTACGGCATCTGGCCGAACAGGTGGTGCACGGCGAAGGCGGTGGTCCCGGCGCCGGCCAGGCACACCATGGCCGCGACGAGGGGATCGGGGCGCCATCGACGCATGACCCGGGAGCCCAGATCGGCGCCCGCGGCGATGCCGATGAGGAACGCCATGAGCATGGTGGTGAACGCGTACACCGAGCTGCCGATGAGCAGGGTGAGGAAGCGCGACCAGGCCACCTCGTAGATCATCGCGCAGACGCCGCTGAGGCCGAAGGCGAATGCCGCGGGGATGTAGTAGGCCGTGCGCCCCGACGCGTCCGCAGGTGCGGCGGTCGGCGTGCCCGGCTTCGCCCGCAAGCCCACGACCGCGGCCGCGGCGCCGAGCACGAGGTTGCCCGCCGCGGTCACCCAGATGGTGGTGGCGAGGCCGAAGTGGGGCAACAGCACGAAACCCGCGCACCACACGCCCAGCACGGCGCCGGCGGTGTTGATCGCGTAGAGGCGCCCCACCTGGGGCCCGGCGTCGTCGATGCGATCGGTGACGAAGCGCGACAGGATCGGCAGGGTCGCGCCCATGCAGCTGGTGGGGATCAGCAGCAGCACCATCATCAGCACGCAGTTGAAGGCATTGGCCGTGAGGAAGCCGGGCTCGGCGGCCAGGTGGTAGCTGCGGTAGACCTGACTGGCCCAGCCCTCCAGCAGCGGGAACACCAGGGCGTAGACGCCGATGACGATCTCGAGCACGCCGTACGCCACGAGCAGGTTGCGGGATCGGTCGGCGAGGCGGCCGCCGGTGAAGGCCCCCACGGCGAGGCCGGCCATGAACGCGGCGATCACGGTGGCCGTGGCGAGCTGCGTGGCCCCGAACACCAGGGTCAGCATCCGCATCCACACCACCTGGTAGACCAGGGACGTGGCGCCCGAGACGAGGAAGAACGCGGTGAGCAGGAACACGACCTCGCGTCGGCCCAGGCTGACGGTCGAGGTGTCGTTCAGGGTCACGGGATCGTCCAAGTCAGCTCCTCGACGCGCCAAGATAACAGTTTCCGCGCTTCACTTGCCTCGTCTCCCCCCGCCCGGGTACCTTTCCCCGAAGCAGCCATGGGCCCCGAAGACAAGCACGACTGGCAGATTCGCAAGCTCCAGCAGAAGGTGTCGTCGCGATCCGACGACATGGAAGCTCGGCTGGAGCTGGGGGAGTCCTATTTCCAGAAGGGGTACTACTTCGACGCCGGTCAGGAGTGGTACGACGCCGCCCAGGAGCTGGCCGAGGAGTTCCTCCAGGTCCACCCCGACGACGCCCGGGCGCTGGACCTCGTCGCGGGGTGCCACTTCGGCAGCGGTCGCCTCGAGGCCGCCGAGGAGGCCTACCTCGCAGCCCTGCGCAGCAACCCCGAGGACGCCATGGCCATGGTGGGCATGGGCAACCTGCACCGCACGCAGGGCAACCTCGGCCGCGCCATCGAGGCCTTCCGCGAGGCTGCGCGCCAGGACGGCGGGCTGTGGCAGGCGCACTTCAACCTCGGCGACGCCCTGTACCAGGAGGCCAAGTCCCGCGACTTCCGCGGCGTGGACGACCTCATGGACGAGGGGATCTTCCACCTCGTCTCGGCCATCCGCCTCGAGCCGTTCCCCGGCTTCATGGGCAACGCCTACAAGAGCCTGGGCGAGCTGTTCCTCTACACGCGGCAGTACGCGCAGGCGCAGCGGTTCTTCAAGAAGCTGGTGGACCACCCCCAGTTCGGCGCCGTGGCCAACTACTACCTGGGCCTGGCGTACCTGAGCCTCAACAAGCCCAAGAACGCGATCCAGTACTTCCGCGCCTTCCTGGCGGTGGAGCCCGACAGCATCATCGCCCTGAGCAAGATCGCCCTGAGCCACCTCGAGCTCGAGGAGTACGACCGGGCCCGCGAGGCCTGCATGACGGCCCTGGAGGTGGACCCCGACAACGTCATGGCCCGCTTCACCCTGGGGTGTACGGCCCTGGCGGCCGGGCGCTACGCCGAGGCGCGGGCCGAGTTCGAGGCCATCCTCGACGAGGAGCCGGACTACTTCCCGGCCTACGTGGAGCTGGTCAAGACGCACTACCTCGAGGGCGACTACCGCTGGCTGTTGCAGAGCCTGGGACGCGAGATCCGCGCCTTCGACGCGGCCCCCGGCTACGACGGCGGGCGCAACTACTACAAGGGCGCCAAGGGCCGCCTACGGCGTCGCATCGACGTGTTGCTGGCGCAGCTCAAGGAGGTGGGCCTGCCCGTCTTCGGGTCCCTGTCCGAGATGCTGCAGGACATCCAGACCGACTCGCTGCGGTTCCAGATCTGGGAAGACCTGTACGCCCTCGGGCGGGAGAAGCGGGTCGAGGAGCTGCTGGAGGACCTCGAGCTGGCCGAGGAGCGCTTCGGCCAGGCCCTCGGGCGAGCGGTGCTCATGCTCAGCCACCACGTGCCGGAGGAGGCCATCGTCGCCGGCTTCGAGGTGGGCGAGGAGGCGCTCAAGCGGCGCGCCCGCACCCTCAAGACCGTGGGCGACGACATCGGCATCTACATGGAGTCCATCGACCTGGCCCGGGCCGACCTCAACCGCTACCGCGCCTACCTGTTGCTCGCCTTGGCCGTCAAGGGCAGCGATACGGCCGAGCAGTTCCTCCTGCGCAACCTGGACGTGGAAGACGGCGTGCTGCGCAACGCCGCGGCCATCTCCCTGCTCTTCTACGGCAACGACCGGGCGATCCACCTGCTCGAGGAGGAGGCCGCCGAGGCCTCGGGCGAGGCGCGCGCCAAGCTCGACGAGCTCGTCCGCGTCGGCCGGTCCCGGCGCGAGGAGCGGCGCAAGGTCATCGATCTGGCCGACGTGGCCGCCCAGCGGGCCCAGGCCCCCGCCGAGGTCCCCCGCCGCCGATCCCTGGAAGACCACGAGACCCTGCGCTGCAGCATCTGCGCGAGGCCCCAGGACCAGGTGGACCGCCTGATGAGCGGCAACCGCTTCCTGCTGTGCAACCTGTGCGTCAACACCATCCACGACCACCGCAACGAGCTGGCCGTGCCCGACGACGAGGAGCACACCTGCCAGCTGTGCCGGCGTAGCGTGTTCGAGGTCCAGCAGATCTACCGGGTGCAGGAGTTCATGATGTGTGACATCTGCCTCGACCAGTGCATGAGCCTGCTGCGCCGCGAGGGGGTCGAGGCGTTCCTGAAGGACTTCTCCTAGTCCAACCGCACGTCGTCCAGGATCACGTGGTTCATGCCGCGGTCGGTGGAGTACGTGGCCGTGGCGTCCTCGAGGATGAGGAACTCGATCTTGCGCGGGTCGGGGTGGCGGGTGACGTCCTCGCCGGGGAACAGGAAGAACTCGTCGAGATCGCTGTGGATGTGCACCCAGCCCTCCGAGGGCTCGATGACGTAGCGGCCCGACGCGAAGCGGCTGCCGCCCTCCTCCACCACGAACAGGATCAGGTGCGCGGGGAAGTCCACGGCCATGACCCACAGCTCCACGGCGCGCAGCTCCGGGCTGGGGCTCGAGAAGCACAGGTAGACGTCGGAGCGGGCCTGGGTGAGCACCTGGCTCTGCCAGACCATCACGCCGGGCTCGTCGCGGCCCAGCTCGCCCGACCAGGCCAGGGACCCCGGCGAGCCGTGACCGCCCGCGTGCAGCCACGCTTCGGTGCCCGCGTCAAAGGACATGACCAGGGGCAGCGCCGGGATGCGGCGCCCATGCTCGGCCAGCCGCAGCAGGCGCAGCGTGGCGAGCTCGGCCCAGGGCTGGACCGTGGCGTGGCGCTCCATCAGCAGCTCCAGCACCTCCGCCGCCGAGTCCAGGTCGCCCAGCATCTCCCGCCCGGCGGCCAGCCGGATCAGCAGCTCTGCCTCGATCTCGGGCTCGAGGCCCTCCAGGCCCAGCCCCCGCTCGTACGCCTGACAGGCGCCCGCGAAGTCGCCGCGGCCCGCCGCGAGGCCCATGCCCTCCGCGCACGCCTCGCGCGCCGCGCGCCC
>CAZLEO010000122.1:0-26595 GCA_964558555.1 uncultured Rickettsiales bacterium | reverse complement strand
GCTGGCGTCCTCCATCACCAGGTTCGTGCCGGTGATGTCGGCGGGCATCATGTCCGGCGTGAACTGGATGCGCGAGAAGCTCAGCTGCATCACGTCGCCGACGGTCTTGACCAGGGCGGTCTTGCCCAGGCCGGGCACCCCCTCGAGCAGGATGTTCCCGTCGGCGAGCATTCCCGCGAGTGTGCCGCGGATCACGCCCGACATCCCCACGATCACCTTGCCCACCTGCGCCTGCATCGCCGCGAACCGATCGCGGAAGTGCTCCGGGCTCATCTCAGCATTCGCCATCTCGGACCTCCGTTCCCGCACCGAACCGGCGCGGGCCGTTCACCCTGACCGTAATCCAGCCCCGCCTCGCTCAGAGGTCGAGCAGGGCCTGGAAGTACTCGTGGGCATAGTCTCGGAACAGGGGCGGCAGCTCGTCGGACTCCTCCAGCAGGATGCGGTCGGCCTGCTCGAAGTAGTTGCCGTTGTTGTCGCCGAAGTCGTTGGCCAGCCCCCCGTGGATCTTGTGCGTGGCCACCTCCTCGAGCACCTCACGCTGCTGCTCGGGGGGTAGCTCGTCCTCGGTGACCTGGCCGAGGATCTGCTCGAGCTGGGCGCCGGGGATGGTGGGCAGTTCGCGGGCCTCCTGGTCGGGGCCGACGCCGCCGTCGCCGCGGCCGGCGCCCTGGGCGCCCTTGGTGGTCTCGCCCTCGCCCTCGCCCATGCTCATGCCGTCCATCATCCCGGTCGCGTCGTCGATGGCCTGGACCTCGGCGCCTTCGGGGATCTCGTCGGCGGCGATGGGGCGGTAGCCCTCTTCCTCGGACACGGGCTTGTCGGTGACGTCCTCGAACCCGGACTCGGCCATGGCGTCGGTCTTGTCCGGCACCTGCTCGCCGTCGTCGATGGCCACGCGCGGCCCCTCCGGGTTCTTGCCGGCGAGCCAGTCGGCGATCTGCTCGCCCCGGTCCGCCGAGTACTCCTCGAGGAACTCCTGGAACAGCATCTGCAGGGCGTGCTTCTTGTCGTCCGCGGCCAGGGACTCGGCCGAGAACTCGTCCACCGCGGCCTCGCGGACCTCCTCCTTGACCTGATCCATGAGCTCCATCCCCATGCCCTGGTCGGTGGTGGACATGGGGTTGTGGTTCTGGCGGAAGGTGTTGTTCATCGAGTTCTGGCGGTTGTCCGCGCGGTCGAAGACGTCGGGCTCCTCGAGGTAGAGGTTGTCGATCTCCTGGCTGAACCGCCGCAGCCCCGGATCCTTGCGGACCACGTCGCTGGCGGCGAGGCGCACGCTCTCGAGGTTGAAGTCCATGGCGGCCGCCAGCTCCATCTGCAGCTCGGCGTGCATGGCGTCGAGCTCGCTGACGCTGTACAGGCCGTCCGGGGCGGCGAACTCCTCGGGCATCGGCGGCATCTCGTTGGACGGCGGCGGGGGCGGCGTGGGCTCCTCCTCGTCCACCTCTTCGCGGCGCTTGCGCTCCTCCTCGACGATCTGCTTGACCCGGTCGTGCAGGTCGGTCACCGCCCGCACCAGGCGCTTGTTGCCCTGGGCCACGGCGTCGTCTTCGATCTCGCCGAGCACGGCCAGCAGGTCCTCGCCGCTCCCCTCGAGCTCGCTGACCGGGGTCGAGGGCCCGGGGGGTCGCAGGTCGAACCGCAGGCACACCGCGACCACCAGCACCAGGACGACCCCGGCGACGATCGGACCGCGGATGCGCAGCCACAGTGGGATGGGGACGGCGCGGCCCACGCTCACGGCGCCGGCGCGGTCGAGGGCGTCGGCGCGCTGCATCTGGACCAGAGGGCCCCTGGCGCCGCTCAGCGCCAGGGCCGTGCCGATGCGGTCGTGCAGGTCCGCCCCCATGTCCAGGGCCTTGGCCGACCGCACGGGGCCCGGCGAGAGCACGAGGGCACGCACCACCGCACCCAGCGGGATCAACAGGGCGGTACACAGGATCAGCAGGTGGGAGAGCCGCAGCCCCCAGACCAGCTCCAGGATCAGCGCCGACAGGGCCATGGCGGCGAGCACCCACACCAGCGTGCGGCCGCCGTCGCGCATCGCGCGAGCGAGGCGAAGCCGCCTCCCGGCCTTGCCGACGAGTCGCTGGAGAGGCTCAAGAGCCAACGAATACCTCCTCGAGGTTCCACCGCCGTGTTCGAGTGGGGAGACACCCTACCCGATGATGCGTGTCCATCGAAACATACCCTGGACGCCATCGAGAGGAAACTATTGTCCTGCGCGCGATCGCGACGCCCGGATCTACAAACGTCCGGCCCGGGTTTTTCGGTGCTATCATCCGGTGGGGAGAGACGCGGGGGGCGCCGGACATTTGGGACGGGGAACCACGAGCATGCTCAGACGCCTGCACAGGGACAATCGCGGCAAGGTCAATGCGGTGCACATCATCCTCGTGGTGCTTTTCATCGCCGTCGCATACGCGCTGGTGATGTACTACACGCCCTACCTGCAGTTCATGAAGATCCGCAGCGCGGCGCGCCAGCTGGCCATCACGTCGTCGTCCACGAGCTGGAACGACGACAAGAACAAGAGCTGGTACGACACCGAGCTGCGCAACATCGGCGCGGAGTATCCCATGTCGCGCGACCTCGCGTTCCACCGCTTCAACGAGCGCAAGGTGGAGGTGTCGTTCGAGTACGAGTACTCGGTGAACCATCCGCTGGTCGGCCCCCACGTCCTGCACTTCACCTTCCGGTGTGTCGCCAACGACGGGATCTGTACGGAAAGCTGACGGCGCTCAGAACCTCAACAGCACCGTTTGTCGCACGCCGTCGCGGGGCGCCCAGCGCGGGTCCGCCACGAGGGCCGTGGGGGTGGTCGCCTGCTCCTCGGCCTCGCGGACGGCCTTGAGCACGACGATGCCATGGATCAGGAAGGGGATGCCGATCACCAGCAGGGTCAGGCCGAGGCCGGAGAGGACCAGCGGCAGGACCGCGGTCTCGATGAGACCCGACGCGGTGATGATGGGGATGAGCTGAGCCAGGCCGACGCCAAGGGTGATGGCGCCGCCGCAGATGAGGCCCGCGCCGAGCACGGTGAACACCGCTCCCTCGGGTAGCGTGGGCTCCCACGACCTGGAGTCGTCGTCGTCCGCAGCGGCGTTGCGCGCGCCCAGGGAGGTCAGGCGTGGAACCCCGCGATCGAGCCAGGCCGAGCCGATCGTGGGGGCCGCGGCTGCGGTCGGGGCAGAGGCGGCCCGCGGCGCCTGTGGGTAGGCCAGCGCGGGCACCTCCACCAGCAGCAGCAGGATCAGCCCGACGCCCACCGACGACAGCGCACGTAGGAACCTCGAGCTCTTCATGACGTCCTCAGAACCGCAGCAGCGGCATGCCCGCCGCGCCCATCGCCAGGGGCGGACCGCCCGGGGCGCCCCATTCGGCGCTCTCGATGGCCCGGTAGATCTTGAGCTCCTTCAGGCCCAGGGGCAGCAAGATCAACCCCGGGACCAGGAACGCGAAGGAGACGGGGAACAGGGCCGCCTGCGGCGGGAAGTACGGATCCTCGAGATCCGATCCCATGTAGTGACCGAACAGCCACACCGCTCCGACGATGACCATCCACAGGAAGTTGACCAGCAGGGCCACCGAGATGATGGTCAGCGCGGTGCCCGCGACGAGGTGCTGGTGCTCCTGGGAGCTGATGCTGTGGGGGCCCAGGGGCCCGACCGGCGGCAGCGGGGCGTTCGTGCCCAGGCGCTTGGCCTGCCGGGCGGCCAGGTGCGGCCCGCGCATGAGGTAGGCCGGAGCACCCGCAGAGGAGGAGGCCACGAAGGCCGGGGCCGCCGGGGTCGTCTCCACCCGCGGTGCCTGTGGGTAGGCGAATGCCGCCCACTGCACTCCGACCAGGGCGATCAGGCCCACCATCACGTTGGCTATCCATCGACCCCTGAACAGGTGCATCATCCGATCCTCCTCGACTCGACGTCGGGCCGTGTCCCGGAGACGTGGCCCACCGCGGCGCGTGACCTGCCGCGTCAGGATACTTGGTCGCGCCCGGTGCCTCAAGAAAGCGGGCGAACGGTCAGGGCGCTTCCTCGGCGCCCTCGGGCTCCGGCAGCGCGTCGAGGCGCTCGCGCAGCTGGTCCGCGTACCGATGGGTGCGGATGGTCTCGTCCTCGGGCAGGACCAGATCCTGCAGGGCCTCCTCGATCACGGCGCGGGCCCTGTCCGTCTCCTCCGCGTCCACCAGCAGCTCGGACCACAGGTCCGCGGCCTTGAGTCGCAGATCCCCTGCGGAGAGGCGATACGCCGTACCCGCGTCGGCCACGGCCAGGGCGCCGCCATCCTCGGTCAGGGACGCCACCTTGGCGCGCAGGAGGAAGAAGGTGGGCTCGTCCGGCGCGTTGTCCACCGCCAGCCCGGCCACGGCCATCGCTTCCTCCAGGCGCTGTGCCCGCCGCAACGACCCCACCAGGGACATCACCAGCCCGCGCGCGGCGGTGACCTCCTCCGCGTCCACCTCGCCGCCCAGCTGGGCCAGCAGGGTGTCGGCGCGTCCGGACCACGCCTTCCTGGCCGCCGCCTCGCCGCCCATGCCGTCCGCGGCCAGGGCCAGGACCAGCCACGCCTCGGACGCCTCGGCTGGCGCGGGCTGGTTGGCCAGCAGGTGCTCGGCCGTGGACTTCGCCCGCTCCCAGGCCAGCTCACGCCCGGCGTCGTCTTCCTCGCGCATCCCGGCGAGCTCCACCCACCACCAGGCCTGCTTCAGCGGCGGCGCGGCGGGTTCGAGGGCCTGTTCGAGCAGCAGCGCCTCCAGCGCCGCGGCGCCGGCGGCCGTGTCCTCGTCCGTCACAGCCAGGAACGCCCGCACGTCCGCGGCGACGGCTGCGTCCACCTGCGCGTCCGCGGGTACCTTCGCCAACCACTCGGCCGCGCCGGCCCGGTCCGCGCGGTGGCGGTAGCGGTCGGCCACGGCCAGGGCAGCCGTCGGCTCCCCCGATTCGGTCGCGTTCGCTGCCATCTCCTCCAGCGGCGCGGCCTCCAGCAGCGCGGCCTCGAGGGCGACGAGCAGGCCGGCCTCGTCCTCGTACCCCTCCTGCCGCAGCACCACCTCGCCGTCGGGCGTGCACACCAGGATGGTGGGGTAGCCGCCGATGCCGTAGCGGCTCTTGGCGTCCCAGCTCGCGGGCAGGTCCGCGTCGAACAGTCCCTTGACGAAGGGGGCGAGATCCACCTCGTTGGCCGGATCGTCGAGCACCTCCAGCGCCAGCTGGTTGCACGGCGGGCACCATCGCGTCTTGAACACCAGCAGCAGGGGCTCGTCCTTCTCCTGGGCCTCGGCCAGGGCGCGCGGCAGGTCGTCGTGCACCCATGGGCTCTGGATCATCGCGTCGGGGTCCGCAGGCTGAACGGCGACCCGCTGCTTGCGCATGATCGGCACCACGGGCAGCACGACCGCGTCGGAGAACGCCTTGCGAGGCCTGCGCTTCACCGCGACCTGGAAACCCACCACCTCGGGGGTGCACACGCCGGCGTCGTCGCACACGCCCAGCTCCAGCTCCACGTCCACGAGCAGGGGGCGTCCGTCGGGCAGCTCGATGCTGTACGCCGTCAGCAGCTCGGGCACGCGCCCGGCGAGGTCCACCAGCTCCTCGAGGGCGGCGTCGGGGTACGTGGTCACCACCATCTGGGCCGGGTAATCCTCCGCGAGGTGCTTGCCCGCGACCGGCGCCACGCGAAACTCCAGGGCGGTCCTGGTGGTGCGGGTGGCCACGGTCAGGCCGACGTCGATGGCCGAGGCCGGCAGGGCGAACAGCATCGCCACGAGGGCGGCGAACCAGGGCAGACGAGGCATACGAGACTCCCTCTCTCCACGTCGGAGCGGTGGCGGCATGGTATCCGAGCCGCTGGGACGGGGGAAGGCCGATCAGAGGCGGAGCAGGGGCACCGAGATGCCGCGGGCGGCGAGGACCGCGACGGTCGCCGGCAACAGGCCGTCCATGCCGCCGAGCCACAGCAGGCCGGCGAGGAGGGCGGCGGCCAGCAACACGAGGACGCCCACCTCCAGCGCGACGCTGCGACGGTGACGCAGCAGCCCCAGGTCCGTGGCCAGGCGAAGGGCGAGCTCGTGCAGCAGGATCATGCCGGCGAAGCGGAAGCCCGCGGTGGGGACGAGGTCCGCGCCGGGCGCGAGCAGGGACAGCACGGGACCGGGGGCGGCCGTCAGGGCCGTTCCGGCCACGAGCAGCAGCGCCGCTGTCGCGACCCGCAGACCGCCGCCACCCACACCAGCGCGCGCGGCGACGTCCTCCACCAGGGCCAGGGCGAGGCCGGTGATCACCACCACCAGAGCCAGGGTGTCGGCCCCCTGGGCCTCGGAGCTGCGCAGCACGACCAGGCTCGCGACGGTGGCCAGCAGGCCGGCTGCTCCGAGCGCCAACGAGGCCCGCCACGATGCGCGGACCAGCACCGCCACGTCGCCCAGATCGAAGGGCCGCGGCAGGTGGATGCCGAATCCGTCCCGCGCGCGCTGGACGGTCAGCAGCAGGCTCCCCTGTGCCACCGCCCCCATGAGCGCGGCCAGGGGCATGGCGAGGCTCGCGCCGGCGAGCTCGTAGCCAGCGAGACCGGTTCCGCGGTTCTGCCACGCCACCGCGAAGCCCAGGGCGGCGAGCAGCGCGACGGCCGCGCCGGGCACACCACCCCGCCACCCCTCGACCACCAGCAGCCCGGCCACCAGCACCAGCAGCCCGCCCAGCACGGGCACCACCACCACCGCGCGGTAGATGAACAGCGCCCCGGCGGTGGGCGAGGGCATCAGCGCCCCGAGGGGGGTGTAGGTGATCTGCAGGCCCACGATCATCAGCAACAGGCCCAGGACCGTCACGAGGGCCAGCGCGACCTTGACGGCGGATCCAGCGGCGAGCTCGCGCCCGGCGGACGCGCGCGCCGCGGCCACGCGCCGGCAGCCCACGGCGACGCCGGCGAGCAATCCGGCGGGGAGCGACAGCGCCAGCATGCCCACGAGGTACGACGCGCGCACCACGTCGGCGAACTCGCGCAAGACGGCCAGGTTGCCCAGCAGCAGTACGGCGGTCCCCACGGCCGCCGCGACGGCGGCCGCGCGCTCGGTGCGGTCCGTCAGCCGGGGGATCGGTTCGATGGGGTGTTCCTCGGGATCAGGGGACCGGGACCATGGTCACGCCCGGCAACAGGGGGCACACGCCGCCCTCGGCGGCCAGGTACAGGCAGAAGTCGCCCTGGTGGGGGCTGGACGCCGGGCAGGTCTCGCAGGGGATGCTCAGCCCGTCGAGGGTGTCGCACAGGCCGCCGGGATCGAACCCGAGCATCTCGTCGAAGGGGATGGTGTCCATCAGCCCCTCGAGCCGGGCGTTGGAGACCGTGCTGCCGTCGGTGGCGTAGCGGCCGCCGAACATCACGTCGCCCAGCCAGATGGTGCCGGAGCCGGAATCGAAGACCATGTCCGCCGGGCCCGCGTCAAAGGAGGGATTGCTCCACGTGCCGCTGGCGTCGGTGGTCGTGGCGTCGGACTGGGCCCAGATCCAGTTGGCCGGATTGTCGTTGGGGTTGGTCACGAGCCCCGAGCTGAGGAGCAGGTCGATGGTGCCGGCTCCGGGATCGATGTCCTCGGCGCCGAAGATGATCCCCTGATCCTCGGGCAGCTGCCCCAGGAACATGCCGATCACCGCGCCGATACCTGCCGGCTCGGTGAACGTGAACCCGCCGTTGGCGATGTCGAACAGATAGGTCAGCCCCTCGACCGTGGACGGGTCCAGGTCGTCGCTGGTGTCGTCGTCGCCCGCGTCGTCGTCGTCGGCCACGTCGTCATCGTCGTCGTCGGCCACGTTGTCGTCGTCGTCGTCGGCCACGTCGTCGTCGTCGGCCGTGGCGTCGTCGTCGTCCGCGGTGGCGTCGTCGTCGTCACTCCAGGTGTCGTCGTCACCCTCCGAGCCGCAGCCCGCCAGGGCCAGCGCCAGGATCAGCACCGCCAGCCAGTTCAACAGGATTCTCACGGGTCCTCCTTCCAGGTCGGGTCACAGCCGGGTCGCTCGGACGTGGGCATGCCCAACCGTCGGCGTATCCCCGGTACGTCGCCCTCGGCCCACAGATCGTCGCGACAGTCGCGGCAGTAGTGGGTGGGCAGGTAGCCGGTGAACAGCGTTGGGAACAAGTTTACAGCAAGGGAACGGGCGTCGACGCCGTCGTACATCAGGCACCACCCGTTCGTGCAGTGCCCGCCGTCCCGGTGGTCGTCGTTGGTCACCAGGCCCAGCACGTGGCCGGCCTCGTGCACCAGCACCGAGGCCTCCTGGCGCACCCCCGTCACCCAGAGGATGGGCTCGAGCTGGTCCGCGAACACCACCATGGCCGGGAACTCCACCGCCGAACCCAGCCGCCCGGTGCGGTAACTGTAGCCCCGGAACTTCTTGTAGGACGGTGCGTACAGGACGTACAGGTACGCGGCCTCGCCCGGGTCCACGTCGGCGTACTGCAGGGCCAGGCGGGCCACGGCCTCGTGGTTCGGCTCCCACTCATCCGCCGGGATCGCGTCGTCCACCGCAAAGGTGACGCCGCCGGGCTTGTCGCAGTAGAACTCCAGCCGCTCGCCGAAGATGGCCAGGGCCCGATCGCGCGGCTCGCTGCCCTCGATGTAGTCCAGCTCCACCACCAGGGCGGGGTGGTCCGCCTCCAGCAGTCCCTCGTCGCGGTACGACTCCGTCGTGGGGCCCACCGGCGGCTTGCACAGGGCCGCACACCCACCCGCAGTGAGCCCCAGCGAGAGCAGCAGCGTCAGCCACCGGAACACGGCGACACCCCTTCCGCGCCCTCGCCCCGGCCGCCCGCCTTCTTGCGCGCGTGAGCTTTTCAGGAAGCGCAGACCTAGGATAGAAGTGGCTCGGTGGCCAATCCAAGTTAAACTTGGCACAGCGTGATGAAGAGCCGCACCATGCCCAGCGCCCTGGCTCCATCGAGATCGACGCCCTCCCGCCGCGCCAACCTGCGGCGGCTGGGGCTGTTGACCTGGTCGATGGCCGTGGGCGACCTGCGTCGGCAGTACGCAGGGTCGTTGCTCGACGTGATCTGGGCCGTGGCCAAGCCCCTGCTGGAGCTGGTCACCTACACCTTCGTGTTCACCGTGCTGCTGCGCGTGCGCTTCCACCCCGACTACTCCACGGCCCTGTCCGCCCTGTTCCTGTTCTGCGGCTGGCTGGTGTACGTGACGATCAACGAGACCCTGTCGCGCAGCCTCACGGTGGTGCGCGACAACGTGCACCTGATCCGCAAGGTCCACGTCCCCGCGGGCATCCTGCCCGCCTACATCTCCGCGTCGGAGCTGGTCATCCAGCTGATGCGCATGTCCCTGCTGGTGGCCGCGGCCCTGATCATCGGCCACGGTCTGAGCTTCTGGGCCCTGCTGTTGCCCGTGGTGATGGTGTTCCAGTTCCTGTTCGCCTACGGCATCGCCCTGCTGCTCGCCACGGTGGCGGTGTTCTTCAAGGACATCCGCCAGCTGCTGCAGCCGTTGCTGCTGATCTGGATGTTCGTCACGCCGGTGTTCTACCCGGAGAGCGTGTTCCCGCGGCCGTTCCTGCCGATCCTGGTCTTCAACCCGCTGGCACACCTCATCGGCATCTACCGGCAGATCCTGCTCAACCACCAGGCGCCGCTGCCGGGCCAGGTGATCATCTTCGGAACGGTCTCGTTGACGGTCTTCGCGGTGGGCTTCTGGGTCTTCCGCAAGCAGTCCCCCCACTTCTCCGACGTACTCGGGGGGTGATAGAGCGACCCTGGTGAACGAAGAGACGACCAACAACGGCGTGCTCGGGACCGAGGACGCGGACGTGGTGGTGGACGTCGAGGGGCTGTCCAAGCGCTTCGACATCTACCCCAACGACCGCGCCCGGCTGCGCGAGGTGATCTGGGGCGGCAAGCGCCACATCGAGCACTGGGCCCTGCGCGACGTCACCTTCCAGATCCCCAAGGGCCACGCCTTTGGCGTGATCGGCCCCAACGGCGCGGGCAAGTCGTCGCTGCTGAAGATCCTCAGCGGCGTCAGCCCGCCGACCCTGGGCCGGGTGGACATCCGCGCCTCGCTCAACAGCCTGCTCGACCTCGGCGTGGGGTTCCACGGTGACTTCACCGGCCGCGAGAACTGCACGCTCAACTGTCGCCTGCTGGGCATGAGCGAGGATGAGATCGACGAGAGGGTGCCGCACATCATCGAGTTCGCCGAGATCGGCGAGTTCATCGACCTGCCGGTGCGCACGTACTCCTCGGGCATGTCCCTGCGGCTGGGTTTCGCCATCGCCGCGCACCTCAACCACGAGATCCTGCTCATCGACGAGCTGCTGTCCGTGGGCGACGCGTACTTCCAGCGCAAGTGCATCAACCGCATCGAGAGCTTCATCGCCGAGGGGCGCACGCTGATCCTGGTCAGCCACGACCTGCACTCGGTGCGCGAGCTGTGCTCCAGGGCCCTGTGGCTGAACAAGGGCCGGGTGGAGGCCCAGGGGGAGGCCCGCCACGTGGTGGAGACCTACGTGGACACCGTGCGCGGCCGCCGCCTGCCCCCTGCGGCCAGCGCCGCCGCGGATCGTGCGGGCGCTCGCGACGACCGCCCGGGCCGGAGTGCCCCCCTCGACTACCGCGCGACGACCCCGGACCGGCGGCTGCGCAACGCCCTGCTGAAGGCGACGCACATGGGCGACGCCGACAAGCTGCTGTCCCAGGGCGAGAAGGCCAGCCCGGTGGCGGTGGGCAACCCCGACAACCCCACGGTCACCGGCAGCGGCGAGGCCGAGATCCTCGCGGTGCAGCTCCTCGACGCGGCGGGGGAGGTCGTGGAGTCGGTCAAGACCTTCGATCCGGTGGTGGTGGCGGTGACCTTCCGCACCATCGAGCCCATCGACGACCCGATCATGGGCGTGGCCATCTTCCGCAACGACCAGACCTACGTGTACGGGCCCAACGCGCGCTTCGATCGGGTCGAGGAGATGCGCGGCACCTACGACGGCGTGTACAGTTACTTCATCTACTATCCCCAGCTGCCCTTGCTCCAGGGCAGCTACCGCCTCAGCGTGGCGCTGTACGACAAGAGCCACCTGCGGCCGCACATCTGGCACAACCAGCTCTACGAGCTGAAGGTGGTCAGCGAGGTGGAGGACCACGGGCTCGTGCACATCGACCACCACTGGGGACTCGTGGTTCACGCCCGGGGGGACAAGGAGAGGCTCCTTTGACCGCAGGCGCGCGCCGCGTCTTCCTGGTGGGCAGCGGTCCGTTGCCGGTCCAGGACCCCGAGGAGCTCGGCTTCCCGGCCCTGCGCGCGCGTCAGTTCCTGCTCGCCCTGCTCGAGGCCGGCCACGAGGTGGCGTTCGCCTCGCTGGTGTCCGGGCCCACCGAGGACGCGTCCACGCGGCCGTGGCGCAGGACCATCGAGCAGCCCACGTCCCAGGGGCCGCGCAAGCTGTACTACCACCCGGTGCGGCGCGACGAGCCAGGCGCGTTTTTGTCCCTGCGCGACCTGCGCCACGAGTTCGAGCCCGACGTGGTGGTGAGCGCCGGCCCCTTCGCCCCCATGGCGGGCGGGGCGCGCGCCGCCGGCGCCGAGCCCCTGTGGGTGGACGTCCCCGGCGACCCCATGAGCGAGGCCCAGCTGCGGGCCTACCGATCCGGCAGCCACGATCCCATCCACCGCTACCGCCAGGTGCTCTCCCTGGCCGTGACCCGCGGCGATCACTTCTCCGTGGTGTCCCAGGCGCAGCGCCCCGTGCTCATCGGCGCGCTGGGCCTGGCGGGCCGGGGCGCCGCCCCGGGCGGGGGGCGCCGCCGACGGCCACGGGGGCTACTTTGTGGGGGGGGGCTCCGGGGCGCCGCGCCGGGGCCTCTGGGGGGGGGGGGGCGGGGCGGGCCGGCTCACGGCCCGGGAGATGGGCCGCGAGCTCGTCCACGTGATCCCCGTGTCCCTGCAGGGCCTGCACCGCGACTGTTCCCCCGAGGCCCCCCAGGGGCTGCTCACCGGCATCGCGCCGAACGACTTCACGGTGTTGATCTGCGGCGGCTACAACACCTGGATGGACGAGGAGACCCTCGTGGCCGCGCTGCTGCAGGCCATGGACGCGGATCCCCACGTCCACCTGGTCAGCACCGGCGGAGGGCTGACCGGCCACAACGAGGGCAGCTACCAGCGCTTCCGCCGTCTGGCCGAGCGCAGCAAGCACGCCACCCGCTTCCACTTCCTGGGCTGGGTGCCGACGCGGCACCTCGACGCCATCTACGGCGCCGCCGATCTGGCCGTGAACATGGACCTGCCCTGCTACGAGGCCGAGTTCGGCAGCCGCACCCGGTTGCTCGACGCCATGGAGCGCGGCCTGCCCGCCGCGTCCACGGTGACGTGCGACCTGACGCGCCAGCTACGCGAGGTGGAGGGGTTCTTCCCCCTGGACCAGGGAGACTCGGCCATGCTCGCGTCCCTGCTGATCCGCCTGGCCGGCGAGAAGCGCCGCCGCCTCGCCGCGGGCGGCGCCGGGGTCACCGACGAGCTCGCCGCCGTGGGCAACCTGCGCCGCGTGCCCTGGTCGTTCCTGCGCGAGCAGTACTCCATCGTCGAGACCACACGCTCCCTGCTGAAGTGGGTCCAGGATCCCGTCACCACCCACGAGGACCTCGAGGTGGACTTCATCGAGGACCAGTGGGCCGAGATCGCCCGCCTGCAGGAACGCCTGGAAGAGGTGTGGCGCAGCCCGACGTGGCGCTACCTCGGCCGGGTGCACAAGATGTTCAAGGGCGGGAAGGATTAGTCTCGTAGCTGGGGACGACCTCGTAGCCCTCCCGCCACAGGGTGCCCTGTAGCAGCTCCTCGAGCCGGTCGAGGCCGTCGCCGGTCTTGGCGCTGACGGGGATGCCGCCCAGGGTCTGGCGCAGCTCGGCGAGGTCGTCGGGATCGGCGGCGTCGGTCTTGTTGAGCACCACGATCACGGGCACGTCCTCCAGCCCGATCTGCCCCAGGGTCTGGACCACCACACCGTGCTGCTGTTCGGCCGCCTCCGACGACGCGTCGAGGACGTGCAGCAGCACGTCGGCGTCCTCCAGCTCCTCCAGCGTGGCGCGGAAGGCGGTGAGCAGCTCGTCGGGCAGGCGCTCGATGAAGCCCACCGTGTCGGTGATCACCAGCTCGCGGTCGCGGGGGAAGCGCAGGCGGCGGGTGGTGGGATCGAGGGTGGCGAAGAGCTGGTCCTCGGCCTTGACGTCGCTGTGGGTCAGCGCGTTGAGCAGGGTGGACTTGCCCGCGTTGGTGTAGCCGACGATGGATGCGGTGGGCAGGCGCACCCGCTTGCGGCGCCGGCGGCGCAGGGCGCGCTGCTTGCCCAGATCGCGCAGCTGCTTCTCGAGGCGGCGGATGCGGTCGCGGGCGCGGCGGGCGCGCACCTCGAGCTTGGTCTCGCCGGGGCCCCTGGCGCCGATGCCGCCGGTGAGGCGACTCAGGGACGCCTGGAGCATGCCCAGGCGAGGCAACAGGTACTTGAGCTGGGCCAGCTCCACCTGCAGCCGGCCGCCGCGGCTGGACGCGTGCTGGGCGAAGATGTCGAGGATCAGCTGGGTGCGGTCGATGACCTTGAGCTCGGTGGCCTCGGCGATGGTGCGCCCCTGGGACGGGCTGAGCTCCCGGTCGAACACGAGCAGGTCCGCGTCGAGCACCATGGACCGCATGAGCACGTCGTCGAGCTTGCCGCGGCCGATCAGCGTCCGCGGATCGGGGCGCCGGCGGCGCTGCAACACCTGGTCGATGACGTTGAGCCCGGCGGTCTCGGCGAGGCGCACGAGCTCGCCCATGGACCGCCGCGCGGCCTCGGCGTCGCCGTCGGACAGGCCCACGAGGATCGTGCGGTCGCGCTTGTCGTGGACGTCCTGGCCCACGGTCCGCTGGGCGAACTCCCCCTCCACGGCGTGGATCAGCCGCAGGAAGTCCTCGGCCACGCGGTGGACGTCGTACGGTCCCTCGATGAGCCACGGCGAAGCGTCCTCCCCGTCGCGGGGGGGCAGCAAGGTGGCGTACTGCAGGTCCACGGGCAGGCCGCGCTCGTCCGGCCGGATGACCCCGACCAGATCCAGGCGCAGCAGCACGAGGTCGGTCAGGTCGTCGCGGTCCAGCAGGCTCTCGTCCAGGTGCACGTGCAGCAGGCGCAGCCCACGGAAGCGGCCGCGGCCCGCCCGGTGGCGCCCCAGGTCGGGCAGGAACAGCCCCCTGGCCGATCCCACGATCACGTGGGTCACGGCGCCGCGGCGGTCGAGCATCACCCCCACCTGGCGGCCGATGCCGAGGCTGATCTCGCACAGGGTGCGCGCCAGCTCGGGGCCAACGATCTGCGCGGGTAGCACGCGGCGCCGATACAGGCGGTTGAGCGCCTGGACCTGCGAGGCCTTGAGGCCGCTGAGATCGCCGTGGACGTTGGGCACCGCTACTCCCCGCTCACACAGCGCACGGCCATGCGCAGCGCCGCGATCATCGACGACGGATCCACCCGGCCGGTCCAGGCGATGTCGTGGGCCGTGCCGTGGTCCGGCGAGGTGCGCAGGAACGGCAGGCCGAGGGTGAAGTTGACCGAGGAGCCGAAGTCCACGGCCTTGACCGCGGTCAGGCCCTGGTCGTGGAAGCAGGCGATGACGCCGTCCACGCCGCCCCGGGCCGCGCGGGCCATCAGGGTGTCCGCGGGCAGGGGGCCCTCCAGATCGAGGCCCCGTTCGCGGGCGAGGGCGACACCCGGGGCGAGCACCTCGGCGTCCTCGTGCCCCAGCTTCCCCTCCTCGCCCGCGTGGGGGTTGAGCCCGCACAGGGCCAGGCGGGGTCGCTCGACGCCGAAGTAGCGGCGCAGGCCGTCGTCGAACAACGCCGCGACCCGGGGGACGTCCTCGCTGCGGATGGCGTCCGCCACGTCGCGCAGGGGCAGGTGCGTGGTCAACAGGGCCACGCGGAGCCGACCGCCGCCAAAGGCCATGACCACGTCTCGGTCGCAGCGGGCGGCGAGGAACTCGGTGTGGCCGACGAAGCCGAAGCCATTGTCGAGCAGCCGCCGCTTGTGGATCGGCGCGGTCACCAGGGCCGCGCACTCGCCGGACAGGCAGGCCGCCACGCCTTGCTCCAGGGCCTCGGCCTCGGGCAGCGCTCCGCCACAGTCGCGCACGGGCGGCGGGGTGACCCCCACCAGGTCCGCGGCGCGAGCCACGGCTTCGGCGGGTCCGAACACGACGGGTTCGAAGCCGTCCACGGCCTGCAGGGCGCGGACGAGCACTTCGGGACCGACACCGGTGGGGTCGCCGGTGGTGATGGCGATTGAACAGGTGTCAGGCACTGTCAATCAATGCAGGTGTTCGATGTGGGCGCGGGTCTTCTCTTTTTCCAGCCACATGGAGATCTCGTGCTCTTCGTGCTCGCGGTACAGCTGGTTGAACAGCTGGTCGCGCACGGACTCGTACGACGTCGCCGACGCGTCGGTGATGCGGTGAACCTGCAGCAGCCAGATGGCGCCGCGGAACTCCACGGGCTCGCTGACCTCCTTGATCGGCAGGCCCTCCACGGCGTCGCGGAACTCCGGCACCATGGAGCGCGGACGCACCGTGCCGAAGGCGCCGCCGCGAGACGCGCTGCCGGCCTCCTCGGAGCGTTCCCTGGCGATCTCCTCGAAGTCGGCGCCGGCGAGGATCTCGGCGCGGATGGCCTCGGCGCGGGCTCGCACCTCGGCGGCGCCGGCGGCGTCCCCTTCGGGCAGGTACAGCACGATCACCCGCAGGTGATACTCCGGGTCCTCGCTGCCCTCGCCGTGGACCTCGCGGTAGCGCTGCCGGACCATGTCCTCGGTGATGTCGATCTTGGTGTTGATCTCCATCTGGAAGAGCCGGTACTGCCGGATCTGGTCGCGCATGTCGGCGCGGAACTCGGCCTGGGTGATGCCCTGGCGGGCGAGCTCGCCGAGCAGCTGATCCACCGAGAGGTGGTTCATGCGGGCGTACTCGGCGATCTGCTGCTCCACCTCGCCGTCCTCGACCACGATGCCCAGCCGGGCGGTGGCCTGGTCCATGAGGATGCGGCCGATCAGGCCATCGATGATGGCGGCGCGCAGGTCGGCCAGGGCGGCTTCGCGCCGCGGCCCGGGCGGCAGATCGAGGGGCTCGGCCTGCAGGTACAGGCCCAGCTCCTCGGCCACCTCGCTCTCCAGCACCAGCTGGTCGTTCACCACGACCACGATGCGATCCACCACCTCGACCCCCGCTGCGCGGAAGGGTATGGCGATGGCCGCGACGAGGAGCAGCAATCTGAGGGAGGGAGTCACGTCGGGGGGTTCCGGTCTCTACCGCTCGGTGGCGGGAGCGGGAACGCGCGCGTTGTCCATCGCGTCCCCGGGGGTGGTCAGGCGGACGGGGCCGGGCACGGGGCCGGTGCGCTCGTCCACCTTGTACTCGTACGAGGTCACGGCGGCGTCGTCGAGCTCGATCTTGGCGTCGGCCTCGAGGCGCCCCACGTAGGCGTCGTACAGCTCGTTGTAGCGGTCGGACTTGACCTTGCGCAGCACGCTGCCGCGCATCTGCTCGAAGGTGCGCTCCACGCGCTCGCGGCGGTTGGGCACGTACAGGATGTTGAAGCCGTCGTCGGTCTCCAGCACCTCGCTGACGTCACCCTTCTCCATCTCGAAGGCCGCGTCGATCAGGATCTGGTCGATGCCGGGCTTGCCCTTCTGGCCGACGAAGCCGAGGTCACCGCCGCGGCGGGCGTACGGGCCCTGGGAGTTCTCCTGGGCCAGGGCCTTGAAGGAGGTCGGGTTGGCCGAGATCTGCTCGGCCAGGTCCTCGGCCGTGGTGCGGGCCTCCTCGCGGGGCCGGCTGTCGGTGATCTTGAGCAGGATGCGCTTGATCTGCACCTTCTCGGGCACCACGAAGTCTTCCTTGTGCTCCTCGAAGTAGGCCCGCAGCTCCTCCTCGGTGATGGAGTCCGGGTCCAGCGTGCCGTAGACGTCCTTCTTGAGCAGGGTGTTGACCATCATCTTGCGAATCTTCGGATCCCGGTCGATCCCCTGACGCAAGGCCTCCTGGTACAGCAGCGTCTCGTTGACCAGCTCGTCCATCACCTCCTGCTTGAACTCGTCGGTGATGGCGCCGGCGCGGGGACGCATGCGCTTGGCGACGCGGTCGAAGTCGTTGGTCCCGACCTCCATCTTGTTGATGGTGGCCAGACGGGTGCCGATTTCCACCGATCCCTTGTCCGCGAAGTCGGTCTGGTTGGCCGCGGTCGTCCCGCCGCCACCACCGCCGCCACCGCCGCCGTTGCAGGCCGCGACCAGCATTCCCAGCATTCCCAGACCCATCGCCACGATGATTCGACTCATGGTTCCATCCTCTCCCTCGGCCGAGGTCACCAACCCCTCTTGACCGGGCCACATTCCCTGTAGGGGAAGCTCAGAGCAACGCTGACGCCTAACACACTAGGCCAGCCTCCGCAAGAGTCGCGTCAGTAGATCGAGGGGGTCGCGCCGCTGTTCGCGGCTCATGCGGAAGGTGAGTACACCGTCCGAATTCAGGGACATCCGATCCCCGGCCCGCTGCACCAGCGACGCCAGCTTCACCGGATCCATGGGCGTGCGGGAATCGAAGGTGATCCTGGCACCGCTGGGCACGGGATCGATGCGGGTCACCCACAGCTTGCGCGCCGCCACCTTGAGCCGGATCAGCTCCGACAGCTTGCTCACCGGCTCGGGCACGCGGCCGAACATGTCCTCGAGCTCCTCGACGATGGAGGTGGCCTCCTCCTCGCTCAGCGCGCCGCTGAGGCGCTTGTAGTACAGCAGCCGGTCGCGCTGATCGGTGATGTAGTCGCCGGGGATGTACGCGTCCGTGCGGATCTCGATCTCGGGCTGGGGGGCGCCGCTGCTCTCGCCGCGCGCCGCGCTCACCGCCTGCTCGAGCAGCTCGAGGTAGGTGTGCAGGCCCACCGCGTTGACGCTGCCCGACTGCTCCTTGCCCAGCAGGTTGCCCGCGCCGCGGATCTCCAGATCCCGGCTGGCGATCTTGAAACCCGATCCCAGCGATGTGTTGTCCTGCAGCGCCTTGAGGCGGTGCAGCGCGTCGCCGGCCAGGGCACGGCCCGGGGGCACGATCAGCCACGCGTAGCCGCGGTTGCGGGCCCGTCCGACGCGGCCGCGCAGCTGGTACAGCTGGGCCAGCCCCATCCGGTCGGCGCGGTGGATCAGGATCGTGTTGCAGGTGGGGATGTCGATGCCGCTCTCGATGATGGTGGTGCACAGCAGCAGCTGGTACTTGCGCCGTACGAAGTCCACCATCACCTTCTCGAGCTCGGCCTTGGGCATCTGGCCGTGGCCCACACCGATGGTCACGCCCGGCAGCAGCTTGCACAGGAACCGCTCCATGGCGCCGATGGACTTGACGCGGTTGTGCACGAAGAACACCTGCCCGCCGCGCCGCAGCTCCATCTCCACGGCTTCCTTGATCCGCTGGGCGCTGAACTTCACCACGTGCGTCCGCACCTCCTGACGCCCCTCGGGCGGGGTGTCGATGAGGCTGAACGACCGCACCCCGGACAGGGCCATGTTCAGGGTGCGGGGGATGGGTGTGGCGGTCATGGTCAGCACGTCCACGCCCTTGCGCAGCTGCTGGATCTTCTCCTTCTGCTTGACCCCGAAGCGGTGCTCCTCGTCGATGACCAGCAGGCCCAGCTGGGCGAACTGCACGTCCTTGGCCAGCAGCGCGTGGGTGCCGACGATGATGTCCACCTCGCCCGCGGCGAGCCGCTTGAGCGTCGCGCGGCGCTGCTTGGCGGTGCGGAAGCGGCTGATCATCTCCACCCGCACGGGGAACGAGCCGAGGCGCTCGGCGAACGTGAGGTAGTGCTGCAGCGCCAGGATGGTGGTGGGCACGAGCACCGCGGCCTGGAAGCCGCTGGCCACCACCTGGAAGATGGCGCGCAGGGCCACCTCGGTCTTGCCGAAGCCCACGTCGCCGCACACGAGCCGATCCATGGGCTGGGTCGTCTGGAGTTCCTCGCTGATGGAGCGGATCGCCTCGAGCTGGTCGGGGGTCTCCTCGAAGGGGAACGACGCGGCGAACTCCCGGTACAGGGAGTCGGGGGGGTCGAAGGGCAGGCTCTCGGCGGTCTGGCGCGCCGCGTACAGCTCCAGCAGGGCCACGGCGAGCTTCTGGACCGCCTCCTCGACCTTCTTGCGGCGCCTGGACCAGGTCTGGCCGCCCAGGCGATCCAGGGGTGGGGTGGCGCCCTCGATGGCCGCGTAGCGGTGCAGCAGGTCCAGCTTGTGCATGGGCACGTACAGCCGGTCGCCGCCGCGGTACTCCAGCAGCAGGTAGTCGTTGCGGCTGCCGCGGGCCGCGACCTGGGCCACGTCGGTGTCGCCCGGCCGGTAGCGCGGGTCGCGCATGCGCTGGAGGAAGTCCTGGCGCTTCTGGGCCATGGACTTGGGGGTCTCGAGCTTGTGCATGCCCAGGTAGCGGGCGATGCCGTGGTGCCCGTGGACCACGTAGTCGCCTTCCTTGAGCTCGCTGAAGCTGGTCAGGGCGTGGCCCAGGCGGTCGCGGCGCACCTGGCGTCGCTTGCGGCGGCGGCCGAACACCTCGGCCTGGCTGACCACGGCCAGGTTCGCCCCGGCGAACACGAAGCCGCGGTCCAGGGGGGCCGGCACCGCGGCCACGGCCTCACGCGCGCCCAGGCGCAGGGGCGATTCCTTCTTCAACAGGGCCGACGCGGTGACCGGCTCGTCCACGACCGCGCACACCACCTCGCGCTCGTCGAGCATCTCCGTGACCCGCTCGGCCTGCACGCGGCTGGTGCAGGCGACGATCACGTCCAGGCCGTCGGCGCGCCACTTGAGCAGCCGCTGGATCAACGGGGCGAGCATGCCCTCGCTGCGCTCGCGGGCGGCGAGGATCTCGGCGCGAAGCGAGGCGTTGTCCTGGGTGGGCAGCTGGACGACCTCGTCGCCCTCGGTCATGGCGTCGAGGGCGGGCAGCACCAGGTGGCCGCGGCCGGTGAGGCCGGCGCGGAAGGTGTCGGCGTCGAGGTACAGGGCGTCGGGATCGGGGACGAGGGCCTCGGGGGCCTCGCCGCCTTCGAAGGCCTTGCGCAGGCGCGCGGGCTCGCCGGCCACGGCCGCGTCCACGGCCTCGGCGTCGCCCACCACGAGCAGGGCCTGGTCGCCGAGGTAGTCGAAGAAGCTGTCGAGCCCGCCGTAGAACAGCGGCAGGTACTCCTCGATCCCGGCGAAGTAGCGGCCCCGCTCGAGCTCGTCCTCGAGGCGGTGGCGGGCGCGCGGCGACACGGCGCGATCGTCGCTGAGATCCTTGAGCTGTCCGCCGAAGCGCAGGCGGGCCTCGTCGGTGAGCAGCTCCTCGCGCACCGGCAGCAGCACCACCTCGTCCACGGTCAGCAGCGACCGCTGGCTGACCGGGTCGAACATGCGGATGGACTCGATCTCGTCGCCCCAGAACTCCACTCGCAGCGGGCCGTCGAAGCCGGGCGGGTACAGGTCCATGACGTGGCCGCGCACCGAGAAGCAGCCCGGGTCCTCGGTCAGGTCGGTGCTGAAGTAGCCCCACTCGACCAGGGATTGCAGCAGGGCTTCCCGGTCGATCTCCTCGCCCACGGCCAGCAGCTCCTGGGCGTTCCCCAGGCGCTGGCGCGGCAGGACCCGCTTGAACAGCGCCGCGACGGAAGCGACCACCAGGTCCGGGTGTCCATCCTGCAGCCGCGCGAGGATCTCGATGCGGCGGCGCGACACCTCGGCGTGGGGGCTCAGGCCGCTGTAGGGCTCCACGTCGGACGCGGGGTACAGCAGCACGCGGCGGTCGGTGCGCTTGCCCAGGAAGGTGGTGAGCTCGCGGTGGACGTGGGTCGCGGTGGCCTCGTCCGGGGCCACCCACAGCATCGCCCCGCGGTGGTGTCGGGCCAGGGCAGCGACGGCAAAGGCCGGCGCAGCCCCGCGCAGGCCCGCGGCGACCACACGTCTGCCCCGGGCCAGGGAGCGTGCCAGGCCCGCCGGATCGAAGGAGGAGGCGCTCATTCGCGGGCCAGGATGGCCAAGGGTCGGACAGGTGTAAAGCTCGGGTTCGGTGAAACCCGAAAATCCCGTTTTTTACCTCGACGATCTGAACTCGGTTCATTACAGTACATGCAGCTCGGGGAGCTGTCGGTGTTCACCGTTGAGGGGCCCGCCGAGCTGCACGAAAACGAAAGGTCCGCTCGACGATCCGTGGTCACGTTTGCCCCAGTGCGGCCGGCCGTGTCCCCCAGGGACTGGCGCCTCGAAGACCTGACGCCCCAGTACGTCGAGGCCGTGCGCCGCGCCCTGGACGGCGCGTCCCACCTGGACGCCTACCGACTGCAGTTCGATTCGACCGACGAGATTCGGCAGTTCTTACGCGTCAACCTCACCGACCTCGACGACCCCTTCGACCAGGCCCGCTTCCGCCACCTGCACGCCGAGGCCATGGCCTACGTGCGGCGCCACTTCGGCTACCGCATCCCTGAGGCGGTGGAATACCTCGACCGCCCCGAGGACCTGTTCCTCGCCGCCAGCGGCGATCACCCCACCAAGACCCAGATGATGGCGTGCGTGCTGCTCAAGCTCATGCACGTGATCAACCACCTCGACGCCCACTCGCTCATGCACGAGACCGCCATCCGCGAAAGAGAGCTCGAGCGCGAGGTGGAGCGCCGGCTCATGCGCGCGGCCCGCGAGATGGCCGAGGCGGGCTTCCCCCTGGTGTCCTTCACCGGCAACCGCAAGAACCGCGACGCCCTGATCACCAAGCTCGTGGTCAAGCGCGACACCACCGCCGCGGACGTGCTCGACCGCGTCCGCTTCCGTCTGGTCACCCCCGAACGCGACGACGTCGTGCCGGCCATGGCCTACCTGCTGCGCCACGTCCTGCCGTTCAACCACACCCTCGCCCGCGCCTCGGTCAACAACCTCATCGACCTCGACCGCTGGCTCGACGAGCAAGAGGGCCTGCGCCAGCTCGCCCTGGAGCTACCCGGCCCCGTGGACGGCGGCTCGCACCTCGAGCGCCTCGTCAACGAGTTCAGCGCCGACGACTACCGCATCATCAACTTCGTCGTGGAGGTCCCCGTCCGCCTCGACCTCTTCGCGTCGCAGACCGACCGCACCTTCACCCCCGACCTCGGCCGCGTCTCCTACGTCCAGGCCGAGATCCAGATCGTCGACCTCGCCACCTCCCACGCCAACGAGCTCGGCGACAACGCCCACGACAAGTACAAACAACGCCAGCGCACCGCCGCCGAACAGCGCCTCAAGTGGGGCCTCCTCCGCCAAAGTTGAACCCAATTCCTCGTTCCCACGGTCCCCGTGGGAACGTCTTCCCCGGGCGCGCCAGCGCCCCCCCCCCCCCCCTTCAACCTTCAACCTTCAACCTCCAACCCTCCCCCTTTCTTGCCGTTTCCCGTTTCATCAGTGATCATCAAGTGAGGCGCCATGAAGGCCCTCGCAGGAATCACGCAAGCAGATGCTTCACCGACTCACCCCCATTCTGCTGCTGCTCGCCCCCCTCTGGGTCCTCGCCTGCAACGGCAACGGCAGCGGCCCCGAGCAAGAAGATCCCCCCTACTCCTCCCAGAACGACATCGTCCGCCTCGAGCTCACCCCCTCCTTCATCGCCATGGGCGACCAGGACAGCCAGGAGCTCGCCGTCAAGGCCGTGTACGACAACGGCGACGCCATCGACGTCACCCCCTTCGCCTCCTGGATCATCCCCGACGAGTACGTCTCCCAGGTGACCGTCGACGGCGGCGTGCTCACCCCCCTCGCCGTCGGCCCGGCCCTGCTCTACGCCGAGTTCGCCGGCTACACCTCCAACATCGCCACGGTCGAGGTGGGCCAGTTCGACTACTCCATCGTCTCGCTGGAGTGGGACGGCGAGGAGCAGTCCCCCACCGCCTCGGTACCCCAGGGCAACCTCGTCAAGGTCACCGTCGAGATCGCCGGCCGCACCCTCCCCGAGGACCGCCCCGACCTCGTCGAATTCGACATCGACGGCTTCGTCCCCTTCGGCGACGCCCGCCCCGAGGCCGGCCTCGACCCCTACTTCGTCATCGAGGACGAGAACACCTACTCCGGCTGGTTCCTCGTCGCGCCGTCCACGCCGGCCGCCGAATACCCCCTCACGCTGGTCGTCGAGGACATCGCGGGCACCACCCACGACACCATCTCCGTCGTCTCCAACATCCTGCCCGCCAAGACCTGCGACGAGCTGTACTACGACGACACCTTCGAGCGCTTCGACGTGCGCCGCTACCGCGTCAACCTCACCGAGTTCCCCAAGGCCACCCTCATCGAGGCCACCGCCACGGGCGACCAGACCCTGGACACCGCGCTGTGGCTCTTCGACCCCGAGGGCAACCTGTACACCTACACCGACGACACCTGGGACGGCCGCACCGACTCCGAGCTGCCCATGGGCATCACCGACCGCACCCGCGGCACCTACTACCTGCTCATGACCGCCTCGCCCCTCGCCGCCACCGAGGACGCCGAGGTCGGCGACTACGAGATCGACTGCACCTTCGAGGACGTCACCGGCGACGCCATCCAGGGCTCCACCCAGGTCATCATCCCGGCCTCGGGCGGCCCCGTCTCCCTCGACGTCGACGTCGCCTCCTTCCCCCCCGGCGAGCTCATCGACCAGGTCTGGGTCCACGTGGACCTCGACTCCAACGCCCCCTCCCAGGTCATCGCCCAGCTCCACTCCCCCGCCGCCACCGTCGCCCTGCGATCCACCGGCCACGACGCCACCCGCCTCCCCGTCACCTGGGGATACGTCGTCGACCCCGACGACCCCTACACCGACATGACAGCCTTCGAGGGCGACAACCCCAACGGCACCTGGACCCTGCAGGTCGAGGACCTCTCCTCCTCCGGCGAGACCCTCCTGCAGGACTGGCGCCTCTACATCGAGGCCAGCGAACCCGCCGACGGCTGAAACTCCCCCTCAGAACCCCCTTGACAACCCGCCCTCTCCTGGGCACGATCCGCGCCGCTCGTCACTCGTGACGGCCGTGCTCCGCAGTAGCTCAGTCGGTAGAGCAGGTGGCTGTTAACCACCGGGTCGGGAGTTCAAGTCTCTCCTGCGGAGCCAAACTTATCCATACGCAGAACTTCGGGTGACCGGGGTTCTGCTTTATTCGTTCTGGGGCCTCCGTTCGCCCCGCCGCCGCCGTTGCCGCCGTTGCCCTCTCCGCCGCCGCCGTCGGTCCCCGGCCACTGCGGGAACGAGTAAACGACGGTCAGTTCCTTGCCGCGGGCCTCGATGCGCTTGATCCAGGCGCGCAAGAAGGCGCGGCGCTCGGCCACGGTGCCGCGGTCGAGCAGGTCGCGCAGGCCCTCGACGTAGGTGGCGATGGTGGACTCCTCGACGGAGTAGCCGGGCGTGCCGCGTGTGTGCTGGCGCAGGACCTCGCGGCGGGCTTGCAGCTCGTCGGCGCGGGCGTTCCAGTGGCGGATGCGCGGGGCCGCCATCTCCATCGGCATCCGCTCGGCCTCGACGCCCTCCCACAGCAGGGTCGCCTTGCGGCGGGCAGCGGCCAGCTGGGCCTCCACCGCGTCCAGTTCCTCACCGGCGCTCTCGGTGCGGGCGGCTATCTCCTCGTTGACCAGGCGCACCAGCTCACCGAAGTGCTCCGGGGTCAGCACGACCTCGCGCAGCTGGTCGGTCACTGCGGCGTCGGCCTGAGCGGTGTTGAGCAGGGTGGCGGGGCAGGCCTTGGCGCCCCGCTTGGACTTGGTCTGGCAGCCGTAGTAGTGGACCTTGCCCGACTTGGCCCCGTGGCCGACGAACAGCTTGCCGCAGTAGCCGCAGACCAGCAGGCCCGACAGCAGGTAGCGGCCGCCGAGCCGGCGGGGGTGGATCACGTCGCGCCGGCGGTTCTTCATCACCACCTGGACGCGGGCGAAGTCCTCGACCGTGACCAGGGCCTCGTGGGCGTCGACGATGCGGATCGGCGGCTCGGCCTTGCCCGCCTGGCGCCGCTTGCCCCCAACGCCCCAGGAGCGGACCCCCGTGTAGACCTCGTTGCGCAGCATGTAGCCGATGCGCTCCTTGGTCCACGGCCGGCCCTTGGGCGCGTACACGCCCTCGTCGTTGAGGGTGCTGGCGATGGAGACACAGCCGTGCCCGGCCAGCGCCTCGGCGAACACGCGCTTGACCACCGGGGCGTACTCCGGGTCGGGCTCGAAGACCCCCTTGGGCGAGAGCTCGTCGCCGGTCCGCTTGATGCGGTAACCCACCGGGGTGGTCCCGCCGTTGTGGAACCCCAGCGAGGCGTTGTGGCGCATCCCGCGCACCGTGTCCTCGGCCAGGTTCGCCGAGTAGAACTCGTCGAGCACCTCAAGGATGCCCTCGAGCATCTGGCCCGCGGGCGTATCGTCTACCGGCTCGTTGAGCGAGATCAGGCGGACGCCGTGCTTCTCCAGCAGCCGCTTGTAGATCACCGAGTCCTCGCGGTTGCGGGCGAAGCGGCTGAACTTCCACACCAGGATGCGCTCGAAGGGGCGGGGCTTGCGCCGGGCGTCGGCGATCATCTGCTGGAACGACGGGCGGTCCGCCGTACGGGCGGTCTCGGCCTCGTCGACGAACTCCTTGACCACCTCCCAGCCCTCGCGCTGGGCGCGGTCGCGGGCGGCCTCCAGCTGCGCCGGGATGGACAGGTCCTTCTCGGCCTGGCCCTGGGACGAACAGCGGGCATAGATGGCGATGCGGGTGGGCTCGGCGATCATGATTCGTCCCCCTCGTCGTCCTCGAACAGCTCGCCAAGGTCCACCGGGAGGGTCTGGGCCTCCAGCCGGCGCTTGGTCTCTTCGAGGATCTCGTGGACCGACCGACCGCCGCGCTGGCGGCGTTCCTCGTACTTCAGGAGCAGGTCCACGACCTGCTGCTTCTGCATCGGCGAGTAGTAGCCGATGTCCCGATGCTCCAGACCGATGGGTCGGAGCCCTGGCTGGGAGATCACCGCGTCGAACAGCACGCGGATGTCCACGGCCAGGTTGACGTCCGGGGCGACGTTGCGGACGAAGCCCGCCGCCCGGATGACCTCCTGCAGGTCTCGCCCGTAGGCCCGCGCCACCTTCCCGATCAGCTTGGTCGTCGGGGGGGTGGTCCGTTTGCCCGTCTCCAGGCGGTGCAGGTAGGTGAAGCTGGTCCCGAACTTCTCGGCAGCTTCTCGCAAGGTCAGGCCTGCTGCCTCCCGGATCTCGCGCAGGTACTCGCCGAAGGCGGAGTCGGCCCGCCACACGACGTCCGGGTCGCCGATCACGATCTCATCTTCGTGCTGGGGTAGTTCGTCGCTCACGTCTGTGACCTCTCCGTCTGGGGTTCGACGGGTCATCGACGACCAATCTATCCCCTCTGCGAACATTTGTAAACCTCTTCGTTTGCGTTTCGCGTGGACAACCCATTATCGCCTTGTTATCGTCAGATGCAACAGGGAATAAGAACAGCCCTGGGGATGGAGGAGACGATGACCACCGAAACGACCACCGCACCAGTGATTCCGGTTTTCCGCCTGCGAACGCAATCGATCCGGGCCTTCCTGGCGCGGCG
>CAZLEO010000121.1:20479-26768 GCA_964558555.1 uncultured Rickettsiales bacterium | reverse complement strand
CTCGTCGTCGCAGTCCCCGTCGGCCGGGCTGTAACCGTCCCCGTCCATGTCGTCGGTGGAGTGGGTGTCGTCGTCGTCGCCGGTGTCGTCGTCGTCGTCGTCCGCGGTCGCGTCGTCGTCGTCCGCGGTCGCGTCGTCGTCGTCGCCGGTGGAGTCGTCGTCGTCCCCCACCGGCCCCCCCCCCCCCCGCGCGGCGGCAAAGGTCAGGATCAGCAGCCAGGTGAACCTCGTCATCGCGATCCCCTCCTCCTGGAGGCGTGTCGCGCCGGCGGTCGGACCGGCGGCGACGCTGGGTCAACGGTTCGGCGGGGGATCACCCCTCCATACCCGTGGGCGACAGGATACCACGCGCGCGACTTCAGGACGCCTCGCACCCCTCGCACTCGTCGCAGAACACGTTCTCCGGATCGTTGTCCGTGACCGTGGACGCGGTGGTGCTCATGGCGCTGCCCTTGCAGTGGATGCCGCCGCCCTCCTCGCCGGCCACGTTGTACGTGATCTCGGTGCCGCCGATGACGGCCTGGGCGTTGTACAGCCGGATGCCGCCGCCCTTGGTGGCGGCGGTGTTCCCGGTGACGACGCAGCTGGACAGGTTGATCACCGCCAGCGTCCCCACGTACATGGCACCGCCCTTGTCCGTGGCCTCGTTGTTCTCGATGGTGCAGTTGATCATCGTGGGATCGGAGCGGTACAGCCCCAGCCCGCCGCCGTACGCGCCGACGTTGTCGTGGATCTGGGTGTCCTGGATCACCGCGGTGGTGTCGCGCAGGCGAATGCCGCCGCCGTAGCGGCCGGCGGTGTTCCCCGACATCTCGCAGTTCTCCACCGTCAGCTCCGAGCCATTGGAGTACAGGCCCGCGCCGTCGGTGGACTCGTTGTCGGTGATGACCAGGTCGCGCAGCAGCACCTCGGAGGCGTCCACGAACACGCCGCCGCCACATTCGTCGGTCTCGCCGTCGTGGTCCGGGTCGAAGGTGGTGCCCACGCCGCCGGCGATGGTGAAGCCGATCAGCGACGAGTTGTCGCCGAGCTTGTGCGACACGGTGGAGCTCGTGCCCGTGCCCTCGATCAGCGTGTTCGCCGACCCTTCGAGGGACTGCACGGTGATGTTCTTGCCCTCGAAGACCACGTCCTCCTCGTACGTGCCGGGGTACACGCACACGGTGTCGAGGTAGCCCGCCGCGTCCACGCCGGCCTGGATGGTAGCGTGATCGCCGGCGCCGGCCGCGTCCACCACGATCGTGTCCTCGTCGGTGGAGCCGTCGCAGTCGTTGTCCACGCCGTCGCAGACGTCCTCCACGTCCGGGTGGCGCTCCGCGTCCGAGTCGTCGCAGTCGGTGCCGTCGGTGCACGCGGTGTTGAGGTAGCCGTCGCCGTCCGCGTCCATCACCCCATCGTCCGGATCGCCGCTGCAGTCCGAGTCCACGTCGTCCCCGCACTGCTCCTCGGCCAGCGGGTGCACCGCCGGGTCGGTATCGTCGCAGTCCCCCTGCTCCTCGGTGAACCCGTCACCATCCTCGTCCACGGGGCACTCCTCACATTCCTCGCACTCCTCACACTCCTCGCACTCCTCGCACTCCTCGCACTCGCCGTCACAGCTCGACACCAGCAGACCCAGGCTCATCAGCAACATCGGAAACAGGGCGCGCATCGCGGAGACCTCCATGGAAACCATCATTCGAACATAGGAGACGCATCCCGTCCGGAAAAGGGGACGTTCGCAACTAAGCAACTAACTCGGCCCGTGGCCGAGTTAGTTGCTTAGTTGCGAACGTCCCTGTTCTGTGCAAAAAAAAACAAACACCCCGGGCGTTGGGGTTTTTTATTTTTTTTTCCCTCAACGCCCCTTTTCTTCTTCGACAACCAGCCGCCCTTCTGGACCGAGGTGATCTCGCGTAGCAGGGCTGCGGCGCGGGGGTGGGAGATGCGGTGGTGGACCAGGTCGTCGAGGATGCGGTGCGACGCGCGGCGGCGGTGGATGGAGTGGAGGTAGTCCAGGGCGTTCTCGACGAGCTGGAGCACGAGGGTGATCGGGGACCGGCGGCGGCGGCCGGCGACGAGCACGCGTTCGAGGTCGGTCAGGACGGCGCGCAGGTGGCCGGCGCAGGCGGCGGCCTCCTCGCGGACGAGGGGTTCTTCGGCGGACTGCGCGAGGGCGTCGACCTGGGCCGCGGCGAGCCGGGCGTCGAGGACGCCGAAGTCGGGGTGGCCGCGCAGCCACCGCAGCAGATCCACGGCACGGTGGGGATCGGCGGTGCGGAGCTCCTCGAGGGTGCGGATGACGCGATCGAGGGAGACCCAGCGGTAGACGAAGTCCAGGCCGGTGCCCTTGATGTTCTGGATGCCCATGACGCGGGCGTGTACGCCGGGGGGGAAGTGGGAGCACACGAAGTCGAGCACCTGATCGCCGGTGGCGTGGGGATCGCGCAGGCGGTGGGTGCGCTCGAGGACCAGATCGACGAACAGGCGGCCGATCCGGCGGCTGAGGTCACGCCGATCCCCGTCCTGCTCGACGGCGCGCGACGCCCCGGCGACTGCAGCCGTGAGGGCGACCTGGCGGCGGATGAACCGCGCGAGCTGCTCGTCGCGCCCGTCCGAGGTCACGCCGCGGCACAGCCGGTCGATGGCCCGGCTCAGGGCAGGGTCTGCGGCGGCGGCGGCGAGGGTGTCGCGCAGCTCGCGGCGCGACCGGCCGAAGGGGCGCTCGAGGACGAACTGCACGGCCGCCCCGACGAACTCGGAGTCCTCGAGCCGCTGGCGGGTGTCCTCCTCGGACAGGCCGCAGCCCATGATCCACGAAGCCACCTCGTCGATCAGGTCCTCCGGGCGCTCCCAGCCGCGCAGGTGCAGCCGGCCCATCAGCCGCGCGAACCGCTCCCGGGCCAGCGCCGGGTCGGCGCCGAGGCGCCACGGTCTGACGAACTCGATCAGGGCGCGGCGCAGGTAGCCGACGAACCCGGCGAGGTTGGTGCCGATGAGGCACAGGGCGTGGGCGGACACGTCGCCGGCGACGATGGCGGCGAAGGCGCGGGACCGGGCCACGCGATCGGCGCGGTTGTTGATCACCACGCCGACCCACTCGCCGCGGCGGCGGTCGGGATCGAAGTCGGCCATGCCGGTGCGCTGCCAGTTGTTGAGGAACCCGGTGCGCTCGTTGGCGGAGTGGCCGTTGACGAAGGTGATCCGCCGGCCGGCGAAGGTCGCCGTGGGGAACTGCTTGAGGGCGCCGATGTCGGGCACGAGGTGATCGGCCATGCGCACGATGGACTCGGTGGGGTCCAGCCCCAGCTCGGCGGCGGTGGAGGCCACCAGGGCGATGTTGCGCGGGTGCTCGCGGTAGGGGAAGCGCTCGAGCAGGTCCTGGGCGATGAGGTCGGCCTCGACCGCGGGTACCGGTACGAAGCGGGTGCGGCGATCCCGGGCCACCTGGCGCAGCACGGGCGCCATCTCCTGCTCGGTGGTCACCAGCACACCCTTGCGCGGCACGAAGCGCGACAGGCTCTCGGCCACCTCGCGGCCGGACGGTCCCTGCACGTCCTCGTGGTCGGGGTAGCAGTTGGTCAGGGTGCTCAGATCGTCGCGCATCCACTCCAGCGCCAGGATCTCGATGTAGCGCGGGTTCAGGGCCATGCACTCCCAGGTCAGCGCCTGCACACCCAGCCGCGAGGCGAGGCGCAGCACGTCGCGCTGCTCCCAGATGGTGGCCTTGTCGTAGGGGCGGTACAGCAGCAGCTCGCGGGGACGGATGCCCGGCGCGCTGTGGATCACCATGGCCTCGTTGCCGGTGGTCTTGCACAGCACCTCGGCGCCGTGGGCGTGCAGCAGGGCCGCCTTGAGGCGCTCGGTGCCGCTCTTGCCGCGCGTGCCGTAGCCGCCCAGCACCAAGGGGACGTGCCGACGCCAGCGGCGGATGCGCGCCGCCTGCACCACGGCGTCGCCCAGCACCACGGCGCCCAGGCCGCCGATGAACGCGGTGAGGTGGAGCAACGAGTTGCCGGTGTTGCTGAACAGGTATCGCCAGGCCTGGTCGGCGAGGCCTGGCAGGCTCGACAGGCCCACCATGGCCAGCCCGGCGGGCGCGCAGCGGCCGAGGAACTGGTCGAGCTCGGGGTTGCGCAGGTCGTGACGGGCGTCGCCCACGGTCACCGCGCCCGGATCCGACTCGAGGCGGAAGCCCAGCGCGGCCAGGGCATCGGCGAACGCGGCGCGCTCCTCGGCGTCGGCCGCGACCAGGGACCGCTGGCGCAACGTGTCGTAGCGGCCGAGGTTCCAGCGCAGCGACCACAGGGCAGCCCAGCGCTGCGGGGCGCGCGGGGGGTGCACGATGGTGGTGCCGTGGGGGTGGACCAGGCGTAGCGCCTTGCCGCGGCGGGCCGCGTCGAGGAGATCGGCCACGGTGGGCAGGTGCGGGCCCCACGACGCCAGGTCGGCGGCCATCACGGGCTCGGCCGGCACCCCCGTGGTCGTGGCGGCGGCCATCCCCAGCGGCGGCGCGCGCAGCGTCCCCAGCCGGCACGGCAGGGAGGTGTGGGCGCCGGCCTGGCGCTTGTCGGGCGCGCGGTGGCGTACCTCGTGGACGATGCGGGCCAGGGATCGGCCGTGGCGGTCGCCCCGCTGCACCACCAGGCCGCGGCCCGACGGGCGAGCAGACAGCCCCAGATCGTCCTTGCCCACGTGCACCAGGGCCTCGCCCCACAGGCGGGCGTCGCCGGCCGAGGGGCGGACGCGGCGGCGGCCGCCGGGGCGCAGCGACGCGGTGGCGCGGGAGATGTCGGCCACCGCCTGGGCGAAGGTCGGGTCGAGGATCGGCCGCAGCGACGCCAGTGTGGCGGCCGCGTGGTTGGCCACGGCCGGTGGGGCGTCCTCACCCCGGGCCAGGGCGGCCAGCGAGCCCACGAGGGCGGACGTCCAGCCGCGGCCCCACTCGTCGGCGCTCGCGTCGTTCAGCTGCGCGATGCAGTCGGCGGCGCAGGCCACCGCCACCCGCGATCCCCGGGGCCCGCGCTCCGCCGTGACCGCCGTGTGCAGGGCCTGCAGCGCGGCGGGGGCGCGCGCGCGCCCGGCGGCCTCACCCTGTCCCAGGCCGGAACGCACCACGTCGGCGAGCCCCCGCGCGACGACGGCGCGCACGCGAACACTCGTGTCGGGGGCGGCGGCGCCGGCCGCCATGGAGGCCAGCATCGCGTCCGCGTGGGCCCCGGAGGCCAGCTCCCCGGCCAGGGTCATCCGCACGTGCTCGCTGGGGTCCGCGCGCACCGAACCGAGCAGATCCCCGTCCACCGGTCGCTCTGCCGCGGCCAGCCGGACGGCGGCGGCGCGCACGAGGAAGTCGTCCCGAGGCGCGCGGGCCCGGGCGAGCCGGCGCCGGACCGCCGCGCGGCCAGCGGCGGGAGCCTGCCGGGCCAGCAAGGTCAGGGCCGCGGACTGCAGGTCCGTGACTGCCGCGTCATCGTCGGCCCACCGGGCGACGCGGTCGCGGCGATCGTCGTCCAGGGCCCCGTCCAGGGATGCGAGGGTCTGCACCAGCGACGCCCGGGGGAAGGCGGGATCCTCGACGTCCAGCAACCCGGCGAGGGTGTCGAAGGCCGCCGCGGCGCCGGTGTGCTCCCCGGCGCGCAGCGCCTCGAGGCACAGATCCGCGGCGCCGCCGAGCTCGTGGACGCGCCGCTGGAACCGCTCCTCCAGGGTGGCCAGGTCCAGGTGGCGGCGCAGGGCCGCGCGGTCGCCGCGCAGCCCGCGTCGGCGAGGCGCCGTGCTGCGCAGGTGCTCGGCGGCCAGGCGACGGCGCCGGCGGGCCGAGGACTCCAGGGAGTACGCCGAGGAGAAGGACTCGAACCCGGCGCGCAGCTCCCCGATCCGCGCCGCCAGGGCAGCCACCGCCGCGGCCAGGCCGGCGCGATCCCGCGCCGGATCGCCGCTGGGGAGTCCTCCGGGCGCCGCCACCGCCGCGTCTTCGGCGCGGCGCTCGCCGATCCGCGCCTGCAGGGGCGAGACCTGCGACAGCAACCAGCGGGCCGCGGGGGTGGTCTTCATCGTCGCCACCTCCCGTCCTGCGGCCGGGGTTCACGGATGTCCTCGAACAGCAGCTCGGTGGGCGCGAAGTGGGTCACCGCGCGCCGGCCCGGGGTGACGCTCACGCCAAGGACCAGGGTCAGGCGGCCCGGGTCCACGAGATAGGCCAGCCGGAGCTCGGGTCGGATCCAGACCGTGGGGGGCCCCCCGGCCGCCCCCCCCCCCCCGCAGAAAAACCAGCCCCCCCCCCCCCCCAAGCCCCCCACCACCCCCCCGC
>CAZLEO010000121.1:0-20469 GCA_964558555.1 uncultured Rickettsiales bacterium | reverse complement strand
GGGGGGCGGGCCCCCCCCCCCGCCGCGCCCGGGGGGGGGGGCCCCCCCCCGCCGGGCGCCCCCCCCCCCCCCCCCCCCACGCCCAGGCTGAACTCCGTGCGCCACCACGCGGCATGGCGCCACTCGTCCGCCCGGCGACGCGTGACGTCGCCGCCCAGGGTCAGGCCCACCGGCCGCAGGTAGAGGCGGAACTCGCCGCGACCGCCCGCGTGGTCCACGGAGAGGTCCGGGTTGGATCGGGCGCGGGCGCCCACGGCGACCTCGCCGTTGATCCAGGGTCGCCACACGAGATCCAGGTTCGCGCCCAGCCCGAAGGGGTGAGATCGGCGGTAGCTGCTGGCAATCTCCAGGTCGGCGGGGGTGTCCCCCCAGGCCGCGTCCGCGCCGGGCTGGACATACCCGTGCACGGTGATCGCCGGGACGAGCCTGACGTCCGGCCCCAGCCGCAGCGGCCGGTCCACCCGCAGCCGCAGCGCCAGGGCCGAGTGCAGCGCACCGTCCCCCTGCTGGACCAGCCACTGCAGCCGCCCGCGCAGGCGCACCTCGGCCACGGGCACCTTCTGGGTGGCGGCCAGGCGCACGCCCACGGTGGGAGCGCCGGCGCCGAGCCTCGCCAGCACCCCGCCACAGAGCCAGGTCCGCCGGGCCAGGCCCACCCGGTGCAAGGCCCCGATCTCGCCGAAGAGGTGGCGGCGGTCGCCGCGCTCCTCGTCTGCGGTGAACCGTTGCCGCAGGTGGAGGCCTGCCTCCACGGTGCCGAACCGCGGGCGCGGCAGGCGCAGGCCGCTGTCCACGGTGACCGGATCGGGCCGGGCTGCACGCCCCTCGGCCGGCGCGCTGGAGGAGATCGCCGCGGGGGGAATGACCTGCCGCGGCACGATCGGCCCCTCGGCCATCCGCTGGGTCACTCGCACGGCCACGCGGCCGTCCACCGCCCGCACCTGCAACTCGGCCACGTCGTCGTCCAGCAACACGATGCGGTGGTGCCTCGACGGACCGAACGCCTCCCCCGCGTCGCTGACCAGATCGGGCCGGGTCTCGCGCCAGCGCTCGCTTCCCTGCTCGACCCCGTCCACCACCAGCTGCACCTGGGTCGCGGGGCCGCACCGGGGGGCGACCTCCACCTCGAGCACCGTGGGCCCGACGACCCGGTAGACGACGGGCTCGCCGGGCCACGCCACGTGGAACGCCGCGCGACGGCCGGGCAGGCTCCAGCCGCGGCCGTCCAGGCCCACGGCCATGTGGCGGGCGTGGCCGCCGGCGGCCAGACCGACCGCGACCTCGTCGCCCGGCCCCACGCGCACGGTGCGCGAGGCCACCTCACCCACCGGGATCGCCCAGGTCTGCTCCTCGTCGCGCCCCACACGCACCGCGGCTTCACAGACGGGTTCCTCGGGCGCGGGATGGCGCAGATCGTCGCAGTATGCCTCCAGCTCGATCTCGGCGGCGCCCTGTCGCCCCGGCTCGATCACCCACTGGGAGCCCGCCGCCACCACACGATCCGTGCGCCGCAGCGGCGCGCCCAGCAGGGTCCAGCGCGCCCAGCCCGTCGGGTCCGTGGCCGGGTCGGGTGCCTGGACGTCCGAGGCCAGGATCACACGCTGCGGGCTGGACGAGGCCATGCCGAGGGGATCGGGGCGCGTGGCCGTCATCGCCTCGCCGGCGAGACGACCGGCGGACGCCTCGACCACCACCTCGCCGGCGAGCCGCGCGTGGGCCAGGACGAGCAACGCCGCGTGGGGGTCGTCCAGCGCGGCGTCGCGCGCCTGCTGCGCCAGGGCCAGGTGGGCCGCTGCCGAGCCGTCCAGGGCGTCGAGGCGGCCGCGAGCCACCAGGGCGGCGGGATCGTCCTCGTCGAGATCGTCGACCCAGGCGGGCGCCCCCTGCCCCACCGCAGCGGGCAGGTCCAGCGGCAACGCGGCGCCCGCCGGTGGCCGTCGCACGGTCACGTGGTCGGCCGCCGCGCGGCATTCGAGGCGAAGCCGATCCACCTCGTCGGCGCGTCGCGGATCCAGCTCGGCGGCGACCTCGATGTCCCGCCGCGCGTAGCCCGAGAGGCCGAGGGCCAGCAGGGCGCGTGCGCGGTCGAGGCGCGCGCTGGCCTCCTCCTGCGGGGCACCGCGGGCCTCGTGCACCTGCAAACTCCGTCGGGCCAGATCACGGTCGCCAGCGGTCCACTGCAGAGGGTCCACGCTCTGCGATCCGTCCAGGGTTCGCGGATACGGCTGCCGCACCGTCACGCGCACCCACACGGTGCCGCCGCCGTCGGCCGCCTCCACGGAGATCCCGGCGGCGGCGTCGGCGAGGTCCACCGCCGCGGTCCCCGCGGTCAGCAGGCGAGCGGGCTCCACCAGCAGCACCGGCACGTCGTCAGCGGGGTACACGACCACCGTCCGGCTCCCGCCGTCGGTGCCGACGCGCAGCCGGCGCGGCCCATCGCCGGCCCACCAGGCGTCCACGCGCAGGTGGTTCGCCCCGGTCGGCAGGTCGAAGCGGCCGGCGTCGCCCTCGGCCTCGAGCCGCGCGGCCCGCACGAGGCGGGCGTGGGTGCCGCCCAGGGAGGCGGCCGGGACCTCCGTCGGCAGGTCCACGGCCAGACCGGCTGCGCCCTCCGCGCCGGAAGGGAGCTGCAGCGTCAGCGTGTGGCGGCCCGGAACGACCGCGAGCCGGAACGGGGTCCACCCGGGCTCCAGCAGCACGCGGGTGGGCGGCTCCCCGTCCACGGCGAGGCCGGCGACCAGCGCCCGGTCCGAGGTGTTGACGCCGAGGCCGCGGATCACCGCCCAGCGGTCCGGGTCGTGGGGGCTCGCCGGCGCCTCGACCTGCGCCGCGTCACCCACCGGCAGGAACCCCGCCATGCCGAGGGGGTAGCGGCCGCGCTCGTCCGGACCCTGCGAGGTGGACGGCAGGATGGCGAGCACCTCGACGGCGTCCTCGGGTGGCTGCACCCCGGTGGCCAGGTAGGCGGTGGTCTGGAGCCAGGCGTGGCGGGCCGCGTCCCGCAGCTCGCGGGGCGCAGGGGCAGGCCCCTCGCGGTCCAGCCGCGCCACCTCGGTCTCGAGGGCCGGCAAGGCCACGGGTTCCCCGGCGTCCGGGGCCACGCGCGCCTGAATCTGGGCCGCGTCGGCGAGCGCCCGCTGATCCGCGTCCAGGGCGACGGGAACGACGGTCGCTCGCCGCCGCGGGAACGGCGGCCGGGGCCGGAACTGACGAGCGCGCAGCTCGAGGTCCGCGCCGACAGCCCGGGCCTCCCACGGCCCTGCCTCGGCGGCCATCGCCAGGCGCCGCCATGGAGCGTCATCGCGCGCAGCGGACGAGCTGTACAGCCTGGCCGCCGTATCCGGCCCCTGCACCTCGAGGTCGAACGGCGCGGCGCGGCGCGGCTCCCCGTCCACGGCCCGGACCTGCACGACCAGCTCCCCCGGCCCGCGCAGGCTCCACGTCCAGCTCTGCCCGGGGGGCCCGACGCGCAGGGTCTTCACCGACGACCAGCCCGGGGCCTCGGCGGGCCGCAGCCGGTAGACCCGCAGATCCGCGCCGGCGGGCACCTCCACCGCCCACGGAGCCCCGGGCGCCGCCGAGGTGGTGATCAGGAAGCGGCCGTCCCCCGCCGCCCGGGGCCAGTGCTCCACGGCCGAGACCGCGGCGCCGTCGGCGTCCACGTCCACACGCCAGACGGCCGGGGTGTCCGCGCCGGTCACCTCCAGCAGCACCGTGGTGGCCGGATCGCCCTCGAACCAGACCGCGCCGTCGAGGCCCTCCACGCCGGCCGCCAGCGGGCGCTGCGACGTGGCGAGTTCCTCCCACACGGCCCCCGAGGGCGTGCCCACCAGGACGGCGGCGACCAGCAGCAGCGCGCTCATGGCTCGTCCCCCGTCGCCAGGCGCGCCACCTCGACCCACTGGGCGCCCTCGGGCCGGGCCTGGGCGGGCACGCCGTAGGCCACCAGGCGCACCCACACGCGGTCGCCGCCCCCGGACCGGGTCAGCGTGACCTCCACCGGCCCGCCCTCGAGGTCGTCGCCGATGGGCACACGGATCGGCTCGGCCGCCACGAGGGTCTGCGAACGCCGGTCCGCGAGGAATCCCCACGCGCGGCCCTGGGCCTGCACGGTGCCCTCGATGCGCAGCGGCGTGGTGCGCCCAAACGGCGCGCAGAGGTCCCGCTCGCCGCCCACGTCCACGGTGTACGAGGCGGTGGACGTGGGCCACGATCGTTCGGCATCCACCTCGTAGTACGGGATGAAGTAAAGCCGGGCGCCCGCGTCCTCGGGGACGGGTAACACCACCCGCAGCGGCGTGTCCGCGGGCAGGTCGAATACGGTGCGGGCCCGGTAGAGTTCGCGCGCGCCGGCCGAGCCCGAGGGCGGGCGATCCACCAGCGCCAGCACGTCGGGATCCTGCACGTCCAGCACGACCCGGTGGTCCCCCACGGGCAGTGGGCCGGCGCGCAGGTCCATCTGCTCGGCGACCAGCGAGAACCGCGAGATCTCGGCGTCGTCCAGCCGCAGGGAGGCGCCCGTCCCCATGGTCTGCGGATCGGACAGCCACATGGACAGACGCAGCTCGTCCCGGCCGTCCTGCCCGAGCAGCAGGCCCATCTCCTCACCGGCGCGCAGGCGGGTCCAGGCCCCCTCGGGCCACCACCCGGCGCGCCCGCGGCCGGTGCTCCACCGCTCCAGCAGCCGCTGCCGCGCCACGGTCCCCTCGGGGTTCCAGGCCACGCCGCTGCGGCGCGTGGTCGCGGCCGGCGCCCAGTGCAGCGGATTGAGCGCCAGGTCGTCCACCAGGGCCGCGTCGCTGGGCTCGAGCCGGACCTGGGCGCTGACGCAGACCTCGCGGCCGGCCGCGGCCAGCCCCTCGAGGTCGGCGGGGTTGAACGGGATCCAGGTCCGGTCCACCAGGGGCGCGTAGCGCAGCGCCACGCCGTGGGTGTCCAGCTGGTACACCTCGTCGGCCACGGCGGGCTCCCAGCTGTCGGTCATGGGCACGGACACGGCCACGTCCGCCACGCCGTCGGCGCTCAGCCGCAGACGCCGCGCCCCGTCCCCCACCCACAGCTCGAACCGGGTGGGCTGCCCCGCTGCGGTCGGCATGGCGCCGGGCTCCAGGGTGCCGGCCACCTCGTAGAACGACGGCTGCGCCGGGCAGGCGATGGTGTCGCGCTGCAGCACGCGCCCGCCGTCGTCCACCAGCTCGGCGACGATCTGGACGGCGCGGTCGCCCGTGGTACGGGCCTCCACGCGCACCCGGTCGAGGCCAGACGGGTGGGGACGCAGCTCGTACTCCAGCGAGGCCTCGTCGGATCGCAGCCGGTGCATGCGCAGGATGCGGATGTCCGGTCCGAGGCGGTACTGGCCGGTCTCCCGGTCGAAGGAGGCGGACGTGCCGGCGAACACGCCCAGGGGCACGTCGGCGGTGGTCGCGGACACCCGCACGGGCGCGCCGCCGGTGTTGACCACCGACAGGGTGATCACCTCGCCGGGCGGGGCCTCCACGGCGTGGTCGCCGCGGCCGCCCGCGTCCAGGGGCAGCGGCTCGACGGCGATGGCGCCGGCCTGGGAGACGGTGACCAGGGAGACGTCGGCCGGGCGGGGGTCCTCGTCGATGGGGCGGACCTCGAGCTGAACGCGCGCCGGGCCGCGCAGGTTCAGGGCCACGGCGCGACCGGGATCGAGGAAGTGCCACCGCGCCCGCTCCTCGGCGCCCTCGCCGCGGTAGTCGCTCAGCACCACCAGCCGCGTGGCGTAGTCCCGCACGCGGGCCCCGCGGGCCTCCATGCGGTACCAGCGGAAGGACGACAGCCGATCCTGCTCGCCCGGGTCGATCTCGTGCCAGGTGCTCGCGCCGATGCGGCGGGACATGAGCTGGCGGCGCCACTCCTCCAGGGTCTGCAGGCGGTAGGCGCGGGCCTGGGTCTCCAGCGGCATGCGGCGGTAGGGGCGCACGAGGATCGGGTGCTCGGCGTCGGCCAGGGGATCGAGCCTCAGCTCCCCACCCATCCCCCCCAGGGGGCCGAGGTCCAGCTCGAGCACCCGCTCGTCGGTGAGCAGGGCGTCCTCCGCGACGAGGTAGGCGCGGTCGTTGCCGTCGGGCCCCTGCGCCACGGTCCGGCGGGTGTGCAGCCACACCGGGGTCTGCCACACCTCGTCCCCCGCGTCGTCCACCAGCACCGCGGTGAAGCCGAGGTCGTAGCCGTCGCGCAGCGGATCGTCCAGGGGCAGCTGCGCCAGGCACACGAGCTTGACGCGCTCGGTGTCGGGCTCCACGGCCAGGGACAGGGTGCGGCCGGGTTCGAGCACGTAGAACAGCTTGGGGGACTCGGCGGGGGTGGCGCTCGCAGCGCCCGTGTCCACGTCCAGATCCAGGGCCACCAACCCCAGGAGCAGGGCGCCGGCGAGGACCGTGGCCAGGGCGAGCTTCCGCACGTCAGCTCCCCTCCGCCAGGATCAGCGAGACCAGCCCGGTGCGCAGGGCGGCGGGCGGATCGTCCAGCGCCTCGACGGTCGCCACGTCGGGGGTGAGGAGGTTCACCGCGGCGGCGGTGCGGCCACGGCTCAGCCACAGCACCGGCAGGCCGCTCTCGCGATCCACCAGCCAGGTGGCGTCGATACCCCCGGCCTGCGCCTCGGCCAGCGCGTCGGCGAGGTAGCGCAGGTCCCCGGTACGCACCAGGGATGCGCAGCGGGCCAGGGTGGCCTGCCAGGCGCGGTCCAGGTGCGGCGGGGGCGCCTGCAGCGACGCCGGGGTCACCGCCGCGTCGTCGGCCACGGCCGCGCGCCAGTGGTCGTCGAGCCACACCTCGGAGGACTCGAGTCCGGCCCGGCCGGCGGTGCGGGTCAGCGCGTCACCTTCACGCGTGGCCACCCGGCGCCGCAGATCGCGCGATGCCCAGACCACCCCGTAGGCGCGGCCGTCGAGGTTGCGAGCCACGTGCACCTGGGGGATACCGTAGCCGCGCAGGGCCACGAGCTCCTGGGATCCGTCGTAGCCCCGCACCGGCACGCCGATCCCCTGCAGCGTCTCTCCCACGTCGGCCAGGCCCGGCGGCTGGCGCGTCAGGTCGGCGGCCAGCAGGCCGGTGGAGAGGATCACCGGCGATCGCAGGGGCCGCCAGGATCGGTAGCCACGGACCTGCAACCCCAGCGGCTCCCCGTCCACGCCGGCCGGGGTCGCGCGGAACGCCACGCGGTGGGCGTGGGTGAACACGGTCTCGAGGTTGCCCACGCCGACCACGTTGGAGGTCTCGTCCAGGGTCGCCGTGGGCTCGGCGCCGGCCACCAGCAGGCTCCGCCCGTCCAGCTCCCGCATCAGGTGCAGGGCCAGGTCCAGGGAGTAGCGCTCGGTGGCGGGCTTGGGTACGGAGACGAACCGCGCCGTGGCCGACCGCGGGCGCACCAGCACCGATCCCCACCCGCGGGTGGCGGGATCCGCCTCGTACAGCAACAACAGCGGCTCGCCCGTGCCGAGCTCGACGCGCTGCACGGCGTAGCCCGCCAGCGCCGCGGCGCGGTCCAGGTAGGCCAGCAGGTCGGGATCGTCGGCAAAGACCTCGGGGCGCTCGAGCAGCGGGGTCATGACCTCGCGGTCGAGGTACATGCGTTCGGACTCGCGGGGGTCCCGGTAACCCTGGGCGGTGGTGAGGTCCACGAACCACTCGCGGCCGGCCAGGGACGACAGGCCGCGGGACTCCGCGCGGTGCAGCTCGTGGCCGGTGTCTCGCGGGTGGGCGCGCAGCAGGCACGCGCGCAGGCCGCCGCTGGACAGGGCCACCCGGGCCCGGGACTCGGCCGACCGCGCCCCGTACGCGTCGGTGCCGTCCAGAGGTACCTGCTGCAGGTCCACCGCGCCCACGGCCGCGGCCACCCGTCGCACGTCCCCGTCGGGCAGGGTGCCGGGGCGCTCCCAGATCATGGAGGTATCCAGCATCACGGCGGTGCGCACCTCGAGCACGGGGCGGTCCTCGAGGGCGCGGCGGGCCGCGGTCAGGGGTAACCCGCCGCCGGTGGACATGCGGGCGGTGGGGGACATGTCCAGCCCCGGATCCACGCCCGAGACCACGAGCAGGCGCGCGCGGAGCTCCCGGAACAGCACCGCCCCGGCCACCAGCGACGCGCTGTCGTGGACCGGGTGGGGGACCTCCACCACGAGCGGGGACGCGGATCCGGGCCGCACCACCACGACACCCCATCCACGCATGCGGTCCAGGGCGCCGGCGGGTTCGCGGAGTATCCAGTACGGCTCGTGATCGTGTGGATCGACCATGCTGGCCATCTGCAGCCCGAGGGCGGCGGCGCGCCGCTGCAGGTCCGCCTCGGCTCCGGGCTCGGCCCGGGCCAGGTCGCCCACCAGCTCCTGCCACACCTGCAGCTGCGCCGTGGCGTCGCTGCCGTGCCGCAGCGCCGGCTGCAGGCCGCACAGCAGCCGACCGGACCCGCGCTGGACCTCGGCGGCCACCCCCCCGCGCACCTCCTCGTGGGCCTGAACCGCCGCCGAGATCGACGCCGCCTCGCCGGGTTCGGGATCGAGCAGGGCCAGGCCCAGGCCGATGCCGGTGCCCAGGGCCAGCGCCACCAGCGAGGTCTGCAAGGTGGGCAGCAAGATGATCGTGGCGCTGCCCCGCTGCAGGATCTTCAGCGCCAGCAGGGCCGGCAGCAGGTAGCCGAAGCCGAAGTAGTCGGTGGCGCGCAGGCCCGGGTAGGTGGCGGCCATGACGTGGCAGGCGACGAACTTCAGCGCGAAGCCGATGCCGAACACCACGACGATACGGCGGTACCCCTCGAGGTTGGCCGTGCGGACGCCGGGCAGCACCAGCAGAGCGCGCACCGCCAGCACCAGCACCAGCACCTCGACCACGGTGGTCAGCACCTTCAGCGGCGACAGCCAGGCCAGCGCCACCAGCGCAAGCACCACGATGCCGTGGCTGTCCCAGCCCCACGCCAGGCTGTTGCGCGTGGCCAGGTACGCCCCGGTCAGCAGGATGATGTAGGTCTTGGGCGAGGCCAGGAACCCCAGCGCCACGTTCTCGTAGGTCAGCTCGAAGTCGCTGATGGAGAGGTTGGTGTAGGGGATGAGCACGAACTGCAGCGCCGCGTAGATCAGGGCCGTGGGCAGGACGATCTGCGGCAGCCCCTCCCACGCCCCGGTGCGCCACATCATGTTGGCGGTCAGCGGCACCACGATCAGCCCGACGCTGTACAGGTTGGTCAGCAGCGTGGGCGGTAACCAGCCGTCGCCCACCAGCGCCGCGCCCGCCGCCGGCAGCACCAGCGCCTCGAACACCAGGCGCACCGCCACCGAGCACAGCAGGATCAGGAAGAACCTCTCCCGCCCGAAGAACCGATTGTAAGGGAGGAACCGCGCGCCCCAGTCACTGATGCCGCGGGCCACGAAGTAGGTGACCACCGCCTCGAGCAGGATCACCGCGCCGGCCGTGGGCTGGATCACGAACACGGACGCGAGGTAGCCGGGCACCACCAGGCCGGTGAACACCCAGCCGAAGGATTCGGTGAGCACGAACAGCAGCAACAGGCCGAGGAACACGGCGGTGAACAGCGAGTTGTCCAGCCCGCTGGCGGGGAAGAGGTTGAACGTGATCTGTCCCGCGATCACCGGCAACTTGGACTCTCCCGCGTCAGCGCGTCCGCGGGCGCGCGATCCACGAGGCGGGATCCACGACCTCCACGGCACCCTCGAACACGTTCACCACGAGGGCCAGTTCGCCCCCGTCCAAAGGGTACACGAGCAGCGGTGCCAGGTTGTACTCCCCGGCCATGAAAGGTGGGGCCTGCAGCTGGTCGACGTCGAGCGACCAGGACGAGGAGAGGTCGTCGGGATCCAGGGCGAGGAGCTCGTCGTCGAGCTGGGCGAGGTAGAGGTCGGCCGCGGCGAGGGGGGTCAGCAGGCCCACCCCCACGTCCAGCTCGTCCGATGGCTGCAGATCCAGGTCCAGCACCTGATCGCCCACCAGCACGCGGCCGCGGGCCAGATCCAGCGACAGGGGGCGGCTCACCGGCGTGTCCGCGACGGCCTCGTGGACCACCTCGCCGTCCTCCAGCGCCACGACCCGGTCGTCGAGGTTGTAGTAGACGAAGACCCGGCCTGTGGCGGAGTCCACGGCCACGGACATGTGCTGGAAGAAGTCCTCCATGCCGGGCTCCACCGCGGCGGCCGCGACCCACTCGGTCACCACGCCCGTGGCCAGGTCGAGCTGCAGCACGCTGCCCCGCGGCGGGTGGCTGACGTAGGCCAGGCCGCGGGACCGGTCCAGGGCCAGGTCCACGCCGCTGAAGTGGCCGGTGCACAGGGGCGAGCAGGGCAGCTGGTGGCTGGTGAACCCCAGGTCCCACTGATCGACGAGCTCGAGGGTGTCGGCGTCGAACGCGTACACGAGGGTCTGCTGCTGGGCTGCGACGTAGACCCGCCGCGCGTCCACGTCGATCTCCGCGGCAAAGGGCCAGCGGGCGGCCGGCAGGGCGATGTCCTCGCCCGAGATCCAGTCATGGACCCACACCTCGTCGGACAGGTGGCTGGGGAACCACATCCGCCCGGTGACCGGGTCCACGGCCACGTCGTCGAGGGTCAGGCCCAGCGGCGGCGACGTCCACAGCAGGCTCTCGTCCGCGCCGATGGCGGAGATGTCCAGGGAGTCCTCGGATCCGGTGAACAGGCGATCCAGGCCCGGGTGGTGCACCGCGAAGTGGGGGGTCTTGCCCACCAGCGCCACCTCGTCCGCGGCCACCCCGCCCGGGTCGAGGCCGTAGACCACGCCGGGCTCCCCCGTGTAGGTGCCTCCCACCGGGACCTCGGCCCCCTGGCGGGCGACCACGTACAGGCGCTGGCGATCGGGCAGGGCGGCGAGGCCGAAGGGATCGCTGCCGGCGGGCACCTCGGACACCACCTCGAGCTGGGGGGAGGCCTGGATCTCCAGCACCAGGCCCGCCTCGCGGGCCGTGACGAGGAAGGTGTCGTCGTCCCACACCTCCACCTGGCTGGGCCAGCCGTCGATGTCGAGCTGGTCGAGCAGGGCACCGTCGCCGCGGTCGAACAGGCTCAACCGGCTGCGGTGCTCGTCCATCACCACCAGGTAGGCAGGGGTGACCGCCAGGGCCGTGGGGCGCACGTCGCCGATGTCGTAGACCTGCAGCGGCTCCATCGTCGCCCCGTCGAGGCGCACGATCTCGCCGGTGGTGAAGCAGCCCACGAGCAGGTGGCCGGTGAGGGCCTCGGTCTCCAGCCAGCCGGGCTGGTCGCAGACCGCGTGGACGTCCAGGACCTCGCGGGTCGCCGCGTCGATGCGGATCACCTCGCCGTCGAGGCGGTTGTTCACGGCCAGGGCCTCGGTGGTGGGCAGGCACGCCACGTGGGGGAACAGGGGCACGGTGTCGTCGGTGACCTCGCCGAGGTCGATGACGTCCAGCAGCGCGCCGTCGTCGGCCGACACCACGCCCACGCCCAGCGAGTGCAGGTTGGTGAAGTACACCTCGTCGGCGAAGTCGCAGGTGGCCACGCCGTACAGGCCCACGTTGTTGCCCACCTCGGGCGCGAGCACGGCGGCGTCGCCGATGGTCCAGGGCGGGGCAGCGCTGTCGTCGTCGTCATCGGCGCTGTCGTCGTCGCCGGCGGTGGAGTCGTCGTCGTCGCCGGTCACGTCGTCGTCGTCGCCGACGGTGGAGTCGTCGTCGTCGGAGTCGCACGAGCACCCGGGGGCGATCAGCAGACAGAGCGCCACCCACAGGGACATCCGCGAGGTCGGGCGAGCAGGCATCGGCCCATTATGGCGCGTCGGGGAGCGCCTTGTAGTAGTTCCAGCGCTTGAACTCGCCCAGCCAGCCGATCTCGTGGGCGGTCTGTACGCCGATCTGGACCTCGTCGAGGGACTGGATCTCGCGCTCGTCGTCCGCGGTGACGGGGATGTCGCCGGCCATCAACTCGGCGTGGAACTGGGGATGGACCGGTTCGAGGTAGGGATCGGCATACCCCCTGGGCCAGACCGCCCGGTAGGTGTCCGCGTCGTACTTGTCCGTGGCGCCGAAGGCGTGGCCGATCTCGTGCAGTAGCGTCAGCGCGCTGTAGGTCAGGTCCATGCCGTGCATGTCCAGGTAGACCACGCCGAAGCGCCGCGACCGCGACGCCATGGACCCCGCCTCGACCTGCCCGGAGGTGTCGTCGGTGACCAGCACGGCGACCATGCGCACGTCGTAGTCGTCGAAGTCCACGCCCAGGTCGGCCGCCAGCTCGTCGAAGTACTTGTAGTACTGCAGGTTGCGCCACATCAACGTGAGCGCCGACGCGTCGGGATCGCCCACGTCCGGCGGCGCCACGGCCACGGGGAAGGGACCGGCGATCCGCAGCTCCACCCGGGCCATGGACTCGTCGGAGTACCTCGCGAACTCCCGCTCGAAGTACGTCTCGACGCAGAACGCGTCCACCGCGGCCGGCTCGCGTACGGACGTGCCGTTGAAGGCCATGAACGTGTTGGAGGGCTCCGATCCAGGGGGCACGAGCTCCAGCAGCAGCACCCGGATCGGGGCCGCGCCGTACCAGTCGATGCGCTGACGCCAGCGGGCCGCGGCGATCAGCGTGAGGAAGGCCAGGAACAGCAGCAGCATCAGCCGCTGGCGGCGCATCAGCCTGCTCAGCAGGCCCGGCTCACGAGACCGCGGTGTGACGGGGCGCCCCATGGGACGGATTCTATCGGATGGGGGGGTGCGCCCGTAGGAATACCGGACGCAGGGGACGGCGGGCGGGGCTACTTGACGCGGGTGAGGACCACCAGCGAGGAGGTGTCGTGCTTCTTGGAGGCCTTGCGTCCGCGCAGCACCGCCAGCCCGCCGCGGGGCATGGGGTACTTCTCCACGGCCGCGCCGTCGTTGTGGTTGAGGATCAGCATGCCGTCCTCGAGCGACCAGGTGTCGTCGCCGTCGAAGTGGAAGTTGTTGGGCGCGTGGATGTTCCAGCCGAACTGCCCGTCCTCGCGCAGCTTGAAGAAGCGGAAGTCCTCGTCCCTCGCGTCGCGCGACTTCCACACCGTGCCGTAGAAGTCGGCCTTGGCGGGCGCGATCGCGGCCCGGTCGTACTCGACGCGATGGGCGGTGGAGCGGCAGCCGGTCGCGACCAGCAAGATGGCGACGGCGGTGGCGAGGGCGACGAGGCGCGCGGTGCTCATGGACGTTCCTTTCGAAGGGGGACCACGACAGCACTAGCAAGACCGCACAGCCCGAGTCAACAGCCGCGCCACGGCCTCCCGACCGCTGGACCGGACAGCCGCTGCGGCGACCGTCCGGTGCACCTGACGAAAACGGCCCCGCGATGCGTCCAAGTTCGGTGCACGCAAGGCCATGGTCCTAGCTTCCGCGGACCGGTATGGTCATTGCTAGTAAGAGGAAGCTGGGAGCCCCCGGGCGGACCGCGGTGTCGGATCCGGGGAGACCCAGGAGGTACCCATGTCCCGATCCCTTCGCCCCCTGCTCGTCCTGGTCGCCGCGCTGGCCGTCGCGCCCGTCGTCCACGCAGACGAGCCCGCTACCGGGGAGCCCGCCGCCGAGCAGCCCACCGTGGTGTTGTTCGTGACGTCCTGGTGCCACTACTGCCGCCTCACGTCCACGTACCTGCGCGACAAGGGCGTGACCTTCGTGGAGAAGGACATCGAGGCCGACCGCCAGGCGCTGACCGACTACTTCAACGCCGGCGGGGGCGGCGGCGTGCCCATGGTCGTCATCGGCGAGACCGCCATCATGGGCTACGACACCGCAGCCATCGATCGCGCCCTGGCGGCGGGCACGCCGGCCGAGGCGCCGCCGGAGCCGGAGGAGCCCACGCCCAACCCCAAGACGCCCCCCGACGGCAAGTGGCCCAAGCGTGTCCAGGGCGAGACGATCGACATCGGCGGGGACGTGCACGAGCCCGAGGTGACCTTCATCGTCACCCGCCAGGACGTGCTCGAAGACGTGGAGATGCAGCTGTCGCACGACCCGCTCGACGGGATCGTGCCCGGGCCGGAGACCGAAGAAGAGGAAGAGGACTGATCCGGATCGTTACTTGCGCTTGCCGCGGGGGCCCACCCCGCCGCCACCGCCGCCCCCCACCTTGATGGCGAACCGCACGTTCATCGCGTTCTCGAGCTGCTTGCGCTCGCTGTCGGAGAGCTTGCACTCCTCGAGGATGGAGTTGATCTCGCCGCGGATCTTGGGGTTGAGGGTCTTCTTGGAGGTGCTGGCGTCGCAGTACGGGAAGAACTGCTCGTTGCCGATGGTGATGTCCTTGATGACCGGGTCGCGGATGGCCTGGATCTCCGTGTCGAAGATGTCGCTCTCCACCAGCGCGTGGTCCGCGTCCAGCAGGATGCCCTTGTGCACGCCCGAGCCCAGGGGGCTGCAGCCGCTCACATCGGTGTTGAGGTCCTCGATGCTGGACCACCCCTCGCCCGCGGCGTTGGTGTACATGGCCTCCAGCGCGTCCACGAAGCGGTCGTCGGACTTGGCCGACGTGCGGCCCGCGGCCTCCCGCAGCGGCGGGTAGGTCATGGCCACGATCACCGCGGTGCCCTCGGCGCCGTACCGGACCTCGAAGAAGGGGAAGTCCTCGAACAGCCCGCCGGGCAGGTCCATCTGGTCCTTCTTGTCGAACTCCGCCTGCAAGGTGGGCTCGAGATCGTCGGACAGCTCCTTCAGGGCGCGGTAGACCGCGGCGAACTGCACGTCCGAGGACGCGGCCTTGAGGTCGTCCTTGGCCCCCTTGAGCGACTCCATCTGCGACTCCGACAGGATCTTCTCCAGCGGCGACACGGGATCGGGCGCAGGGGTGGCCGGCTCGGGCGTGGCGATCTCGATCGGGGTGATCGGCTCGGGCTCCTCCATCAGGCCCTGGGCGCAGCAGCCGCTCAGGGCGAGGAGGACGGTCAGGGACAGCGCGAGTACGAGGCTTCTGGACATGGGTGGTCTCCTCCCGGGAGAGACCATGGTAGTCCAAATCGCCTAGGCGCGGGGATCCCAGACCAGCTCGTACACCAGCACGCCGTCGTACTCGGCGATCTCGTCTTCGGTCAGGGGACGGGGCACGGCGATGGCGCCGTCGTCGCTGAGGTCGAAGCCGCGCTCGTCGACGAAGCGGCCCTCGGCCAGCGCCAGCCGCACGTGGCGCGAGGCCCAGATCCAGGCCTCTTGCTCATCCTCGGGCTCCACCTCGGCCTCCCACACGGGGGTGGGGATACTCAAGGTGTAGTGCATCAGGCCGTCCTCGCGCACCAGCTCCACCTCGGCGTCGACCTCGCCAGTGTCGATCATCGCCTGGGTGGCCGTGTCGAGGCCGTCGAAGCGCGCCTCCACGATCCGGGTGTAGGGCCGGCTGTGGCGGACGAACCAGCTGTCCACGTGCTCGGCGCCCAGGTCCTCGAACGTGGAGATCTGGCCGTCGTCCGAGGTCTCGGCCTTCGCCAGGAAGTTGTCCTCCTCGGCCAGACGGGCACGCACCTCGTCGCGGTCCGACCGGATCAGGTCCTCGACCACCCGCCACGTCACCGAGCCGTCCGACTCCACGAAGATCACGTGCGTGCTCTCGTCGAGCATGCAGCCCAGGGGCATCAGGGCGATCACCAGACCGATGGCAGCGATTCTCCGGATCATGTCTTCCTCCACGAGGGGGGGTTGTCGTCCCTCTGCCCACCAGGACGGCATCGGCGGCGCGAACCGAACGCGCTATGCTTTCTTTTTTCGAGCTGGGGAGTTCTTGAGGTCATGGACGGGGCCGACGTCACCGCGAGGGTCCTGCGCGCCCGGGAGGGATCGCGCGACGACCTGGACGCACTGCTGGACCGCTACGCGGCCAAGCTGCTGGCCGTGATCCGGCTGCGCATGGGCCCGAGCCTGCGGTCGTCGGTGGAGTCGCGCGACGTGCTGCAGAACACCCTGGTCAAGGCCTTCGAGGGCATCGGCGGCTTCGAGGGCGCGGACCGCGACACCTTCATGGGCTGGCTCGCGCGGATCGCCCACAACGAGATCCGCGATCTGGCGGCCTTCCACGGGGCCCAGCGCCGCGACCGGCGCCTCGACGTGCCCCTGTCCGACGGGGTGCTGGCGGCCCAGGTGCGCACCGCGACGCGGCGCGTGGCCCTGGGGGAGCAGGCCCGCCGGCTGGAGGACGCCCTGGAGGGGCTGGCCGAGGACCAGCGCCAGGTGATCGTCCTGCGCAAGCTCCACGAGCTGAGCTTCCCCGAGATCGGCGAGGCCATGGGCCGCAGCCCGGACGCGGCGCGGATGCTGTTCGCCCGGGCCATGACCTCGCTGACGATGCAGCTGGCGGAGCCCACGTGAGCGACCGCGTCGCAAGGCTGCTGTCTCGTTACGTGGAGCACCACGTGATGACGGGGGAGCGCCTCGACGCGGGGGATCTGTGCGCGGACGTCCCCGACCTGCTCCAGGATCTGCAGCAGGCCATCGACCGCTACGAGGCCCTGGACCGCGGCCTGGACTTCGAGCCCGGGGACGCCCCCACGGACGTCACCACCGCCGAGGATCTGCCCACCTTCGAGGGCTTCCGCACCGTCGAGCGGATCGGCGGCGGCGGCATGGGCACGGTGTACAAGCTGCACGACGAGGCCCTGGGCCGCACCGTGGCGGCCAAGGTGCTGCGGGCGGACAGCGATCGCGATCTGGCGCCCACGGCGGCGGACGTGCTCGACGAGGCCGCCGCCCTGGCCCTGTTCCAGGACCGACGCATCGTCCAGATCCACGAGTTTCGCGCCGATCCGCCGGCGATCATCATGGAGTTCGTCGACGGCTTCGAGCTGGGCCGCACGGCCGGATCCCTGGAGTACGCGCAGCGCGCGCGAATCCTCGAGCAGGTGTGCGAGGCCATCGAGCACGCCCACCGGCTGGGCATCCAGCACCGCGACCTCAAGCCGTCGAACATCATGCTCGACCCGTCGCTGGAGCCGCGCATCCTCGACTTCGGCCTGGCCGGCGGCGACCCCGGCGCCGGCCACGGTGTGGGCACCCTGCCCTACCTCGCGCCCGAGCAGCTCGATCCGGACCGCCCCATCGACGCGCGCACGGACGTGTACGCCCTGGGCGTGGTGCTGTACGAGCTGCTGTGCGGCGCCACGCCGTACGACGGGGAGGACGACGAGGCGTTGATCGCCGCCATCCGTCTCGGCCGACCCCGGCTCCCCGTGGAGATCGAGCCCGACGCACCCGAGCCGCTACAGGCCATCGCGCTCAAGGCCATGGAGCCCGATCCAGGCCAGCGCTATTCCTCGGCGCGGGAGATGGCGCTGGAGCTGCGGCGATTCCTGGACGGGCGCCCCGTGCTGGCCCGGCCGTCGCTGTACTCCTCCGCCCTGGAGCGCCGCCTGCGGCCCCACCTCGAGCAGATCGAGGAGTGGCTGCGCCTGAAGCTGATCTACCCCGAGGAGGCCCGCCGGCTGCGCGCCGAGTACGCGCGCCTCGAGGCCCGCGAGGACGACTGGATCGTGGAGAGCCGCCAGCTGTCCTACGCCCAGATCTCCCTGTACATCGGGGCGCTGCTGCTGGTGATCGGCGGATTGCTGTACTTCATCGCCCACCGAATGGCCGAGGGTGTGGACGGCTGGCTCGGGCCCGCTGCCGTGCTGGGGTTGCCGCTGGTGGGCCTCAACGTCGCCGCCCTGGCCCTGTACCGCCGCCAGCACCGGGCCGTGGCCGTGGCCTTCGCCCTGGGCGCCGTGCCCCTGCTGCCGCTGCTGATGATGATCCTGCTGGCCGAGGTCGGGCTCTTCCCGGCGCCGCCGGGGGACTCGGCCCAGCTGCTGGGCGTGGCCAGTAACTGTCAGCTCCAGCTCGCCGCCTTCGCGTCCGCGTGCTGGACCGGCGTGCTCGCGTGGCGCACCCGGACCACGGCCCTGAGCTCGGTGTTCACCCTGTCGACGGTCCTGCTGTGGACCGCGCTGATGGGCGATTGGGGCCTGCGCGACTGGGTCGCCGAGGGGCGCTGGGACCACCTCGCCCTGCGCCTGGTCCCCCTGGCCGTCGTGCTGGGCCTGGGCGGCCGCCTCACCGAGGTGCGCTCCTGGTCCTGGGCCACCAAACCCCTGGTGCTCGCCTGCGCGCTCGTGTCCGTGATCGCCCTGGAGATCGCCGCCCTGGACGGCCGCGCCATGGGCCTGCTGGGCCTGTCCACCGCCGCGTGGCAGCGCACCGAGGTGGCCCACCCCCTGCTGCTGGACACCCTCACGGTCATGACCGCCAACGGGCTGATCGTGTACGCCGCCGGCGTGGCCCTCGACCGCTACGGCAGCGCCGCGACCCGCCCGGCCTCGTGGCTGCTGCTGACCGTCTCGCCGTTCTTGATCCTCGAGCCGGTGGCCTGGCTGTGCGGCACGGGCGACTACGCGCTGGGCTTCGACTGGCTCTACCTGGTCCTCGCCCTGGCCGTGACCGTGCTGTCGCGCCACCAGCAGCGCCGCAGCTTCTACTTCGGCGGCCAGCTCAACGTGGCCATCGCCATCTTCCTGATCACCTCGCACCAGGAGTGGTTCGACGACGGCTGGTGGCCCGCCGCGGTCATCGGCGCGGGCCTGGCCGTGCTGGCCGTGGGGCTGGGCTGCGACGTGTACGACCGCCTGCTGCGCCGCCGCTGATCCTCACTCCGAGAACGTCACCTCGAGCTGGTCGAACTCGCGAAGCGTCTCGTCGTCGTCGCGCAGACACGCCACGAACAGCGCCAGCGCGGCCTCGTCCCAGAAGCACGCGAAGTGCTGGCGGTACATGGGGATCATCACCTGGCCCAGGGTGTGGTTCACCTTGTAGGGCTTGCGCTTGCGGGCGCGCTGGGCGAGGTCCTCGTCGCAGATCTCGATGTTGGTGGCGCCGGGGTAGGCCGACGTGGTGTGGGGCTTCATCACCTCGTCGCCGCACACGTAGATGGAGTACATGCGCGTCTGCGCGCCCTCGGGGAGGCGGCTGTCGGCCGCGCGGCGCATGAACGTACTCTCGGGGTCGATCTCGGCCAGGGACGGGAACATGGGGACCTTGAAGTACGTGGTGCCGTTGTGGGCGGACACGAAGGAGACGAAACGGTCCACCTTCTCGTGCCCGCCGAGCTGCTCGACGTAGTAACGCGTGGCGATGCCGCCGTTGCACTCGGCGATGATGTGGATCTTGTCGCGGCCGGTGCGCTCGGTGATCTCGTCGACGACCTTGCCAATGCGCTCGGCGCCGTCCACCAGCGACGTGGTGAACAGCTCGGGGGGCTGGTAGACCACCGCGTGGTAGCCCTGCTCGCGCAGCCCGTCGCGCATCACGTCGAAGAACTCCGCGACGATGGTGCTGCCGGTGATCAGCAGCACCACCGGCTGCTCCTCGGCCTCGGCGGCCTCCTCGGCGATGACCTCGTTGAGCCGGAACGAGTCGTGGCCGCTGTCCCACGCGTAGCGCACGCAGCCGGTGGACGTGACGACGATCCCGACCACCAGGGCGAACAGGACGATCCCAGGCAAGGCGTTCATGATCCCTCCTCCACGCGGTGAGGATACCACCGTCGGGTACACTGCCGGCCATGCCTCACGCCGGAGAGCTGGCCGCCCTGGGCACGGCCTTGTGCTGGACGGTCACGTCCATGTCCTTCGAGGCGGCGGGCAAGCGCATCGGCTCGCTGCCGGTCAACCTGATCCGGCTGGTGATGGCCGCGGCGCTGCTGTCGCTGTACGGGGCGGTGATCCGCGGAGCGCCCCTGCCCACCGACGCCACGGCCCACGCGTGGCTGTGGCTGAGCCTGTCCGGGCTGGTGGGATTCACCTTCGGCGACCTGTGCCTGTTCCGCGCGTTCGTGGTGCTGGGGGCGCGGCTGTCGGTGCTGCTGATGTCGCTGACGCCCCTGTGCGCGGCCCTGCTCGGCCTGGTGTTCCTGGGCGAGCGGCTGTCCTTGCTGGACATGGTGGGCATGGCCGTGACCCTGGGCGGCGTGGCCTGGGTGGTGCTGGAGCGGCCGGCGGACGCGCTCCCCGAGGCCCGCCGGACGTTCGTCTGGGGTGTGGTGCTGGGCGCGCTGGGGGCGCTGGGCCAGGCGGGCGGGCTGGTGCTGAGCAAGCACGGCATGGGCGAGTACGACGCCTTCGCCGCCACCCAGATCCGCGTCTTCGCCGGGCTCGCCGGCTTTGCCGCGCTGTTCTTCGCCCTGGGCTTGTGGCCGAAGGTGTTCGTGGCGCTACGTCAGGGGCGGGCCATGGCGTTCACCGGCGTCGGGGCGTTCGCCGGGCCGTTCCTGGGCGTGTCGCTGTCGCTGATCGCCGTGCGGCACACGGACGTGGGGGTGGCGGCGACGCTGATGTCGCTGATGCCGGTGATCATCCTGGCGCCGGCGGTGCTGATCCTGCGCGAGCGGATCACCTGGCGGGCCGGGATCGGCGCCGGCGTGGCCGTAGTAGGATCGGCCGTCCTCTTCCTGAACTGAATCGCGCACGCACGGAGGCGCCATGGACACCCCGAAACCCCGCTCG
>CAZLEO010000120.1:0-26791 GCA_964558555.1 uncultured Rickettsiales bacterium | reverse complement strand
CTCGCTGGCGTCCGGGTGGGTGGCCGCCCGCTCGTCGTCGCAGTCCCCCTCGCACTCGGCGAAGCCGTCGCCGTCGTCATCCCGTTCGTCGTCCAGGGGCTCGTCGTCGCAGTTGTTGTCCTCGCCGTCGCAGATCTCCTCCGCCCCGGGGTGGATCGTCACGTCCCCGTCGTCGCAGTCGTGGTCCGGGTGGTCGGAGGGCGCGTTCCCCGGGTACCCGTCTTCGTCCCGGTCGACGCCGTCCCCGCCGTCACAGTCCACGTCCACGCCGTCGCCGAAGATGTCCGGCGCGCCGGGATAGATGTTGGGATCGTCCGGGTCGCAGTCATCGGCGTCCTGGACGCCGTCTCCGTCGCGATCGTTGGCCGGCGGACCGTCGTCGGGATCACAGCCCGCGGTGGCGAGACACAGGGCGACCAGGGCGTAAAACAGCGCGGATCGGTGGAACACGACACACCTCCCTCTGAGTTTCTAGGGGAGGGCTATGCAAAACCGGCGCCCATTGGCTGGGCACCTTCGCACCCGAGCCCGTTCATCCCCCCCCTGCTGGCAATCGCAACAGCGGTGAAGCCTAAGGCTTCCCATCGACGATGCGCAGCGTCTCGATGGTGGCGGGGAAGCCCTCTTCCGGCGCGGTGAGGCCGTAGCGGGACATCTCGGCGGGGTTGGGCGAGCCCTTGGGGAAGGCGTCCACGACCTCCAGCCCGGAGACCACCTTGCCGAAGACGGCGTACCCGTCATCGAGGGACTTCTTGGACTGGTAGCAGATGTAGAACTGGGACCCGGCGGAGTTGGGATCCGGCTTGCGGGCCATGGCCACCGAGCCGCGCACGTGGCGCAGGCTGGGGTGGATCTCCAGATCGATGTTCCAGCCCGGGCCGCCCTTGCCCTTGCCCTCGGGGCTGCCGCCCTGGGCCATGAAATCGGGGATCACCCGGTGGAAGACGGTGCCGTCGTAGAACTTCTGTTCACCCAGGCGGATGAAGTTCTCCACCGTCTTGGGGACCAGCTCCTTCTCCAGCTCGATGACCACCGTGCCGCCACCCACCATCTCGATGACCGCGTGGGGATCAGCGTAGGGCTTGATAGCCCAGTTGGGATCGGGGACCGGCTTGGCCGGCTCGGCGGTAGCCACCAGGCCGTCGGTGACCGCGGCCTTGCCGTCCGTGGCGGCGGCGGGCTTCTCCGCGGGCGGCGGCTCGGCGGCGGGCTCGGCCTCCTTCTCGGTGCTGCTGCAGGCGGCCATCAGGCCGAGGGCGGCCAGGGGGCCGGCGAACAGGTAAAAAAACTTCGTGCGCATGGGATCCTCCGCGTGAGACCCGCGATTCCAGCGCACCGAGCGGGCGAGGTCAAGCGCAGCCACCCTTGACGGAACTCCCGAATGCCCCATCTTGGGTGGCATGACCCGCTTCGACATCGACTCCCTGGACAACCGCGACCCGGATCGAATCGACCTGCTGTCCAGGCTCATCCACGAGCCGCTGCGGCGCTACTTCAGGGCTGATGTGCGGGGTCTGGAGCGTATCCCCCCCGACGCCGCGTTGATGGTGGGCAACCACAGCGGCGGCATGCTCACGGTGGACAGCTTCATCTTCTTTTCCCACCTCTACCGGGCGCGGGGCATGGATTACATGCCCTATGGGCTGGGGCACGAGGTGGCCATCAGCACGCCGCCGCTGGACGAGATTGTCGTACCGCTGGGGGCCGTGCGGGCCTCCCACGACATGGCCCGCCGGGTCTTCGAGCGGGGCCAAAAGGTGATGGTCTACCCCGGCGGCGACGAGGACGACCTGCGGCCCTTCCGCCACCGCCACCGTATCGTCTTCGGCGGCCGCACCGGGTACATCCGCCTGGCCTTGCGCGCGGGGGTACCCATCGTGCCCATCGTCAGCGCCGGGTCCCACGGCACCTTGATCATCTTGGACAACCTGCCGTGGCTGGCCCGCGGCCTGCGCCTGGACAAGCACCTCCGGCTCAAGGTGCTGCCGTTGACCCTGTCCATCCCATGGGGCCTGACCCTAGGGCCCATCCCGGCGTTCGTGCCGCTGCCGGTCCGGATCCTCATCGAGGCCATGGAGCCGATCTACTTCGAGCGCTCGGGTGAGGAGGCCGCCGCGGACGACGCCTACGTCCGCCAATGCGCGAGCCGGGTGGAGGGCGCCATGCAGGCCACCCTCGATCGGCTGGCGGCCGAGCGGCGCACCCGGCGCTGGCCCCTGCGCCGTCACTGAGGGGCAGTCAGGCCTCCCCGACCGCCGGGCCGACGTGGGGCTTGCCGTAGCCACAGCCGCAGGGCTTGGCGATCTCGAACTCCAGGATGTTGTCGAGGAACTCCAGCTCCATCCAGCGGGGTGCCCGCGCAGGGACCGCCGGGATGCCACCGGCCTGGATCAGCGCCCCCTGCAGCTCGTGGATCTTGCTGTTGAGCTCCTTGCGCGACAGGTGGCGGAAGCGCCCGTCGAAGGGCTTGACGAACACCTGGCCCGTCTCGGCGCACGTGGTGTAGTGGGCCTCTTTGACGCGGGCGTAACGCGGATCGTTGTCGAACGCGTCCTGGGTCATCCACTGGGACGGGCCGGTGGGGTAGCTGGGCTGACGGCGCAAACGGTTACGGAACTCGTTCAAGATGGAAATCATCGCTCTCTCCTCGGTGCGGGGTTGTTGACCGCCTTGGAGAGCAAGGGCCGTGCCAGCGCCCGGATCGCCCGTGGGTGTTGAGAGACGGGCGGGCGGGGAGCGGGCGGGGAGTCCGGATTCCGGACGGGGGTCCGGATTCCGGACCGCGGGCCAGGATTCCGGTCAGTGGATGCGGCGGCGGGTCACCAGCAGGCCGGTTATCAGAACACCAATCGTCAAAACGGGCGCGGCGGACGTGCGGGATCCGGCACGACATTCGCACCCGTTGCCGCCATCCCCGCCGGGATCCGCGCTTGCGTCGTCGTCGAGGTAGTCCACTTCGTCGGGGACACAGTCCGGATCCATCGCGTCGATGACTCCGTCACAGTCGTTATCGATGCCGTCGTCGCAGTTCTCGACGGCGCCGGGGTGCACCGCTGGATCCTCGTCGTCGCAATCCTGCTCGACGCCCCCGCCGCAGTCCGTCGAGCCGGGAACGCCGTAGCCGTCACCGTCGGCGTCGTCACAGGTCCCGGGATCGTGGAAGAAGATGTAGGTCTTGCCGGCAGCCGTTTCCTGCTGGCTGTGGCCCCGGCTGCCGATGACGATGTCGTATAGGCCGTTGCCGTCCAGATCGGTGGGGCCAGACAGGTTGATGCCGCTGGTCCCGTCGCCCTGCACGCCGGCGAAGGAGGCGTCGGCGTCCACGGCGTCCAGGTTCTGCCCCCACCCGTCCGGCTTGCCGTAAAACAGATAGGCCTGACCACTTCCCGAGCCAAAATCATCGTTGTACGGCGCCCCGATCATGAAGTCGTCGTATCCGTCGCCGTCCAGATCACCCAGGGCGGCCAGGTCGTTGCTGAGGTAGTCCTGTTCTTGCATGCCCAGGAAGCTCGCGTGGGCATCTGCCAGGTCCCACTCGGCCGGCCAGTTACCGGCGTTTCCCAAGATCAGGTAGGCCTTGCCAGGGTCCTGATTGCCCTCGCCGAAATGCGGTGCGCCGATGAGGAAATCATCCAGGCCGTCGCCGTTGACGTCGCCGGCGGACGCCAGACAGCTACCCGCCGAGTCCCCCTGTTCCTCGGCCATGAAGACCGTATCCGCCGCGGATGGATCCATTCCCAACGTCCAGCCTGTGGAGCTGCCACGGATCAGGTAGACCTTGCCCCAGTGAGACTCACCGTAGTCCCAGCTGTCGCCCAACAGGACGTCGTCGTATCCATCGCCGTCCACGTCACCGGCGCCAGCGACCACCAGGAGATGGTCGTCATCGCCGATGAAACTGCCGGACGCCGCCTGCTGGATATCCTGATCCATCGTCCAGCCGCTCGTCGCCCCCAAAACCAGGATCGCTTCGTACGGATACTGGCGACCGATCATCAGATCGTCCAGGCCGTCGCCGTTCACATCGCCTACCCCGGCGACCGAGCCCCCGATGCTCCCCCCCGGGGTCCCCAGGAACGATCCTGCTGCTGCCGAACCCACGTCGAGGTCTCGCTGCCAGCCAGAGTCGTGGCCGAGGACCAGGTACAGCTGCCCCGCCCCGGTGCCACCCTCTTCGTTGTAAGGCGAACCCAGCAGCAGGTCGTGGCGACCGTCCCCGTCCACATCCCCCACGGCGGCCAGCTGACGCCCGAGCCCGTCTCCCGCAGCCTCACCCAGAAAGGAGGCGTCGGCCTGGCTCAGCACCACATCAACGGCCCAGCCTGCGCCTTTCCCCAGCACCACGTAGACCTGACCCGCGTCCTCTCCCCCTTCGTCGTTGTCCTGGGATCCGATGACCAGATCGTCGTGGCCATCCGCGTCGAGATCACCTGCGCCGATGGCCGTTGCCGAGTAATCCCACTTGTTCTCGCCCAGATAGGACGCGTGGGCGTCTTCGAAGGGAGTGTCCAGGGTCCAGGCCCCGGCCGAGCTGCAGGTGATGAGCGCCACGAACAAGATCAGCGACAGAGGTGCGTACCGGAGGTGTGTCACGAGCGTTCCTTTCCGGGCGCTCGCTTGCAGGAATCGCGCCATCGCGAGGTGCCGATGGGGGCACGCCGCACACGACTGAATGAGCAATTCTGATATAAGGAACCGCGAACGGCCGAGAGGGGCCGGGGAGGGTAAGAACCGTGCCGACAACCGTGCATTTCCGCCTTTTCATGCTGGTGACGATCACCGCCACGTTGCTGCTCGCCGGTTGCCCCGGCGAGGAGCGACCCGACCCGATCCACGTGGCCATCGACGCCGAGTGCGAGAACATCAACCCCGAGTACTGCATGCTGCCGTGGCCCTCCAGCCGGTATCTGGTGGAGGACACGAGCGCAGAGACCGGCTGGCGCCTGGAATACGTGGTGGAGGCCTTCGCCGAGAACGAGCGGGACGAGCTGTTCGACGTGGAGCCCTACAACCGCCTGGACGGCTACAGCCCCAGCTCCCAGATCATGACCGTCTTCCCCGAGCCGGTGGATGGCAGCGGCCTGCCCAGCTACCTGGACTACGACGCCTCGCTGCTGGACGACTGCCCCACGGTGCTGCTGGACATGGACAGTGGCCAGCGGGTGGCTCACTTCGCCGAGTTCGACGCCCGCTTCGATGATCCTTCGCAGATCATGATGTACATCCGGCCGGCCCAACGCCTCGACGAGAATACCCGCTACGCCGTGGGCATCCGCGGCCTGGAGTACGACGCCGGCGGGGCTGTGCCCCCCTCCGAGGTGTTCGCCGCCCTGCGGGACGGGGTCGTCACCGATGCGGACCAGGTGGAGGCCCGCCGGGACTCCTTCGAGGAGATCTTCGCCGCTTTGGAGGCGGTGAACGTCCCCCGGGCGGATCTGATCCAGGCGTGGGATTTCCACACCGCGTCCGGCCCCATGTTGTGGGGCGACCTGCTGGCCATGCGCGATGACGCCATGGCGCGGCTGGGGGACGACGGCATCGCCTGCTCCATCACCTACAACGAGCCGGACGAGGAGCACGCGGACGTCTACCGCCGGGTGGAGGGCACCATCACCGTGCCATCCTACATGGGCAGCCCCTACCCGCCGGCGCGGGTGGTGCGCGGCGCCGACGGCCTGCCCGAGTACCAAGAAGACGTGGAGATCGAGTTCCTCGTCAACATCCCCCACAGCGTGGGCGAAGGGGACATGGCCCCCGGCCGATTGATCACCTACGGCCACGGCCTGATGGACGAAAAGGAGGCCGTGTTCTACGGCAGCGAGGGGCGGGCCATCGCCAACCAGTACGGCATGGTGATGGTGGCCACCGACTGGGACGGCATGTCCACCGAAGACATCGTCACCGTGGCCACGGCCCTGAGCAACGTCTCCTCCTTCCCCGCCGTGGCCGAGCGGGTGATGCAGGGCATCATCAACCAGCTGGCGCTGACCCGCACCATGGCCGGCGCCTGTACCGAGCAGGCCGCCTTCAACGTCGAGGGGGAGCTGCTGTACGACCCCGACGAGCTGTACTACATGGGCAGCAGCCAGGGCGCCATCTACGGCCAGACCTACATGGCGTTGTCCCAGGACGTGGAGCGGGGCGTGCTCAACGTCGGCGGCACCATCTACCCGGTGCTCATCGGCCGTTCGGTGGATTTCGAGGACTACGAGATCATCTACACGGCGTGGTACCCCGACCGCATCGACCGGGAGTTCTACATGAGCGTCATCGGGCAGATGTGGGACCTGTGCGAGGGCATCAACTTCCTACCCCACATCATCGACGATCCCTTCCCCGACACCCCGGCCAAGAAGATCCTCTACCAGGTGGGCCTGCACGACGCCCAGGTGCCCAACATCGCCTCGGACATGGCCGCGCGCACCATGGGGCTGCAGCAGCTGACGCCCACCATGCACGACGTGTGGGGCCTCGAAGACGCCCCCAGCGGCGACTACGACGGCTCGGCGATCCAGTACTGGGACTTCTCCGTGACGCCGGTGCCAGAGGGCAACGAGGCCCCGCTGGAGGACAACGACGCCCACACCGGCGTGCGTCAGACCGAGTCGGCCAAGGCCCAGGTCGACGCCTTCTTCCGCCCCGACGGGGTGGTCACCAATGCGTGTGACGGGGAGTGTGATCCGGAGTAGGCCGGCCCGGGGCCCGTTCAGCAGCCGCTGTCCGGCGTCACCGCCGGATCCATGTCGTCGCAGTCCAACCCCAGCGCCGGGTAGGTGGCCGGATCATAGGCCCCGGGCTGCCACCACTCGTAGAAGCCGTCGTCATCCCGGTCCCAGCTGCCGGCGTTCCCGCCGGCATAGGCACCGATGTCGGAATTGGAGCCGTCTGGATCGGTGAGGCCAGCATCGCCTGCGTCGATCAGGGGGGACGTGGTGGCCAGGTGCAGGTCCCACGACAGGGCGTCGGGGCTGCTGATGTCCAGGAACTCCGGATCCAAGGACAGGTTGCCGTCCGTGCCGGTGGGATCGTCCATGTTGAGGTAGTTGCCGTCGCTGTTGTTCCAGCAGTCGGTGTGGGCCAGCGCCAGGGTGTAGGCGCTCTCGTTGTTGAGCCCGGCGCCGACGTTGTCGGTGATGATCAGGTTGGCCATCGTCGGATCCGAATCCACGAGCGTGACGCCGGCCCCCCCGTTGGGGCCCGTGTTGCCCGCGAAGACGGCGTTGCTCATGGTGTGGAACGAGTCCACGAAGTAGCTCCCGCCGGCATAGCCGTTGGCCATGTTGCCCGCCACCACCAGCCCGTCGATGGTCCCCGTGAAGGCGTGGTGATCAAGGCCGCCGCCGATCATCGCCTCGTTGTCCACGATCCGGCAATTGGTCCACGTGCTGGCGTCGTAGAAACCCCGGGCGCCGCCCCCCATCGTGTAGGCGCTGTTGTCCCAGATGGTGACGTTGTCCACCACGCCGGCGCCGTAGCTCAGGTACAGGCCGCCGCCACCGGTGGAGGCGTAGTTCCCGGTGATCCACAGGCCTCGCAGCGTCGGCGAGGAGGACGCGGCATAGACGCCGGCGCCGTACGTGGCGTCGCCGTTGGTGACGGTGAAGCCGGCCAGCACCGCCGCATTCGTCTCGCCGCTGAGGAAGCTCACCACCGGGCCCGCGGCGCCGCCGTCGAGGATCGTCACCGCCGGGCCCGCCGCCGACACCACCACGACGTCCTTGCCCCCGTAGTCCAGGTTCTCCACGTAGGTGCCGTACCCCACGCAGATGGTGTCCCCCACCGCCGCCGCGTCGATGGCGGCCTGCACGGTGGCGTGCAGCAGCGGCACGGTGATGTAGGCCGGATCGTTGTCCACCACTCCGTCGCAGTCGTTGTCGATGGCGTCGCAGAGCTCGGTGGCGTCGGGATGGACCTCGGGGTCGCCGTCGTCGCAGTCCACATCGTCGAGGTAGCCGTCGCCGTCCAAGTCCTGGGGCGGCGTGGTGTCGTCGTCGCCCGAGTCGTCGTCATCGGCCGAGTCATCGTCGTCGGCCGTGTCGTCGTCGGCCGTGTCGTCGTCGGCCGTGTCGTCGTCGTCGCAGCCCTCGTCCACCTGGCCGTCGCAGTTGTCGTCGATCCCGTTGCACTCCTCGGTCGCGTCGGGGTGCACGTCGGCGTTGCCGTCGTCGCAGTCGCCTTCGTTCTCGGAGTAGCCGTCGCCGTCGTCGTCGATCTCCGAAGGATCGCTGATCCCGTACGACCAGCTGTCCAGGATCGTCCCGTCCGCGTCGTGGACCACCGCCTCGAACAGGCTGCCGGTGATCTGGACCGAGACGAAGTGGTTGGTCATGTAGCCCACCAGGCTCCAGTCGTTGCCGTCGTACTCCATCCCCAGCGCGAGCATCAGCAGCTGCCAGCCCGGGATCATCTCGATCATGTCCCCGTAGAGCACGCTGGTGTCGATGATCCCCAGGTCCTGGATGATCTCGGCCAGCTCCTCGGGCAGGAAGTCGGTCAGATCGGCCGGCGCGCCGCCTCCCCCGGTCACGATGTAGGTCACGCCGTTGACGACCGAGCGCTCGTAGTGGTGATCGTGACCGCACCAGTAGATCTGCACCCCGTAGGCCTCGAACAGGGGCTGCAGCCAGTCCCGCACCGCCCCCCACTCCTCGTGGTCGGCGATGCCGTGGGCGCCCGAGGAGTAGGCCGGCCAGTGGCCAGCCACCCAGAGGTGTTCGATGGTGGGATCCTGGGACGCGGCCTGCAGATCCGCGTGGATGAACTCGTACTGGGCCGAGCCGGCCATGAAGTCGTCCTGGGTGTCGATGACCAGCAGGTGCAGGTTGCCGTAGTCGAAGGAGTACCAGTGCTCACCCGGGTTCTGGGAGGCGGCCTCGAAGTACTGGTCGAACAGGGCGTAGCCGCCGCCGTCGTCGTGGTTGCCGCTGGCCGCGGCGATGGTCCCCCGGGCGGCGATGTCGTGCTCGATGGAGAAGAACTCCTCCCACTGGTCGGCCTCGCCGCCGTCGTCCACCAGGTCACCGGTGTTGACGATCAGGTCCGGGTAGCCCACCACCTCGATCATCTTCTCCACCACGTCCTCGTGGTCCCAGTGGTTGGTGCGGGTGTCGCCGATGAACACCAGGTTGAAGGGTTCGTTGGGCAGCGGCGCGGTCAGGAAGGTGAAGGGGGACGAGGTCCCGTCGGTGGTCTGGACCTCGTAGTGGTACAGGGTCGAGGGCGACAGTCCGGTCAGCTCTACCTGGTGCATCTTCCCCGTGCCCGTGCTGGGCACGGTGGACGACATCGTCAGGTCCGTGCCGTAGTGCACCTCGCCGGTGGAGTCGACGTTGGTCTCCCACAGCACCTGGATCGAGTCCGTGGTGACGGCCTGGAGGTAGGGACCGATGCGGATGCCCGCGTGGGCCGCCGGTGCGAGGCCCAGGGCGATGAGGACGACCAGCAAGAGGGGAATGCGCATGGGCTCAAGTTACGGTCTCCGGAGCGGACTGTGAAGGGTTTGTGGCGAAACCCGCGGCGTCGGTCCCGCCTTGTGGCCTCGCGATCCGGTCTTACGTTGATCGGAGAGGCTTCGAGGAGAAGACGATGAAGGCGATGAACAGCGATGTCGAGTTGAGGAGACGAGCCCGCGCGGCGCGTCTGAGATCCACCCTGGGCACCCTGGCGCTGCTGGGCGGCCTGGCGGCCCTCGCCGCAGCCGGCGGGTTCCTGCTGGCGGGGGGCATGGGGGCGGTCGTGGCCCTGGCCCTGGCGGTGGGGTCGAGCGTGGGCGGCGCGCGCTACGCGGACCGCTACGTGCTGCGCTCGGTGCGGGCCCGGCCCCTCGGGCGCCAGGAGGCGCCGGGGTTGTGGAAGGAGGTCGCAGGGCTGAGCCGGCGTGCGGAGATCCCCCTGCCGCGGCTGTGGGTCTTCCCCTCGGCGCGACCCAACGCCTTCACGGTGGGGCGGGATCCCGCCAGCGCCAGCGTGGCCGTCTCCACCGGCCTGCTCCAGGGGCTCTCCCCCCGGGGGGTGCGCGGAGTGCTGGCCCACGAACTGGCCCACATCCGCCACCGGGACATCCTGCTGCAGTCGTTCGCGGCCACCGTGACCTCGATGCTGGTCTCGGCCCGCCGGGTCCTGGGTCTGCTGGTGGTACTGGCGTTCCCCCTGCTGCTGATGGCGGCGCCCAAGGCCCTGCTGCTGTGGGCGGTGTTCGCGGTGGCGCCGGTGGCTGCCGTGCTGCTCCAGGCGGCCCTGTCGCGTCAGCGGGAGTTCGCCGCGGACGCCGAGGCGGCCCGGCTGACCGGGGATCCGGTGGGCCTCGCCGACGCCCTGCACCGGATCGAGGCCTCCCAGCGGTCCTGGTTCGCCCTGCTCCTGGGGCGGGTACCGGGCGGGGCTCGATCCCCCCTCAGCTCGCATCCGGCCACCCGCGAGCGGGTCTCGCGGCTGAGGTCCATGGGCGGATCGATGCAGACCCGACCGCCCGACCCGCCACCGGACCCGGGGATCGGGGTCGCCACCCGCCCCGTGCCGATCCGGGTCTCCCGGGGACACCGGCACATCCCCCGCCGGGGCGTTTACGCCTGGCGCCGGGCCGGCTGATCCCGCAGGCTAGGCGCCCTGGAGGTCCGCGTGAGCCGTGAGGACACGCACGTGGTCCCCGGGGAGGTGGAGCGCATCCGTCTGGATCGCTACGCCCACCGCGCCTTCGGGGCCCTGGCATCGGTGAAGCAGGCCCACAAGGCGGCCCGACGGGGGGACCTGCGGCTCAACGGCCAGCCCTGCGAACCCTCCCGCTTCGTCCAGGCTGGCGACCGCATCGACCTCCTGCGGATCGGCCGCCCGCCCCCCAGACCCTACGAGCTCCGGCTCGACGTGGTCCACGCCGACGACGCCCTCGCCGTGGTGATCAAACCACCGGGGCTGCCGGTGTCGGGCAACCAGCACCGGACCGTGGAGAACGCGCTGCACTTCACCCTGGGCGAGTCGGCCGCGGACGACGCCCTGGAGTGGCCGCGCCCCGTCCACCGGCTGGACCGCCGGACGGGGGGACTGCTGGTGGTGGCCCGCAGCGCGGCGGCGCGGGTGGAGCTGGGCCGGATGTTCGAGGAACGCCGGGTGAACAAGCGCTACCGCGCCCTGGCCGTGGGACGGCTGGAGGGGGAGGGCACCGTGGATGAGCCGGTGGAGGGGCGATCCGCGGTCACCCGTTATCGGGCCGTCGAGCACACCCGGTGCCTGCGCAGCGGCTGGCTGACCACCGTCGACCTTCACCCTTCCACGGGGCGGACCCACCAGCTGCGGCGCCACCTGGCGCACCTGGGCGCTCCGGTGCTCGGGGACGATCTGTACGGCATCGAGGGGCAGATCTTGCGGCGGTCCGGCCTGTTCCTGTGGGCCCTGGGCCTGCGGTTGCCCCACCCGCTCGGCGGCGACCCGCTGGAGCTTTCGATCCCCGAGCCCGCCAAGTTCGGCACCCATCGGGCCCGCGAGATCCGGCGCTGGGAACGCTGGAACGGGGCCTGATCAGTCCACGGTCAGGGGCACGTCGACGACGAAGGGGTACCCCGCGGCGGAGAGCGGCAACTCCAGGAGGATCTCGCTGCCCGCGGGGGTCGAGGGATCCACGTCCACGGTGGCCCCGGTCAGCGACCACGCGGTGCCGCCGTCGGGATCGGCCGGGCCGAAGGTCAGGTCGGCGTCGGTCAGGGCCACGAGGGGATCGGCGCTGGACAGGGTCCCGGTGGCCCCGGCGGCGACGGCCGGTCCGTCGTTGAACAGCTGGACCTTGAGCGACCACAGCTCGCCGGCCTCGACCTCCCCGTCCCCGTCTCCCTCGATCTCGGTCAGCTGGGTGGAGGCGTACCGCAGGAAGGGGGCGTCCGCGGTGGCGATCAGGCCCATGCCCGAGGTCTCCCCGGGGGTCGCGTCGTCCGGGACCGTGTCCACGGCGTCGCCGGCAGGGTCGTACACGACCACGTGGCTCAACAGGGCGAAGGTGGGATCGCCCAGGGTCGCCAGGGGTACACCGATCAGCAGGTGATCGGTCCCCGACGCGAACGCGAACGTCGACGGAGGCCCGACGGGGAGCCAGCCGTCCCAGGGATCGAAGGTGTGGATCGATCCCGTGAAGGTGCCCGCATCCGGATCGTGGCTGGCCAGGATCCAGTCGGCGAACCCGTCCAGGTCCGTGTCCAGGTGGACCTCCACCGCCTGGTCCCCCGAGTGGACGCCGTAGCTGAACACGCTCAGCAGGAGCTCCCCGTCCACCAGGGTGTAGGTCACCAGCGCGGCGTCGAAATCCGTGCCCGCGTCATCCCCGTCCACCATCACCTGGGCCAGGGGTTCCTCGCGGGGCTTGCCCACGATGAGCGGCGGGGAGAGGGTCGTCCAGCTCCCCCCATCGGCATCCGTCACCTCCAGCTGCACGAGCAGGCGCTGCCCCGGCTCCGCGCCCGCCCCCAGGGCCAGCTCCACCGGCGCGTCGGGCGATGCGTCCTGTCCGGGGGCGATGGGATCCTGGCCGTAGGTGGCCTCGTCGGTGAGCAGCGCCGCATCCGCGGTGCTGTCGGGGTGGATCGAGAGGGTGGCGGCCAGCTCGCCGCCGGTGGCGTCACAGCCGGTGTTCCCGAGGACGATGGCGAGCTCCACGTACTCCCCGGGGTCGAGGATCCCGTCCCCGTCTCCACCGCCGCTGTCGTCCACGGCGGGTTCGACGGCGGTGACGGTCGGAGGGATCCCGGCGTCCGCCACGAAGGGGACCGGCGCCCCGTCATCCGGCGCCACGTCCGCGCAGGAGCCCCCGCCGCACCCGGCCTCGACCCGGGCCAGCAGTTCGCAGCTGCCTCCCAGACCCAGATCGTCCAGGTCCGCCGCCAGCACGATGCCGATCTCGAGGTCCGCCTCCCACCCCAGCGAGGGGGGAGGATCGAGGGGCTCCGCCCAGCGATTGGCGCTGGACCACAGCTGGAGCGATTCGTCCTCCGCGGGGGCCCAGGTCAGCCGGTGCGCCAGGGAACCGTGCCCCACCGTCACACCCAGCCAGACCCCGTCGTCCCCGTCGTCGAAGGGTTGCCAGGCGGTGGTCCTCAGGGCCAGGTCGTCGCCCGCGTGGGCCTGGAGATTGCGCAGGTCGACGGCCGTGTCGCCGGCATCCCCCTCGGGGTCCACCTCGGGCAACACGTCGGCCCAGGGGGTGTCGTCGTCCCCGGCGGAGTCGTCGTCGCCGGCCGTGGTGTCGTCGTCTCCGGTGGCGTCGTCGTCGTCCGGTTGCCCGTTGCAGGCCAGTCCCGTGGTCAGCAGCGCCACACAGAGGATCCACGCGTCGATCCGCGTCCGGAGGAGACCGGTGGTTTGGCGGCGGTCCATGGCTCGACCCTCCCTGGGGACAGTTTCCGGCCGGGACGACCGGAGGGCAACACCCACCTTTGCGGGGGAAGGTCAGTCGCCGCGCAGGATGGCGAGACGTCGGCGGGCGAGCGCGACGGTGGTCAGGGGCCCTTCGCCGTCGGGGACCCGTTCGTAGGCGTCGATGGCCACGTCGACCAGTCCGTACTCCTCGGCCATGCGGCCCACCACGTACCACCACACGTCGGGCAACTCGTCGGCGCTGTCCAGCTGGTCGAGGGCCAGGACGAGCACCTCGCGGGCCTCGTGGGTTCGCCCCTGCTCGGCCAGGGCGGTGGCCAGGGTGTGCATGGAGGCCGCGTCCAGGGTCGGGCTGCCGGTGGTGGCCCGGGTGGCGATCTCCACCGCCTCCTCGCTCCCGGGCTCGGCGAAGATCAGGAACCAGGCGAGCTGGTTGAGCGAGACGGGCCCCGCCAGCCGTTCCGCGTCCATCGCCCGCAGCACCTCGATGGCGAGCGCGGCGTCCCCCTGGGCCTCGGCGACCGAGGCGACGATGCTCCGGGCCCGCTCGTCCCGGGGGAAGCGGTCCTCGAGCTTCCGGGCCACCTCCATCGCCTCGTCCAGCCGCTCCAGCTCCAGCAGGGCGTAGACCTGCCGCCTCAGGGGGAGCGGGTGGTCGGGCAGCGCCGCGGCCATCCGCTGCGCCGCCTCCAGGGAGCGCTCGTGGTCGCCGGAGGCGGCGTAGGCCACCGACAGGGCGCGGTCGACCGGCACCTCCTCGCCCTCGGCCAGTCCAGCCTTGCGGGCGCGCTCGAGGACCGGCGCGGCGTCCGAGCCGAACACCGGCGCGGCCAGGGCCGCGGCCGCCAGTCGAATCCGGGCCCGGTCCGGCTCCTCTTCGTCCGTCCACAGCAGCTGGAACGCCGCGACACCCAGGGGATCGGCCGACCCCGGGGGGACCGGTGGGTACTCCTCGGCAGCCCAGCGTAGCCACTGCCTGGCCCCCTCGAGGTCCCCGCGCGCGGCCCGCTCCAGGGCCTCGTGGCCGACCCCGGACGGCACGGTCCACGACCCGGCGACGCGGTACTCCCCCCGCTGCTTGACCACGAACAGGGCGTCGAGGGCACTGCCGTCCGGCGACGTCCCCTTCACCCGGTACCCGGTCCGGTCGTCCCCCTCCACGTCGAACTCCAGGGAGCCGAACCCCAGGTCGAGGACCACCCCCGGGGCCACGCCGTCCCGCCGCATCAGGGCGCGCATCTCGGCCAGGGTCTCTGCCAGCGCCGTCTCGTCCCCCTGGGCGGCGTCCGGGTCGTCGCGGAACAGCTCCCGCAGCTCCTCGGGTTCGGTGCCCGGCTCGAAGAGGGCCGCCATCAGCCGCAGCACCACCTCGGTGGGACCCTCGGCCGCCGCCAGGGCCTCGCCATAGGGCTGGATCTGTTCGATCCGGCCAGCCTGCTGGCGCAGCGCCACCGGGTTGGAGGAGTTCCCCGCGGCCGCCCGCAGCAGGGCCGCGGCTTCCGCGTAGTGTCGGGTGTGGAGCAGCAGGCGGGCCGCCTCCTGGAGCTCGTCCCCCCGGGCCGCGCCGCCCATGGCCGAGCGGTTCGCCTCGGCGATGACCTTTTCGGATCCATCGGACAGGGCGATGGAGGCGTACAGCAGGGCGTCCCGGCCCAGGGACTGGGGCATCTCCCGGGCCAGGGCCTGGAGCTCCCCGTGCTCGCCGGCGTGGTACAGCACGAACCCCAGCCGAAGGTCCAGATCCGGGGCCCGATGGTGGGCTCGGATCTCCCGGTAGAGCTGGGCGGACCGCTGCAGGTCCGCCCCCCCGCCGTGGCGCCAGCCCCGCTCGTCGTGCTCGAGGACCAGCGCGAGGTTCTGCTTGGCCAGGTCGTCCCCGGGATCCAGCTGCAGACCGCGCTCCAGGGCCTCGATCGCACCGTCCCGGTCGAAGGGCCACTGGAGCTCCCGGCCGTGGACGTCGTGCATGAGCACGTAGGCCAGGTAGCGCCACGCCGACGGCGACTCCGGATCCAGCTCCACCGCCCGACGGGCCTCCGCGCGGGCGGCCTCGCCGAAGCCGGCCGGAAGCATCGCCGCCCCGCGCAGGGAGCGGTACAGCGCCTGGTCCGGGTGGGCCTGCATCAACGCGTCGTACGCGCCGATGGCCTCCGAGATGCGACCGTGGGCCAGGTGCACCTCACCCTCCTGGTGGAAGGTGACGGCGATCGGGGCCCTGTATTCCAGATCGTTGACCGCGACGCGCAGCTGCTCGGCCTCCACCGGCGAGAGCACACCGTCGCCGGTGTCCACCACGAAGATCGCCTCGACGGTCCCGTCGTCGAGGGCGGAATAGGTCTCCTCGAGCACGGCCGGCCCGCAGCGGGTGGACCGGCTCTCGGGTAGCTCCTGGAGCCGATATCCGGGGGCTGCGGTCACGCGGACGACCAGCTCTGCCCGGTGACGGGGGATCGCCAGGGGGTGCTCCCGGGTGTGCAGGGGCTGGCCCCCCTCGGCCGGGAGGAGGGTGACGGGCTGGGGGAGCCAGGTGAGGACCACCAGGGGGTTGGTGGCCGAGGACGCCTCGGCGCCCGTCGAGTAGCTCTGCAGAGCTCCGGGGAGATCGAGCCGGATGGCGAACGGGCCGTCGTCGGGGTCCTCACCCCGCGTCAGCTCCCAGCTCTCCACCGCGTCGGCGGAGTACATCTCCCGGGCGTACTCGGCCAGATGCCCGGCGATGGCGTCGTCGTCGCCGCCGGAGAAGCTGAACCGCAGGGAATCACCGATCCAGCCCGTGGCCGAGGTCTCCTCGACGATCCGCGCCGGGCCCTCCACCGGGAGGGACACCTGGCGCACCTCCCGGTACAGCGTGGCGGACGAGGGGGGGGACGGCGTCGGGACCACCCCGGAGGTGTCGGTGCGCGCCAGCAGGGCCAGTCGCCCCTGGTCGCCCAGCGGGAGCCCGCCGGCGGGCGTGTACTGTGCGGTGGGATCGATCCAGATCTCCGGATCACCGGCCACCCGGACGATGGCGTGATCGAAGAGCTCCAGGCCGGGCATGTCGGCGCTGATGTCCGGCCCCGGGCCCGCGCGAAGCAGGGCCACGTCGGCCTCGACGCCCACCTCGCGCAGAACCGCCACCAGCAGGATCGCCTGGTCCTTGCAGTCGCCGTACCCCCGGGCGAGGGTCTCGGTGGTGGGGTAGGGGACGATGGACTGCTGACCGAACTCGACGCCGGTGTAGCGGACCCGTTGCTGGACCGCGGAGAGGGCCCGGCGAACGAGCTCGCCCCGTTCCTGCGATCCCTGGCGAACCTGCTCGACCAGGGGCTCGAGGCCCTCGTCGCGCAGGGTGGGGGTCAGCAGATCGTGGTAGCGCCGCGCCACGTCTCCCCACGAGGCAGCCGTGGAGAACTCCACGTAGGGGACCGGCATCCGGTCCGGCGGCAGGAAGCTCTCCAGGCCGGTCAGCGGCTGGAGGTCGACGAACTCCAGGTCGACCCGATCCACGCCCCGGGAGCGGCGCTTGCGCACGTCGGGTTCGATGTCGGTGGCCCGCCAGCGCAGGCGGAGGCTGGTCGGGGCCTCCAGGTGGATCCGGCTGCTCTGGACCGGGACGAATTCGCCCACGGGGACCCGGGTGACGCCCCCCCCGGCGAAGAAGGGCTCCCGGTCCCGGTAGATGATCTGTTCCTCCACCACCGCCCCGGCGGTCATGCCCGGGAGGGGCGCGCGGAGCAGGCGATCGTCGTCGAACATGGTGGGGTCGAGCTGGGCCACGGCCGCCTCGGCCACGGACGCCGGGTCCAGCCAGTGTTCGGACCCCGACGGCCCGACCACCCGGGCCCGCAGCTCGGGGCGATCCTGGTGCCAGGGGGACCACTGGGCCTCGGTCAGGCCCCAGCCCTCGAGGGCAGCCTTGGTCCGGACCACGTACACCTGGTGGAAGATCGACTCCACCCGCCCCTCGTCGTCCCAGCGGTAGCGGACGTCCTTGTGGAGGATGACCACGTCCACGGCCAGCTCGTCCGCCTCCACGGCCGCGGCGAGGAGCTGCTCGGGCGTGGCCTCGAAGTGGGGGAGGTCCCGCCAGCCATCCGCGGCCCGGGCGTGGGGCTGGGGCGCGAGCACGGTCAGCAGGACGGCGAGTGCGACCCCGCGGGGGCCAGGGAGACAGGGGATCATCGATGCTCCGTTCCGAAGGGCGCGGATCGGTGTACTGTACACCCGTCGAGATGTTCGCGCCCGCGTGGCCGGGCGAGGGGGAGGGTTCCCGCGTTGCTGAGACGGTGGACGAGGTGGATCTCGCGACCCCGGGCCGTCCCCTGGATCCTGGCCCTGTCCCTGGGCACCTGCCTCCCGGCCCTGGGGCTGGGCTGGCTGGCCGACGATCACATGCATCGGGCGCGGATCCTGGGGAGCGAGACCCTGCCGCCGGTGGACGATCCGACCCTCGATCTGTTCGTGTTCATGGACGGGGTGCAGGCCCACAACGAGCAGCTGATCGACGTGGGGATCCTCCCCTGGTGGGCCGCGCCGGGGATCCGCGCCACCTTCCTGAGGCCGCTCACCGCGCTCACCCACCAGCTGGACTACGCCCTGTGGCCCCGGACGCCGTGGGCGATGCACCTCCACAGCCTGGCCTGGATGGCCCTGGTCCTGGCCCTGGCGGCGGTGACCTATCGGCGCCTGCACGGACCGGGGGCGGTGGCCATGCTGGCCCTCGCCCTGTTCGCCCTCGACGACGTGCGGGCGGCGCCGGTGGGCTGGATCGCCAACCGCAACGCGCTGATCGCGGTCGCCCTTGGGCTGGCGACCCTCATCGGCCACGACGCGTGGCGACGGCGGCGCTGGTCGGCCGGGCTGCCCCTGGCGCTCCTGGCGTTTTCCGCGGGTTTGATGGCCGGTGAACTCGCGGTGGTGGCGCTGGGGTACCTCTTCGCGTTCGCCCTCTTCCTCGACCGGGGGCGCCCCGCCACCCGCGTCGCCAGCCTGCTGCCCTACGGCGCGGTGACCGCGATCTACCTGGTCGTCCACCGGATGCTCGGGTACGGGACCTACGGATCCGACGTGTACGTGGATCCCAGCAGCCATCCGCTGGGGTTCGCGCGCGCTGTGCTGGAGCGGGTCCCGATCCTCCTGCAATCCCTGTTGCTCGAGTTCCCGATGGCCGACGTCTGGGCCTTCGTCCCCGGTGCGGGCCAGCTGGGCTGGTCCATCGGCGCGGCGGTTCTGCTCGGCGGGCTCGCCCTGGGCCTGCGGGGGCTGTGGCGGGAGCGGCCCCTGGCCCGGTTCTGGGCGGTGGGCACCCTGATCGGCCTGATCCCGGTCTGCGCCTCCTTCCCCATGAACCGCCTGCTGCTGTTCGCCGCGGTCGGTGGGGCGGGCCTGCTGGCGGAGGGGCTGGCGTGGAGCGGCTGGCTCGAGGGGACCGGCGGGGTCGGGCGGCGGGTCCACTGGGCCGCGGGGGGGCTGGTCCTGCTCAACCTCGTACTCGCGCCCCTGCTGACCCCCCTGCAGATCGGCGCCCTGGGCCAGGTGTTCGGCATCTTCGACGAGGTGGAACGGCAAGTACCGGTGGACGGGGGGATCGCGGACCAGCGCCTCGTGCTGGTCAACGGCGTGGAGTTCAGCGGCTACGTCAAGCTCCTGCGGGAGCTGGAGGGGGAGCCCGGGCCGCGGGCGGTGAGCTGGCTGGGGCACCTGGAGAGCGACCTGTCGGTCACCCGGGAGGACGCGACCTCGCTGACGATCACCCCCCGTCGGGGCTTTCTGGCCACCCGCGGGCAGCAACTCTGTCGCTCTCCCCGGGCCTTCCCCTTCGCCGCGGGCGACGTGGTGGAGGTGGGGGAGTTGCGGGCGGAGATCGACGAGATCACCGGGGACGGGCGGCCAGCCCGGGTCACCTTCCGTTTCCCGGTGGAGCTGGAGCATCCCTCCCTGCGCTGGATGGTGTGGCGAGGGGGGCGTCTGGTGTCGTTCGATCCACCCGACGTGGGGCGGACGGTGCGGGTGCCGCCGACCTTGCCCCGGGTGACGGCGGGGCGTTGAGGGGGGTCTGGTACCCTGGCGGGGGCGATGAGGCCGCGCGTGGAGGAGAGATGGACCGATGGGGAACCGGGTGGGGCCGGGCGCTGCTCCTGGCGGGGTTGCTGCTGGGCGGCTGCCCTTCCGACGGTGACGACGACTCCGGCCCGGCCGGGGACGACGACGACGATGCCACCGGCGACGACGACACCTCGGACGACGACGACGCCACCGGCGACGATGACACCACCGGCGACGGGGACGCGGTCCGGCTGATGCTCCACGGTGGCGGCGCCGAGGAGGACTCGGTGTTCGCGCCCTTCGTGGAGGCCGCGGGGTACGGTCACCTGGTCACCCTGGGGGCGATCGAGGACCCCGAGAGCTACGATGACCTGCTGTTCTGGGATGGGTACTTCGTCGAGCTGGGGGCGGCGTCGGCCGAGACCGTCAACACCGAGAGCAGCACCGACGCCGAGGATCCGGCCGCCGTGGCGGCGGTGGAGGCCGCGGACGGGATCTTCATCCGCGGGGGCGACCAGGCTCGTTACCTCGAACACTGGCGGGGGACGGCCCTGCAAGACGCGCTGACGGCGGCCTGGGACCGGGGGGCGGTGATCGGCGGCTCGTCGGCCGGTTGCGCCGTCCTGGGCGAGCGGGTCTACGACGCGGCCGTAGGCAGCGTGGCCGCGTGGGAGGCCCTGCTCGATCCCCACGACCCGTACATCACGTTCAGCGACGACTTCATGCCCCAGATGCTGCCGGGGGTGATCACCGACACCCACTTCACCGAGCGGGGGCGGATCGGCCGGCTGTCGGTCTTCGTCGAGCGCTGGAAGGCCGACGGAGCCTGGGCACCGCTGGGGGTGGGCGTGGACCCGATGACCGCGCTGTTCGTGCGCGAGGACGGCACCGGCGTGGTGCGCGGGCGAGGGTCGGTGACCCTGCTGTCGTCGGCGCTCTCCGACGCGACCCTGGAAGCTGGAGAGCCGCCGGATATTCGAGGTCTACGGCTCTGGCAGCTTCCCGAGGGGTACGAGGTGGATCTGGACGCGGCGGCGTCGGGGGTGGACCCGGTCGTGGCGCGTCCCGAGTGGGTGGCGCCGCACAAGGGCAACCCGACGGGGGTAGAGCTGCCCGACCAGGCGATCAACGGGGACATCGCCGGTCTTCGTTCCATCGGCGAGTGGCAGATCCATGGCCTGGAGGGCGACCCCTACGCCTGGCAGGACGCCGGCCTGGTGCTGGCGCCTGGTGAGGGCATCCTCCCGGGGATCCTGCTGATGACCGCCCTGTACGAGGACTCGGACTACTTCGAGAACCACCTCGGGGGCATGATGTGGGCCCTGGCCCAGCGGCCGGGGACCGTGGGTGTGGGGCTGGACATCGAGCTGACGGCCGTGGCCTCCCCGCCGTACCTTCTCACGCCGGGGTACGACGGCTACCTGTTGATCGTGGACACGCGCAGCGTCTGGTACGCGGGAACACCTCCGGGGGGCGGGTGGCTCACCGGGGCGCTCGAGCGCGCCACCGTGGACGTGGTGGGTCCCCTGCAGACCTGGGATGGCTCCTGACGCCGTGCGTGGAGAGCCGCGCGGTCCTAAGGTGAGGGGGCAGGGAGGAACGATGAAGCTGTACACCGGTGGCGGCGACGCGGGGAACACGAGCCTGTTCTCCGGCGAGCGGGTGGCCAAGGCGGACCCACGGGTGGACGCCTACGGAGCGCTGGACGAGCTGAATGCTGCGCTGGGACTGGTCGGGGCGGCCCTGCCCGCGGACCAGGCGGAGCTGCTGGCCGAGATCCGGGCCGTGCAGTCCGACCTGCTGACGGTGGGCTCGCTTCTGGCCACATCCGCAGAGTCCCCTCAGCTGGCGAAGTTGGTCCCCATCGGGGACGACGACATCCGCCGCCTCGAAGCCTCCATCGACCGGATAACAGATGTTGTGCCGCCCCTCGGTGGGTTCATCCTGCCCGGCGGGCACCCGGCCGCGGCTGCGGCCCACCTGGCACGGACCGTCTGTCGCCGCATGGAGCGCCGGGTGAACCTGGCGTACGCGGATCCCCGGACCGGGGAGTTCCCCGAGCATCTGAGGGGCGCACGGGTGTTCATCAACCGCCTGTCCGACTACCTGTTCTCGCTGGCCCGCTACTGCAATCACGTGACGGGGACGGCCGACGTGCTGTGGCACGACTGACGGGGAGCCCCTTCGGACGAGAGAGGATCGACGACCCAAAAAACGATGGACTGTCCGTACATGACAACTGTTGTGATGTATGATTGACCCATGACAACCTCCGAACGGGAACGAATGCGGGACGGCATCGTCGCCGCGGCCCTGAGCGAGATCTCCCGCCGCGGCGTCACCGCGGCCTCGTTGCGTGCCGTGGCCCGGCAGATGGGCCGCACCACCGGGACCATCACTCACCACTTCAGGGACCGGCGGGATCTCCTGGTCCACGTGGCCGAGACCCTGTTCGCGCGCACGTTGCTGCGGGTACGGAGCTTGCCGGGCGAGACCCCGGTCCAGGCCCTCCGGCGTCAGGTGTCGTCGCTGGTGATCGACGACGCCGACGACGCCGACGAGTCCGCGGCCGCCGTTCACCTCCTCGCGGCGGCTCTCCCCGAACCAGCCGCCCGCAACCGCCAGCGGCGGTTCCGCAAAGAACTGCGGGACGAACTGCGCTGGACCCTCGAGGCGCTCCACGTCGCCGGCGAGGCCCCGCCGACCCTCGAACCGAACCGGGAGGCGGACCGGCTGCTGTGTCTGATGGAGGGCCTGAGGCTGAATGCGTTGCTGGACCCGCTGCGGTTCACCCCCAACCGTCAGCGGGCGATCCTGCTCGAGCACCTGTCGCGGATGGGCATCACCGCCTGACCCCGGATCGACCCCGACGCCGGTGCACAACGACTGTTACGAAGACGATCAGCAAGGCGATCGCGGGGGATCCGGCGAGGGGTGACCGGGGATCCGATCTGCACTCGCAACCGCCCTCGTCGTCCTCCAGGTCCTCGCCGTCCCCGGGGTCTTCTTCGGTGGTGTCGTCGTCGCCTTCGGGGTAGGGCGTCTCGTAGGGATCGAAGAATTCCGCCAGGAAGTCCAGCTCGTGGTCCGTGCGCATCGAGGCGTTGCCGCCGTACTTGCAGTGGTCCTGGCTCTCGTTCCACGACCAGCCCCACGAGAGCACGCCTGCGACGTACAGGTGCCCGTCCAGCTCCACCAGCGCCGGCCCGCCCGAGTCCCCCGAGCAGGTGTTGGTCCCCTCGGCGAAGCCGTAGAAGAATTCCTGGTAGTAGTCGAGGATCGGGATGTCGGTCTCCCGTTTGATGCCCGCGCCGGGACCCTGGTAGGTGGTGTCCGACCCGTAGCCCACGTAGTGCAGCGACCTGCCGGTCCAGGTGTGGTCGAAGTCCAGCGTGTTCACCGGGATGTACTCGATGTCCGTGACCGGCTCGTCGAGCAACAGCACCGCCAGGTCGTGGGCGTACCAGGACTCACCCACCTCGTACAGCGGGTGCAGCACGGCCTCCCTGACGGCGACCCACTCGTCCGACGACGAGGCCCAGGCGTTGGGCGCATTCGTCCACGTATCCAGCTCCCCGGCCCCGTCCGCACAGTGCGCCGCGGTCAACAACACGTCCGGCGCCACCAGCGTCGCCGTGCAGATGCCCGAGTTTCCCCCGTCGATCAGGTAGGCGCCGATCGCGGGCCACTCCGCGGTCTCGGTGCCACCGACGATGGCCTCCTGCGAGCTCCCGAGATCATCGGTCTGCGGCGGGACACACCCGGAGCACAGGTGCGCGCCCAGAAGCCACAGGACCGTTGTCCAACGCCGTCGGATATCCATGGGCACGATTCTCCCCCGCGCGCCCGATTCGATCCAGGAATCCCGGCTCTGGTTCGAGACCAGCCGAAGGCAGCGGGCGCCCTGGTCCGCGATCGTCGAGTCGTCAGGGGACGGTCGTCACGAAGGGGCGCTTGCGGGCGTGGCAGATCAGCTGGACCGCGTTGCGTCCCGACAGGGCCGCCGCCGGAACGCCGCCGCCGGGTTCGACCCAGTGGCCGATCATGTAGAAGCCGTCCAGTCCCGGGAGGGTCTTGCGCATGGTCTTGCCGCGCACCAGCTTGGCCAGCACACCGGTGGTGACCAGCCAGCCCTCCATGGACCCCTTCCAGTTGGACGTGTAACGCTCGTAGGTCATCGGCGTGGTCACGTCGACCGTCTCGACCTGGTCCGCGAGCCCGGGATATCGCTCGTCGAGCCGAGCGATGACCTCGTCGGCGATGCGGCGTTTCTCGGCGTCGTACGCCGCGCGGTCCTTCGCCAGCTCGGCCCACGGTTCGTACTCGCAGGCGAACATCATCCCCAGGACGGACTTGCCCGGCGGCGCCGCGGACGGCTCGTAGCACAGGTGCTTGACGCAGATGCGGTGGTGGGGTTCGCCGGCGATGACGATCGGCTCGTCGAGGGTGAACAGCACGCGGTGGTGTTCGTCGGAGAAGTCCCGGTCGACCCCCAGCGAGACCTGGACCAGGGAGAGGAAGGTCGGCCATTGGTCGTAATACTCGCGGATCTGATCGTCGACGTAACGGCCGTCCAGCATCCCGAAGATCGTGGAGTACCCGTCGGCGGCCGAGACGATGATGTCGGCGCGCTCCTCGCTGCCGTCGGCCATCCGGACCCCCACCGCGCGGTCGTTCTCCACCAGGATCTCGTCGACCTTCGAGCGGAACACCACCTCACCGCCCAGCTCCCGGTACCGGCGCTCCAATCCCTCGGCGAATCCCACGGATCCGCCCATCGGGTAGCCGACCATCCGGTTGTGCTGGAAGCCCAGCGAGAACATCAGCGTGAACATCGGGAAGTCGGGCAGGTCGTAGGCCCACGTCAGCGCCTGGCCCACGAAGGGGTCCTCGAAGCGGGCGGCGAAGTCCTCCACCGACTGTCGCTGGTACCGGCGAATGAGTCGAAAGTAGGGCAGGAAACGCCGCAGGGCGTCGAGCCCGTCCCGGGGCCCCATCAGCTCCCGGGGCTTGAGGATCGGAGGCGCGCAGCGGGACAGCTTGCGGGCGCTGTCGCACAGCTCGGCGATCACGCGGGCATCGGCCGGGGACAGCTCGTTCAGGTGCCGCTGGAGTCGATCGAGGTCCGCGTAGAGGTGGAGGGTGCGTCCGTCCGGGCCCTCGATGCGCATCGTCTCGTCGTGGTGGACCATCTCCCGGTCCTGGACCACGCCCAGCTCGCGCCAGATCTGGTGCCAGGCGGGCTGAAGCCCCGGCGCCGAGCCCACCAGCTGTCCCAGGCAGCCCTCGAAGTTGTAGCCCTTGCGGCGCCAGCCGGTGACCAGCCCACCGGCCCGGGTGTGCTGCTCGAGGACCCGGGTCTCGAAGCCGTTCATCTGGCCGTAGGCGCCCATTGCCAGGCCGGCCACGCCTCCTCCGATGATGATCATCGAGTTGCCGGCCGCGGCCGGTCGGCGGATATCGTCCAGCGCGGCCTCGATCACGTCGTGGGTCGTCTTCGCCAGCGCGATGGGGTCGTCTCCGTACTGCTCGGGGGGGATCGGAGGGAGGATCCGCACGGTGATCCGATGGAACACGCGCCCGCGTAGGGCGAAGGCGCCCTTGGGCAGGATCCCGTGGGTGCCGTCGATGGCCACGGGTAGCACCGGGACGCGGTGGTTGCGGGCCAGGCGGAAGCCGCCGTGTTTGAAGGGCTGGAGCTCGCCGTCCTTCGAGCGGGTTCCCTCGGGGTAGAGGCAGACGCTCTCGCCCAGCTCCCACCAGCCGCCGATCTCCCGGGCCACGTCGGGTGCGGGGAAGGGATTGCCCGGATCCACCGCCACGTACCCGCACAACCGCATCATCGTGCCCAGCAGGGGCGCGTCGAAGACCTTGCGGTGGCTGATGAACTTGACCTGATGGCCCAGCCGCAGCATCGCCAGTGAATCCAGCAGCGACTGGTGATTGCAGCACACCAAGAAGGGGCCGCCTCCGCGCAGGTGCTCCTTGCCCTCGACCCGCACCCGCCAGAACGGATTGGTCAGGAACTGGGCCCAGCCCCACAGCGCGATGGCACAGGCCTGGGGCACCCGGCGGCGGGCATCGAAGGGGAAGGTCAACGCCCTCCCGATCACACCGGCGACGAACACCCACACCCCCCAGTGGAGGATGTGGACGTAACACGCGCCCGTCACCAACCATGTCCAGAGGGTTCGCAAGGTTTCCTGCCCTGGTTTCTTCCGGCCCACCGGTTCCGGGCCGCAGGCGTTTTTGCGGGGCTCGACGACATTCCCGCTGCCCAGATCCTCCTTCCGAAGCGGAGCCAAGGCAACCCCCGTCGGGGCCCACCCGGTCCTGAGCAGGTCCTCGGGCCGAGGCGAAGCCAGGGCCAACGCCCTTCGACTCCGGGGGTGGGTGGACGGTGGAGCTCGCCAAATCTCCCGGAGTTGCTAGTGTTGCGCGAACAGCGACGTCGCCGCGGACGGGGTCGCAGCGGCTCCAGACTCCGCGGCAGGCACCTACGGAACGGGAGAACCTACGATGAGAGCGATGATCTTGAGCGCGGCACTGGTCGTCCTGGGACTCGGACTGACCGCCCCGGCGGCGGCCTGCGAGGGCCAGGAGGAGTGCACCTGCAAGAGCGGCGACGGCCACGGGGACGGGGCCGAGGGCAAGAAGGAACACAAGGGTCACGGCCGCATGCTCGACCGCCTGAGCGAGGCGGTGGGACTCACCGACGAGCAGCGGGAGGCCATCGGCCCGCTCCGCGAGGCCAAGAAGGCGGCCAAGGCCGAGCTCAGGGAGACCTTCACCGCCCGCCACGACGAGCTGGTGGAGCTGTGGAAGGCCGACGATCTGGACCGGGACGCGATCCTGGCGGCAACCGCGGAGCTCCACCGCATCCAGGGCGAGATGGACCAGCTCAAGCTCACCTACAAGCTCGACATCCTGGACCTGCTCACCGACGAGCAGCGCGGCGAGGCCAAGGCGATGTTCCTCGAGCACATGACCGGCCACGGCCACAAGGGGGGCCACGGCAAGGGGCACCACGGCTGCAAGGGGGGCGAGGGGCAGGGCGGCTGCACGTGCGGGAACGAGGGCGGCGAAGGCGGCGAGGGCTGCCAGTGCGATCACCACGGGGGTGGTGAGACCCCGGGCGACTGAGAGACCCTCCCCAGCTCCGCCCGCCCCCGGCGACGCCTCCCGCGGCCGAGCACCGCCCCCTCCCAGGTCGAGCCCCGAGAAGTTCCCGGTCAGCCCCTACTGCCGAGGTGCTGCCCTTCTCGTTCGGGTCTTCCTGCCGAGGCGAAACCAAGGCAAATCCCTCAACTTCTGGGGTGGGTGGGTGTGTGTGTGTGGGGGGGGGGGGGGGCCCGTTGGGGCTGTGGGCAAGGTTTGTCAACCCAACAGTGGGCGGGGGGACCGCACGGCG
>CAZLEO010000119.1:270-26846 GCA_964558555.1 uncultured Rickettsiales bacterium | reverse complement strand
GGGGCGGCCGGGGGGGGCCGGCCCGCGCCCTTGGGGCGGCGCCGGCGCGCCGTTGCGGGGGGTGAGCACCAGGGCACACTCCGTCGAGCGACGGGCGGAGCAGCCTTCTGCGCTTCGTCGCAACGGGGAAGGGAAGGGCGCTGGAGCGCCCGGGGAGACGTTCCCACGGGGGACCGTGGGAACGAGGAGCGTAACGGGGGAAGGGCGGAGATTGGCCAATCCGCGGTCTTTCTACTGAACGTTTGTTCAGCTACAATCACCCCATGACCGCGCACCTGCACGTCGGTACGACCGGCTTTCGACATCCGCACTGGGTTGGGTCGATCTACCCGGCTCATGCGTCCCCTACCCTGCTGCTCGCCACGTACTCCCGTCGTTACTCGGCCCTCGAGATCCCGCTGGACAGCGTCACGGACCTCATCCTGGCGGCGGAGCTGGATGAGGATGGGCCGAGGCTGGTGGTGACGTTGCCGTCGCAGTGGATACAGATGCAGGGGAGTGGGCTGCCGTTTCATCCGGGGATACATACGCTGGAGCTGCTGGCGACGATGGGGTCGCTGGCGGGGGTGAGGTTGCCGCTGCCGGCGGCGCTGCCGCCGACGAGGGAGCATGCGGTGAGGCTGCGGCGGCTGGCGAAGATCTTTGCGGATCAGGGGCTGATCGTGGATCTGCCGCAGGGGCGGTGGAGGACGCCGGCGGTGCGGCGGTGGCTGGAGCGGATCAACGTGACGACGACGTGGGTGGCGCGGCCGGGGCGGCCGGGGCGGCACGATACGGTGGGGCCGATGGGGATCGTGCGGGTGCCGCCGGCGAGGGGGGAGCGGCATGGGTACGAGTTGTTGCGGCGGCTGGTGCCGGCGCTGGCGCGGATGGCGAGGTCGAGGGCGGAGGTGCTGGTGCTGCTGGAGGATTGTGGGAGGGGGCCGGCGACGGCGGAGGATGCGGATGAGCTGATCGACCTGCTGCTGGATGCGGGATTGGTCGTCGGTGGAAGGGAACGAGGGCTCACGCCGGAGGTGGTGGGAGCTTGATCTCGGCGTCGGGGTCGTAGCGGGTCATCTTGTCGAAGAGGTCGATGACGATGGTCTCGAGGTCGCCGCGGTTGGGCAGGGCGGCCATCATGCCGTACATGGCGGCGCTGCGGGTGGGCACGTCGCCGGTGCCGACGCCGAGCTTGCTGCTGGCGAAGGCGGTGACGCGGGTGGCCACGGGCGCGGGCATGAGGCGCAGGGCGGTGTGGATGAGCACCTGCTTGGAGCGCTCGATCCAGCGCTCGCGGTCGTCGCGGACCGAGGCGGCGGCGGCCTCGCGCAGGTCGGCGATGAACTGGTCGGCGCTGTCGAGGTGGGCGTGGTTGATGGTCAGGTGGAGGCTGGCGGGGAACTGCTGGCGGTCGAGGTGCCAGCCGCGCTCCTGCATGTGGTCGCCGACCTCGTAGATGTCGAGGGTGTCCGAGGCGATGCACATGACGCTCATGTGGGGCTCGCCGAGGACGTGGACGCCGTCGATGGCGTCGATCTCGCGGCGCAGGCGCCGGGCCGTGTCCATGACCTGGCGGGCGATCTCCTCGTAACCCTCGCGGCCGAGGCGGTGCATGACGGCCCACGCGGCGGCGATGGCCCCCCCGGGGCGGGTGCCGGCCATGGTGGGCGAGACGTAGATGCCGCCGGGCCAGTCGGTGTAGGCGAAGTACTGGTGCTTGCGGAGCTCGGGGTCGCGGTAGAGCACCACGGAGGCGCCCTTGGCCGCGTAGCCGTACTTGTGCAGGTCCACGGACATGGAGGTGACGCCGGGGACGCGGAAGTCGAAGTCGGGCACGGGGTAGCCCAGGGCGCGCACGAAGGGGAGCATGAAGCCGCCGACGCAGGCGTCCACGTGGCACAGGATGCCGCGGTGGCGGGCGAGGGTGGCGAGCTCGTGGATGGGATCGACGACGCCCTGGGGGTACTGGGGGGCGGAGCCGACGACGAGGATGGTGCGGCGGTTGATGGCGCGGCGGGTGGCGCGCACGTCGGCGCGGTAGTCGGGGCCGACCTTGACGTGTACGGGCTTGACGCCGAAGTAGTGCGCGGCCTTTTCGAAGGCGGGGTGGGCGCTCACCGGGAGCACCATCTCGGGGTTGCGCACGCGGGGGCGGTGGACGCGCGCCCACTCCCGGGCGGTCTTGATGGCCATGAGGATGCTCTCGGTGCCGCCCGAGGTCATGCTCCCGACCACGTCCGCCTCGTTGCCCAGGAGCGCGGTGGTCATGGAGACGACCTCGTTCTCGAGGCGCTTGAGGCTGGGGAACGCGCTGGGGTTGAGGCCGTTCTCGGAGAAGAACGTGGTGTAGGCCCGCTTGGTGAAGCGGGACAGCTCGTCCCCGGCGTGGAACACCAGGCTCCAGACCTTGCCGTCGTGCCACTGGACGTCCCCGTCCCGCAGCGCCTCCATGGTGGCGAGGATGTCCTCGGCGTCGTGACCCCGGTCCGGCAGCGCCTTGCCTTGCATGCACCGTCTCCTTCGTTGTCGAAGATGGGCCCGTAGGGTACCGCCGCAAGCCGTCGCAGCACCAGCCCGTGCTAGGGTTGGCACCGGGAGGGCGGACGGGCCATGGGAGCTGAACCGCACCGATACCGGCCCCACGCGGCCAGGCTGCTGCTGGCCGTGGGTTCCACCGCGCTGGCCCTGCTGGTGTGTGAGGGCGTCCTCCGCGTGCTCGGCGACTACCGCCTGGACCGCCTGGAGCTGACGTACACGGCCCGGCATACGGCGCGAGGCGCGCCCTGGTACGAGGTGGGGCGCTTCGACCTGGGTGACTTCGCCGATCGATGGACGTTCGCCGAAGGGGTGGACCCCGCGTGGCTGTTCGAGGAGCTTCCCGCCCCGGCCAGCCGCCCGCACCGCCTCGACTTCATCGAGAGGGAGGTGAGGCACGGGTACGGCGTCAACCAGGTGTACAACCGACGGATGCTCGCGTCGGAGAGGTTCCAGCCCGAAGCGGAGGCGCGCTACCCCTTCCTCAGGAGCGTGGACGAGGTGCTGGTGTTCGAGTCGGAGCCCGGCAGTCCGCTCGCCGTGCCCTATCGACTTCCGGCGCGCGCCACCTTGCCGCCGGCGTTCAACACCAACAGCTACGGCTGGCGGGGCCCGGAGGTCCCGCTGGACAAGCCAGACGATACCGTCCGCATCGTTTGCCTGGGGGCGTCCACCACCCTCAATCGAGCCGCGACGGTCTCGTACCCGGAGCTGCTGCAGGCGTGGCTGAACCGCTGGGCCCAGCGCGAGGGGATCGCCGCGCGCTTCGAGGTGATCAACGCGGGCCGCGACGGCATCGGCGCCGACGCCATCGCGGCCATCGCCGAGACCGAGGTCATGCCGCTGGAGCCGGACTACCTGGTGTACTACGAGGGCGCGAACGACCTGCAACCCAGCTCCGTGGTGACCTTCGACGATCCCATCGAGGGGCCCGCCCCCCCTGAGCAGCTCCCGCCCGAGGCGTCCCGGCTCCGACAGGCGTGGCGCACGGTCGGCGATCACTGGGCCACGGCGCGCCGCCTGAGCACGGTGTTGGATCGCGCGGCTTCGACGCCCGAGCCACCCAAGCCCGCCCAGACGTTCCGCGTGGAGCCGGCGGCCTGGGTGGACGGATGCGGCCCCGACGATGCCTGGCCCGTGGCTCCCGAGGTGCCCCGTCACCTCGACCACCTGCAGTCGCTGGCCGTCGAGGGAGAGGCCTCGCTGGTGGCGCTGACGTTCGTGTGGCTGGCGCACGCCGATCTGCGGCTGGACGCCACGCGCCACGCGGCCATCCACGCGCACCTCAACGAGCGGCTCTGGCCCTGCAGCTACGATACCGTGCGTCGGGCGGCCGACCTGCAGAACCGTGCCCTGGGCTGCTGGGCTGACGAACGGGGCGTGGACGTGATCGACGTCGCCGCGCAGATGCCGGCCGAGCCGGATCTGTTCTACGACGCCGTGCACAACAACGACGACGGCGTCCGCATCCGCGCCTGGATCGCCCTCGAGGGGCTCCTGCCCGTGTTGCGCCGGGATCTCGCAGCGGGGCGTATCCCGCGGCCCGACCGGGGAGGCCTGGACGCCCATCCCCGCATGGGTCCGGATCTCGTCTGGAAGAAGGTGCCCGGGGAACTGGATCTGGCGCAGCTGGCCGGCGAGTTCGTCGGCGAACCCCTCTGAACGGGATCAGGACGGATCGGGTTCGGGGAGCCGGCCGCGAACGATCACACCGCCGCCGAGGGTCTCGAGGGCGTCGATGGGCCAGGGCAGATCGACGGGCCCCAGCTCGAGGTTCAGCGGCATGCGCCTGGCCGCGATCTCGCCCTTGTCGGGGCGTTCGAGGGACTGCAGCCGCAGCACGAGGCAGTCGTCCTTCCAGCCGAGCTGGCCGGTCGCCTCGATGTCCACGATCTGGGACGGGGGCTTGATGCGCCAGATGTGCAGCCGCGCCCAGAAGCCGCCCTCGTCGAGCCGCAGCTCGGACAGGTCGAGGCGATCCGGGGCCGAGACGATGCCGGCGCCGAGCTTGCCCGAGAGGCCGGCCCGGGCGAGGAATGCGGCGAGCACGTCGTCGTCCGCCTGGACGGCCCAGTCGCTCTCACCCGGGAGCAGGGCGCGGGGGTCCACGCCGGGCTCGCCGTCCACGGGCAGGGACGTCAGGGCACCCACGAAGACGGTGGGCTTGCCGCCGGGGAAGGCCAGCACGTCCACCTCGGCCAGGGGGAGCGGGCCGCCGAAGTCGAGCATGGAGTCGAGCTGTCCGAGGGCGAGGGGCTCGAGGGGCTTGTCCGCGGCCCACTGGCGCGCGTGAGCCTGCACGGCGGCGGAGATGAACGAGTCCGCGCCCGGGGGGGAGCCCTCCAGGGCCACCGCCACGAGGAGCTGCTCCACGTCCGCGACCTGGATACCCAGCTCCACTGCACCACCACCGAGGACGCGCCCCTCGAGGGCGAGGGGCAGGCGCGCCGAGACGCGCAGCCGCTCCTGGACGGTCAGGCCGCCGATCCGGGTGGAGATGTCGCCGGGGACGGCCATCAACACGAACAGCGCGGACGGGCCGAGGGCGGGCGCCGGGCGGAGCTCGACGACGAGACGATCCCAGTCGAGGGCGAGCTCGACGCTCTCCAACCCGGGGATGGGCGACGTGGTGTCCAGGGCGACGCGGCCGAAGGCCTCCAGCTGCGCCCGTACCAGCGCCTCCACGGCCGGGACGGTCATGGCCACGCCCACCTGGTAGCGGCCGGTCTCCAGCGGCGGCGTGACCTCGGTGAAGGCCTGGTCGATGCGCAGGTCCAGCGCGCGCCGCACCTGACGCGTGGGGCAGCCGGGCAAGATCAGCGACACGACGAGCGCACCGCACAGCGCGGCGGTTCTATACTTGCCCGCGATGGTCCTCTCCGCTGCCGACGTCGTCATCGTCATCGCCTACCTCTGCTTCGCGCTCGGCGTCGGTATCGCCTCGGCGCGCCGATCCTCGAAGTCCTCGGTGGCCTTCTTCGCCGCCGGCCGGTCCATGCCCGGCTGGCTGCTGGGGATCTCCATGGTGGCCACCACCTTTGCGGTGGACACGCCGCTGGCGGTGACCGGAATCGTCGCAGGTCAGGGCATCGCAGGCAACTGGTTCTGGTGGTGCACGGCCGTGGGTCACGTGGGCGTGGTGGTGTTCCTCGGACGGCTGTGGCGGCGCAGCGAGGTCATCACCGACGCCGAGCTCGTGGAGCTCCGCTACGGCGGGTCCGAGGCCACGGTCCTGCGCGTGTTCCAGGCCTTCTTCTTCGCCGTGGTGGTCAACAGCTTCGTGCTCGGGTGGGGGCTCGTCGCCGCGGTCAAGGTCTCCGACGCGGTGCTGCCCTGGCCGCCGTGGTGGACCGTGGCCGCGCTGGTCGTGTTCGCGCTGGTCTATGCGGCGCTGGGCGGCCTGCGGGCGGTGATCGTCACGGATCTCGCCCAGTTCGTCTTCGCCCTGGTGGGGTCCACCGCGCTGGCCGTGCTCGCCGTGCGCGAGGTGGGGGGGCTGGGCAGCCTGGTCGCGAAGGTGCAGGCCGTGCCGGGCGTGCCCGATGGGGTCCTCGATCTGGTGCCGCGGGCCGACGCGGGCGCCGCCGTCACCACCGCGTTCGCCACCTATCTGCTCGTCCAGTGGTGGTCGCGGCTGCACGCAGACGGGGGTGGCTACCTGGCCCAGAGGATGGTCGCGGCGCGGGATCCCGAGGAGGCGCGGTCGGCGATCAACTGGTTTGTCTGGCTGCACTACGTGGTGCGCCCGTGGCCGTGGATCCTCGTGGCCCTGGCGGCGCTGGTGATCTTCCCGCCCGGCGCAGGGGATCCCCTCGGCGGGGACCGCGAGGCCGCCTACCCCACCCTGCTGATGCAGCTGATGCCCCCCGGGCTGCTGGGGATCGCCCTGGCCAGCCTGCTCGCCGCGTTCATGTCCACGGTGGACACGCACCTCAACTGGGGCACGTCATACCTGGTCAACGACCTGTACGGCCGCCTGTTCCGTCCCCAGGCCGGCCGCCGCGAGCTGATGGTCGCCACCTGGCTGGGCATGGTGCTGATGGCCGGGCTGGCCGTGGGCGTGGCCGCGATCTTCGAGACGGTGGAGGGCGCCTGGCGCGCCCTGGCCCTGGGCGGCGCCGGGCTGGGCCTGCCCACCTTGCTGCGCTGGGTCTGGTGGCGCATCACCGCGTGGTGCGAGCTCGCCGGCATGACCGTGGGCTTCGCCACCGCGGCCGCGGTCTCCCTGCTGGCCCCGGAGATGGCGTACCCCCACAAGCTGTGGATCGTCACCGCGGCCGGCGCCACCGCCGTCGCGCTCACCCTCACGTTCGGCCCCGCACCGCGCGCCGACGTCGTCCGCCGCTTCGTCGCCAAGGTGCAGCCGCCGGGTTTCTGGGGCCCCGACGCCCCCCCCAGCCGCATGGGCGGCCTGCTGGCGGCCTGGTTCCTCGGCGCAGTGTCCGTGTACTCGGTGCTCATGGGCATCGGGAAGTTGCTGCTCGGCGGGCCCGCGATGGGGCTCGCGCTGCTGGTGCTGGGCGGATCGTGCTGGGTGGCGAGCCGCACGCTGGTCAAAAGGGCCGATCGGGCCGAGAATTCCGCAATCTGAAATCCAAATTCCGCTATCATGCGCCCCTTTCGAGGAGGACCCCAAGCGATGCGTCAGTCCCGCGCGTTCCTGTACACCCTGAGGGAGGCTCCCGCCGATGCGGAGGTCCCGAGCCACGTGCTGCTGACCCGCGCCGGCTTCATCCACAAGCTGTCTGCGGGGCTGTACGACTACACCCCGGCCATGTGGCGGACGGTCCGCAAGGTGGCGGACATCGTGCGCGAGGAGATGGATCGGGCGGGGGCGCAGGAGCTGATGCTGCCCATCGTGCAGCCGCGGGAGATCTGGGACCGCAGCGGCCGGTGGGACCGCTACGTGACCGACGGCATCCTGTTCCACCTGAAGGACCGCAAGGAGTCTCAGGTGTGCCTCGGGCCGACCCACGAGGAGGTCATCACGGACCTGGTGGGGGCCAAGATCAACAGCTACAAGCAGCTGCCGGTGAACCTGTACCAGATCCAGACGAAGATGCGCGACGAGATCCGGCCGCGGTTCGGGCTGATGCGGGCGCGCGAGTTCCTGATGAAGGACGCGTACTCCTTCGACGTGAACGAGGCGGGGCAGGACGAGAGCTACCAGGCGATGGACCGCGCGTACCGGGCGATCTTCAGCCGCTGCGGGCTGCGCTACATGGCGGTGGAGGCCGATCCCGGCGCCATCGGCGGCAGCGGCAGCCAGGAGTTCATGGTCCTGGCGGACACGGGCGAGGACGACCTGCTGTACTGCGACGCGTGCGAGTACGCGGCCAACGTGGAGAAGGCCGCGTCCAGGGTGCCCGAGGCGGAGCACGGCGGTGAGCCGCGGCCGCTGCGGCGCGAGGACACGCCGGATGTGCGGACCGTGGAGGAGCTGCACGCGTTCTTCCCGGACGTGAAGCCCGAGCGCATGGTCAAGACGATCCTGTACGTGGCCACCCATGCGGAGCGCGAGCAGGACGTGGCCGTGCTGATGCGCGGCGACCTGCCCATCAGCGAGGTCAAGCTGACCAACGCCCTGGACGCGCTGGCGCTGCGGCTGGCCGAGGACGACGACGTGCGGCGGATGACGGGCGCCGAGCCCGGGTTCGCGGGCCCCATCGGGCTGGCGGATCACGTGGAGCTGCTCGCCGATCTCACGGTCGAGGGCATGACCAACGTGCTGTGCGGAGCCAACGCCACGGACGTGCACTGCCTCGACGTGAACATCGGCCGGGACTTCCCGGCGCCGCGGTACGCGGACCTGCGCGAGTCGCGGCCGGGTGAGGGGTGCCCCCGCTGCGGCGAGCCGCTGGCGACCGCCCGCGGTATCGAGGTGGGCCACATCTTCAAGCTGGGTACCAAGTACAGCGCGGCCATGGAGGCGACGTTCATGGCCGAGAACGGGCGGCCCCAGCCGTTCGTGATGGGGTGCTACGGCATCGGCGTCAGCCGCATCGCCGCGTCCGCGGTGGAGCAGAGCCACGACGACGCCGGCATCATCTGGCCCATGCCCATCGCGCCGTGGCAGGTGCACCTGCTGCAGCTCAACCGCAAGGACGAGACGCAGACCGAGGTGGCCGAGGCCCTGTTCGAGGCCCTGCAAGCCGAGGGCGTCGAGGTGCTGTTCGACGACCGCAAGATGTCCGCGGGCATCAAGTTCAAGGACGCCGACCTCCTCGGGCTGCCCATCCGCGTGGTGGCGGGCCGCACCGCCAAGGAGGGCAAGGTGGAGATGAGCGAGCGCGCCGTGGGCGAGCGGGAGCTCGTCGCGGTCGAGGACGTGGTGGCCGAGGTGAAGCGGCGGATCGCCGCGGCGATGGAAGCGGTCGGCAGCTAGTCCGTCAGGGGATCTCGAGGCTGTCGACGAAGGTCGTGTAGCCGAGCCCGCCCCCCAGCCCCAGGTTCAGACGCCACAGCAGCTCGCCGTCGGGCGAGACCTTGTCCATCTGCCCGGCACCGCTCCAGGTGATCACGGTATCGCCGCCGTCCATGCGGGTGACGTCGCCGAGGGCGGGGCAGTACAGCGGCGGGGCGGTGGTGAAGCTCCACTTGGTGGTGGCCTCGCCGGTGTTGTCGTCGAGGGCGAGCTCCAGGGCCTGGGAGGCCATGTCCTGGGGGGTGCCGTTGTTGAAGAGCAGCAGGCCGCCGTCCACGAACTGGAACTGGTGCTGGACCTCGAAGGGCTCGGCGTCGCCGCCGGAGAAGACGTAGTCGCTCTCCTCACCGCCGACCTGCCGAAGGACCTCACCGGTGACGCGATCGATGACGATGACGGCGCTCAGGCCGAGCATCGACAGGGCGTAGGTGTCGGTCTCGGGGTCGTAGTCCAGGGCGTTGGCGTGGGTCCAGTCCCAGACGCCGGCGTCGTCGCCGAGACCCTGGCCGGCGAACTCGTGGGTGTCCCACGACGTCCAGATGGTCTTGGGCGCGGCGTCCGAAGTGGGGCCGTACTCGACGATGGCGTCGCCGAGGACCGGGATGTCCCAGCCAGGCACGTCACGGGCCACGCCGGTGATCACGGCCTGGGTGCCGTCGGGCAGCTCCACGAAGTCGTGGTGCGCGCCCTCGACGGGCCTGGTCTCCACCGACTTGCCGTCGAGGCTGACCCGGACGAGCTGGGTGACGCCCGTGCCGTCCTCTTCCCCCTCCCACAGGTACAGCATGGACCGTCCGTCGTGGGCGAGCCGGTTGCGCATGACCTTGGAGGTGCCGTCGCCGAGGGAATGCCACCAGACCAGGTCGCCGTCGGCGTCGATGATCGCGGCGGCGGAGGTGGCGCTGACGATGGAGGTGACGAAGTAGCCGTCGCGGTCGTCCACGCCCTCGTGATCGGTGATCTCGATGCCGGGCAGGTCGGTGGGGGTGGCGCCGGTGGTGAAGCGGATGGGGGTGCTCACGTACTGCAGCTGGTCGGCGTGGACCACGGCGGTGAGGTCGTACTCGGTGCTGGGCTTGAGGCCGATCAGCATCGTCGAGAAGAGATCGCCGTCCCGGTCCACGTGCTGGACGTCCACCCACCCGTCCGCCGGGCCGTACTCCACATAGACCTCCTCGACGTCGTCGAGGACCATGGTCCACTGGACGTGGATGACCGTGGGGATCACCTCGCTGACCTCGATGTCCACCGAGAACGAGCTCTCGAGCGTGTCGCCGGGCTGGTACGGGGATTCGGTGCTGTCGGTGCAGCCGAGGGAGAGGAGCAGGGTGGAGGCCAGGAGCAGTATGGAGATCGTCCGCGTGTGCATGTTCGAACTTAAAGCAAGAATCGCGCCGACTCGAGCGCAGTGGATTCCATAACGCTTCAGCACCACGTTCTGCGCCGGATTGGCGCACCTCGGAGGCCAGAGACGACGACGAGAACTGTCAATCAGCCCTGAAAAAAGTTTCGGATTGAAATTGTGAGCTGGCAAAATTTGTCAACGATTTCGTTTCGAAACCATGTCCGGAATCGAGACAGGCGGGCCGGAGCGTGTAGAGAAAGTGGACGATCGTGTGGACGCTACGGCTGATCGATGGAGGGGTACCAGCGCGAGTAGCCGAACGCGGCGGGCGGCTCCACCTCGACGGACCACAGCACCTCGTTGTCCTCGTCCACCTCCTCGATCAACCCCAGGTTGCTCCACGTGATCAGCGTGGTACCGCCGGGGAGGCGATTGACCTCGCCGAGGCTGCGGGAGACCTGCGGCGGGTCCGGGCGGTGCTCCCAGATCACCTCGGCGACGCCGTTGTCGCGGTCCAGGGACAGCTCGACGGCGCGCGATCCCTCGGGCTCGTCCTCGCGATTGTCGAACACGACGATGCCGGCCTCGGTGAGCTGGTACTGGTGGTTGTGGAAGAAGAACTCCGACGAGCCTTCGGAGGTGTGGAAGTCGCTGTGGACGCCCCCGATCACCTCGAGCACGGTGCCGCTGCGCCGGTGGACGGAGACGATGGCGCCGGGGTTGCGCAGGCCGATGTAGTAGGACTCGCTGTCGGCGTCGTAGTCGATGGAGTTGCCGTGGGTCCAGTCCCACGTTTCCGCGTGGTACTCCAGCAGCGCGTAGGGGAAGTCGTCCCAGGCGCTCCAGAGCTCGCCGATCTCGGTGCCGTCGGCCTCGTACTCGACGATGCGGTCGCCGAAGATGGGATACTCCTCGCCCTCCACCTCGCGGTTGTCCCCCACGACGGCAGCCAGGGTGCCGTCGGGAATCTCGGTGAAGTCGTGGTGGGAGCCGGTGGCCAGGAAGGAGCCGTGGTCGATCCCATCGAGCCCCACGCGGTGGATGTAGCCGTCCTTGCCCGATTCCGTGCCGTCCATGGGGGTGTCGTAGTCGATGAACAGGACGGTCTCGCCGTCCACGGAGAGCAGACAGCGGGTCACACCGGACCGCTCCGCCGTGTCCTGCTCGTGCCACCACACGTACTCGCCGCGGGCGTTGAGGATCACCGGGAAAGGGGGTTCGTCCACCAGGGTGGTGGTCACGAAGCCGCTGTGGGAGCGCTCCGGGTCGGGATCGACCAGGGTGACGGTCGGCAGATCGGCGGGGGGATCGTCCAGGACCAGGGAGTGGTCCTCACCCTCGACCGAGCCCTCGGCGTCCTCGGCCGTGGGGCGGAAGTGGACCTCGCTGCCGGCGCCCACGCCCATCATCTGCGCCCGGTAGGTGCCGTACGAGATCCGTTCGCCCGCCGCCTCGAAGCCGTAGTCCGTGTCCCAGCCGAACTCGACGCGTGTGTCCACCTCGCCGACGGCGCCCTGCACCCGCCACTCGATCCAGACCAGGGTCGGCATGTCCGGGGCGACCTCGGTCTGCACGATCTCGACGGCGAGCTCGCTGGGTACGTAGATCGGCCCGCCGAAGTCGTCGTCGTCGGCGCAACCGGCCAGGGCCAGCGAGGCGCAGATCACGAGGACGGCCGCGGTTCGCGGACGATCGGATATCCGGATTCGAGCCTTGCCAGACGTCATCGGTGCCGTTTGTCGAGTGTTCCCGCCCGTCGTGTCAGATCTCCAGCTTCGACAAGAACACTAGCATAAGGATGAACGCCGCTATGATCACGCCGCCCAGCGCGAGGCTGGTGAGCACGGCCCGTCCCTTTTTTTCGTCCGGGTTGGGCTGGATGAGGACCATGTTCATCTCGGCGGCGGAGCTCCGCGCCGAGGTGCGCGCGCCTCCTGAGGATGCCGCCACCGTCTGCGCGTGCCCCGCCCGCCCCAGCCGCTCGACGAGGCGTCGGGAGATGACCGCGTCGAGGGACTCGAACTTGATGCCCAGCCGGGGGCGCAGGCCGCTGCTGGTGTGCACCACCTCGCCGGGCAGGCGGATGGGGGCGTCGTCCACGCCGTCGGGGGGGATCTCCAGCACCACGGACTGGCCGGGCTCGGCCACGAGGCGCACCGCGAGCACCGGGTCGGAGAAGCCCGCGCCGGCCATGCTGAGGTCGCGCAGGGTGCCCGGATGGCGGACGCCGTCGCAGATCACGGTGACGTCGACGGGCAGAGGTTTCCGCGTGGATACCCGCCTGTCCTTGTTCATCCCTCGGCCCTCCGACCCCGACCCTCACCTTCCATGATCGACCGACGTGACCGGCCACGCAAGGAAAACCGTGTGTTTCGGCAGGGTTGGGCGGAGATGGGGTCAGCGCAGGAAGAGGTCGTGCAGATCGATCTCGAGGTAGGGGGGTTGCTCGGAGGCAGGCAGCCACGACTCGCCGGCGCCGGACTCGTACGACAGCCGGATGACGAGGTTGGTGGTGTCGTACACCACGTTGTAGACGTTGCTGTCCATGGCCGCGACACGGGAGATGGCCTCGGCCTCGTCCAGCCCGATGGGGACCGTGGCGCCGCCGTTGTCGGGGATGACCTCCTCGCCCTCCCAGCTGTAGGCGGTGCCGCCGTCGTAGGCCACGGTCATCTCGCGCATGGGCCAGTACCGCTCCTCCCAGCTGCCGCTGTGGACCATGACGCCCGTGCCGCCGTTGGCGGGCCCGTTGGCGGCGGACTGGTGGATCCGGACCCCGTAGTTCATGGCCTCGTCGCCGCGGTACACGGCGCAGTCCAGCGGGTAGCCGGTCTGCAGGGGCTGGCCGTCGCCGGGGCCGGCGACCTCGATGTAGTTCCCGCCGTCCATGACGTAGTCGGTGCCGTCGTGCATGAAGTAGCGGACGTTGCCGTCGCCGTCGATCTCCACGGCGTCGGCCTCGCGGTTGACCCACTCGGGGTGGTCGTCCGGGGTCCAGGTGAAGGCCACGTCGCCGGCGTAGTCGAACTGCACCAGGGACTCCTCGATGGAGCAGTCCGCGTTGTGGTGGAACACGCCGATCTCCAGGCCGTTGGTCTCCAGGATCGCGGACTGGGCGTCCGCGCCGGCCCCCTCTGGATCGCCCCAGGACACCAGGGCGTTGTAGCCGATGGTGGGCGCGCGGACGATGCCGTCGCCGACGGTGTTGCTCATGAACGGCATGGCCGTCTCCAGGTCCACGGCCGTGCCCAGGGCCTCGCGCGCCTTGAGGATCTGAGGTTCCGTGCGGGCGCGCTCGTACGGGCTCGAGGCGCCCACAGCGCTCACGGCGATGCCGGCCTCGCTGATGCCGGCGAGCACGCCGAAGTTGGCGCCGACCCAGGAGATGGACGCGTGCGCCACCCCGTCGTCGGGTACGAAGACGGCGACGGAGCCGTGCTTGTTGAGCCCGGAGTCGGTGGTGAAGTCCATGTTGCGGGTCATGTACAGCCCGCCGTCCACGGTGCGGTCGCCCCAGGCGGCGAAGTACGAGCAGTTGAGCATCGGCCCCTTGAACTTGTCCTCGCCCTGCATCTCGCCCCAGGCCTGGAACGCGGCCATGAGCTCCTCGATGTCCTCGGTCGGGGCCTCGGTCGAGGCCTCCATGCCGTAGTACTCCAGGAGCCGCTCGGTGTAGCCGTCCTGCAGGAAGGAGAAGAAGCCGCCGATGTCGTCGAAGTCGAGCTGCGAGGACATGGCCAGGTCGATCAGGGTGACGATGCGGATGGGGATCTTGGCCACGTCCTCGGGGCCGTCGCCGTACTCCACGCCGCCGGCGACGAGGCCGTCGGCCACACCCTCGAACTCGTCGAGGAACGACGGGGGCACGTTGGGCTCGAAGTGCTCCCACGCCAGGTCGAGGATGCCGCCGAGGATGAGGTCCGCTTCCTCGGCGGGCACCTCCCCCATCTCGTCGCCGATGACCCCCATGTAGGTCCACCACAGCTCCTCGATGTGCGGCGCGAACAGGCGGCCGTACTGGAAGCCCATCTCGTAGTGGTTGCCCTCGACCCGGATCAGCCACAGCTTCTCGCCCCACGGTGCGTCCATGGTCGCGAGCACGCCGGGGCCCTCGGTGTCGACGATCTCGCCGAGCACCCACTGGGACGCGGCGTCGTCGTCATCGTCGGCGGTGGCGTCGTCGTCGTCGGACACGCCGGAGTCGTCGTCGCCCTCGGGGTCCTGGCAGCCGGGGGAGATCAGGAAGAGGGCGAGGAGCAGGGAGAGGGCGAGGCGGATCTGGGGCATGACGTACTCCACGGGTTCGCTGGGAGTATATCGGGGGGGAGGTTGAAGGTTGAAGGCTGAAGGTTGAAGGGGGGAGGGGTCAGTCGGTGAGGAAGACGTCGGCGAGGTCGATCTCGAGGTACTCGGGCTGGTACTTGGCGGCGGTCCAGGTGTCGCCGGTGCCGGACTCGTAGGAGAGGCGGGTGACGAGGTGGGTGGCGTCGAAGACGACGTTCCAGACGTTGGAGGAGGGCATGCCGGCGACGCGGGAGATCTGCTCGACCTGGTCGAGGGTGAGAGGGGTGGCCTGGCCGCCGTTGTCGGCGATGACCTCGACGTCGTCCCAGGTGTAGGCGACGCCGGCGGCGTAGGCCTCGGTCATCTCCATCTGGGGGTAGTAGCGGTCGCGGTAGGCGCCGCCCTCGATCATCAGGCCGGTGCCGTCGCCGTCCATGGGGCCGCGCGAGGCGGACTGGTGCATGCGCACGCCGTAGGAGAAGGCGGAGTCGCCGCGGTACACGGCGCAGTCGAGGGGGTAGCCGGTCTGGATGGGCATGACGCCCTCGGCGGGACCGGGGAGCTCGACGTATTCGCCCTCGTCGAGGACGAGGTCGTCCAGGGTCGCGCAGGGGTCGGTGCAGGAGAAGTAGCGGACGTTGGCGTCGCCGTCGATCTCCCTGGCGTCGGCCTCGAGGTTGGCGAGCTCGGGGTGCTCGTCGTGGGTGTAGATGGCGTCCACGGCGCCGTCGAGGTCGTAGCGGTAGAGGCTGGACTCCACGGAGCAGTCGTGGCGGTTGCGGTGGACGGCGAAGGAGATGCCGTTCTGCTCGAAGGCCGCGGCCTCGGCCCCGGCGCCGGCGTTGAGGGGGTCGCCCCAGGAGATCATGCCGGTGACGCCCATGGTGGGGGCGGACTGCATGATGTCGAGCGCGGAGTCGAGGTCGGTGGCGTGCTGGAGCAGGCGGGAGGCCTTGAGGACGCCGCACTCGGTGGCGAGGCGCTCCATGGGCGACGAGGCCTGGGCGTGGCCGAGGCCGACACCCTGCTGGTTCACCGCGGCGAGGCCGCCCAGGGTCATGCCGACCCAGGAGATGGAGACCCAGGGCACGCCGTCGTCGGGCACGAAGGCGGCGAGGTTGGCGAAGGCGCCGATGCCGGTGTCCGAGGAGAAGTCCATGTTGCGGGTGCCCAGCAGCGCGCCACCGTCGGTGCGCTCGCCCCACGCGGCGTAGGTGCTGCAGTTGAGGATGGGGTCGCCGTCGGACTCGAAGGGCTCGGGGTCGGACAGGAGATCCCAGGCGGTGGCCAGGGCGTCGCCGTCGTCCCCGGGCAGGGCGTGGGTGAAGGCGGCGGCCTCGGCGTCGTAGTAGTCCAGCAGCTCGTCGCTGTAGCCGGAGTCGAGCAGGTGGGTCAGGCCGATGATGTCGTCGCCGCTCATGTGGCTGGAGATGGCGAACTCGGCCATGGCGAGCATGCGGTGGACGAAGTTCGTCACGGTCACGTCGTCCTCGCCGTACTCGCAGCCGGCGTCTTCCATGCCCTGGGCGATGCCCTCGACCATCTCGAGCTGCGCCGGGTCGGTGAACGGCTCGAACTGGCCCCAGGCCTTGTCGAGCATGCTGCCCACGAGGAAGTCCGCGTCCTCGGGATCGCTGGCGCCGAGCTCGGCGCCGATCTCGCCGATGAACGTCCACCACAGGTCCAGCATCATCTGCCCCTGGAGGCGGCCGTACTGGTAACCCATCTCGTACTCGGTGCCCTCGACGCGGACGATCCACAGGTCGTCGCCCCACGGCCCATCCATGCGGGCGAGGATGCCGGCGCCCTCGGTGTCGACGATCTCGCCGAGCACCCAGCCGGCGGCCGCGTCGTCGTCGTCGTCCGCAGTGGCGTCGTCGTCGTCCGCGGCGGTGGTGTCGTCGTCGTCGCCGTCGTCCGGGCAGCCCACGGCGAGCAGCAGTCCGGCGAGGAGGAGGCAGAAGAGGTGTCGTGCGTTCATCGTGGTCTCCTGGGGCTGGCGAGGGAGTATAGCCGAGGCGGTCCGAAACACCACCGCTCCCTTGACAGGCGCGCATGCGTGCAGAAGGTATGTCCAACGAGAATCCAGGAGACGAAAACCATGTGGGACTACACACCCAAGGTCATGGACCACTTCCTCAACCCGAGGAACGTGGGCGAGATCGAGGACGCGGACGCCATCGGTGAGGTGGGCAACATCACCTGCGGCGACGCGATGAAGCTCTTCCTCAAGATCGAGCCCGGCACCGAGAAGATCACCGACGCCAAGTTCCAGACGTTCGGGTGTGCCAGCGCCATCGCGTCGGCGTCCGCGCTGACCGAGCTGCTCGTGGACAAGACCGTGGACGAGGCGATGGGGCTGACCAACCAGCACATCGCCGAGTTCCTCGGCGAGCTGCCCGAGGAGAAGATGCACTGCTCGGTGATGGGCAAGGAGGCCCTCGAGGCGGCGGTGGCCAACTACCGCGGCGAGGAGTACGAGGGAGACGACCACGCCCACGACGACACCGAGATCGTCTGCACCTGCTTCGGCATCACCCGCGGCAAGATCGAGTCGGTGGTGCGCGAGAACAACCTGTCCACCCTCGAGCAGGTGACCCACTTCACCAAGGCCGGCGGCGGCTGCGAGGGCTGCCACGATCACATCCGCGAGATCCTCGACGAGATCCGCAAGGCCATGGCCCGCGAGGCCATCATCAGCACCCGCGACGCCGACGAGCCCGCCGAGAAGCAGCCCCTGACCAACATCCAGCGCATGCAGCTGATCACCCAGGCCATCGAGCGCGAGGTGCGGCCCGCCCTGCAAAAGGACGGCGGCGACATCGACCTGGTGGACATCGACGGCCACAAGGTCTACGTGGCCCTGCGCGGCGCCTGCCACGGCTGCTCCGCCGCCGGCTTCACGCTCAAGTCGCTGGTCGAGACCAAGATCAACGACTTCATCGGCGAAAAAGTCGAGGTCCTGGAGGTGAAATCGTGCTGAACGACGTCATCTACATGGACAACAACGCCACCACGCAGGTGGCGCCGGAAGTGCTCGAGGCGATGCTGCCGTACCTGCGGGACTACTGGGGCAACCCGTCGAGCATGTACGCCTTCGGCGGACAGGTCGGCGGCGCCGTGACCCAGGCCCGCGAGCAGGTCGCCGGATTGCTGGGCGCGGACCCCGACGAGATCCTCTTCACCAGCTGCGGCACCGAGAGCGACAACACCGCCATCCGTAGCGCGCTGCGCGTGCGACCGGGCAAGCGGCACATCGTCACCACCCGCGTGGAGCACCCCGCCATCCTGTCCCTGTGCAAGACCCTGGAGAAGGAAGGCTACATCGTCACGTACCTGTCCGTGGACAGCCGCGGCTGGATCGATCTGGACGAGCTGCGCCACAGCCTCCGCGACGACACCGCCGTGGTCTCCATCATGATGGCCAACAACGAGACCGGCACGATCCTGCCGGTGGAGGAGGCCGGCGCCATCGTCAAGGAGCGGGGCATCCTGTTCCACGTGGACGCGGTCCAGGGCGTGGGCAAGATCCCCCTGGACATGTCCAGGTCCAACATCGACCTGCTGGCCATGTCCGGCCACAAGCTGCACGGGCCCAAGGGGGTCGGCGCCCTGTACATCCGCCGCGGCACGCCGTTCCGTGCGTTCCTCATCGGCGGCCACCAGGAGCGCAGCCGGCGCGGCGGCACCGAGAACGTCTCGTCCATCGTCGCCCTGGGCAAGGCCTGCGAGCTCGCCGGGCAGAACATCCAGCACGAGAACACCCAGGTGCGCGCCCTGCGCGACAAGCTCGAGGCCGGCCTGATGAGCACCGCGCCGGATGCCCGGCTCAACGGCCACCCGCTGCACCGCCTGCCCAACACGGCCAACATCAGCTTCGAGTACGTCGAGGGCGAGGCCATCCTGCTGCTGCTCAACCAGTTCAAGATCTGCGCGTCGTCGGGCTCGGCCTGCACCAGCGGCTCCCTGGAGCCGTCCCACGTGCTGCGCGCCATGGGCGTGCCCTACACCGCCGCCCACGGTTCGGTGCGATTCTCCCTGAGCCGCTACAACACCGAAGAAGAGGTGGACTTCGTGCTGGAGAAGCTGCCGCCGGTCATCCGGCGCCTGCGCGAGATCAGCCCCTTCGGACGTTCCCACACCTGAACCGCTCCATCCCCGCCCGGGGAGTCAGGACCCACCGACATGTCCTACGACGTCGAACGCCGTGTCGCCGTGAACGCCGTGGCCGTGGCGAGCCGCCTGTGCCACTCGGTGCAGACGAGCCTGGTCTCCGCCGAGACCCTGGCCAAGAAGGACCGCAGCCCGGTCACCGTCGCCGACTACGGCGCCCAGGCCGTGATCAGCCTGATGCTGGGCCAGGCCCTGCCCGACGATCCCATCGTCGGCGAGGAGGACACGGCCGAGCTGCGCACCGAGGGCGGCGCTGCCATGCGCGACCGCATCGCCACCCACGTGTCCGGCGTGCTGCCGGGGCACGACGAGGCGTCCATCCTCGCGGCCATCGACCGCTGCAACCACGAAGGCGGGGGCACGGGGCGGCACTGGACCGTCGATCCCATCGACGGCACCAAGGGTTTCCTGCGCGGCGACCAGTACGCCGTCGCGCTGGGCCTCATCGAGCAGGGCGAGGTGGTCCTGGGGGTGCTCGGCTGCCCCAACCTGCCGCTGAAGTGGAGCGACCCCGACGGCCCGCGCGGCTGCCTGTTCGTGGCCGTCAAGGGCCAGGGCGCCTTCATGCAGGCGCTCGACGGGGGTGATGAGCAGCCCGTGCGCGTGGCCGACCTCGACGACACGGCGCTGGCATCGTTTGTCGAGTCCGTGGAGTCCGGGCACTCGTCCCACAGCGACTCCGCCCGCGTCGCCGAGCTGCTGGGCGTGCAGGCCCCGGCCGTGCGCATCGACAGCCAGTGCAAGTACGCGGCGGTGAGCCGCGGTGATGCGGCCATCTACCTGCGCCTGCCCACCCGCAAGGACTACCAGGAGAAGATCTGGGATCACGCGGCGGGCTGGATGGTCGTGCGCGAGGCCGGTGGCGAGGTCACCGACGTGCAGGGTAGGCCGCTCGACTTCGCCCAGGGGCGGACGCTGGCGCTGAACAAGGGGGTGGTGGCGACGAACGGGCGGATTCATGGGAGGGTGATCGAAGCCGTGAGGGCGGTGCTGGGCTAGCCCGGGACCTGCTCGGTCTCCATCGAGTCGGAGATCTTCAGCTCCCGCCGGTTCACCTGCAGCATGAAGCGGTTCCCGCACTGGTCGCAGCGAAGGCGCATGTAGCCGCGCCGCGCGTTGCGAGAGGGATCCGCGTCCACGAGCGCGTCGCAGGCGGGGCACCGGGCTTTGCTGGAGCTGCCGGCCGTCTCGTTCATATCTGAAACCCTCAAGAGCCGAGCACAGGCCAGAATCGAACCAAATTCGGCTCGATTCGAAACCTGAAGCGCGATTTCGCGGTTCGTGTACTTCAAGCTGCACACGGGATGCCAACGCGGCGAGGGGGCGGCGATCAGCGGGGGAGGCTGGCGAAGATGGTGCCGAAGGCCTGGGCCGCGGGCTCGACCCCCCTGGCGCGGGTCTGGATGACACAGGCGGTGACGCGGCGCTCCACGAGGTATCCGAGGAACCAGTTGACCGTGGCGGTGGGATCGTCCGGGTTGCGGATGGTGCCGGTCTTGCCCAGGACCGTCTCGCCGGGGACGGCGGCGGCAGTGGCCGTGCCGTACTCGACGGCGCCCTCGAGGCCGTCCACGAGCAGGGCCTGGTAGTCGAAGAGGGCGGGCATGGAGGCGCGGGTCTCGCCGCGGGGCCGGTCGCCGCGCCACGGGCGGCGGCACTGGCCGTCGCCCACGAGGCCGGAGAAGGCCACGAGCATGCTCAGGGGGGTGACGCGGACGGAGGTGAGGTTGCCGGCGCCGAGCAAGAAGAGCTGGTCTTCGGGCAGTTCGTCGGGGAACTCGCCGGGCGGCTCGGTGGGATCGAAGCCGGTGGGTTCGAGCAGCGTGAAGTCGTCCACTGCCTCGCGGATGCGGTCGCGGCCGACGCGTCCACCGAGCTCGTAGAAGAACACGTTGCAGCTCTCGGCGAGGGCGCGCACCACGTTGGGCCGGCCGTGGCCCTTGCGCACCGAGCAGGGGTGCAGGGTGTCGCCGCTGGCGTGGGCGCCGTCGCAGCTCACCTCGTCGTGGGGCCCGATCAGGCCGCCCTCGAGCGCCGCGTAGGCCGTGATGAGCTTGAAGGTGGAGCCGGGCGGGTACAGCCCGCGCACGGCGATGTCGGGGTTGACCAGCGACAGGACCTCGCCCGTGGCCGGGTCCAGGGCGACGAAGGCGTCGTGCTCACCCAGGGCGCGGGAGGCGGCCTCGTCGAGGGTTGTCGGCGGGGCGAGGGGGGTGGTCTCGGCCTCGGTGGGGAGCTCGTCGGTGGGGGTGGCGGGTTCGGGGGTGGCGGGTTCGGGGATCTCGCCGGAGTCGCAGCAACCGGAGGCCAGCAACACGGACAGGGCGAGGGCTGCGAGCCCTCCCCTGCCCTTCCATTCCGTCATCGCACCTACGTCCACCATCGGCGGCCAGAATACCCTATGCTTCGGATCGCCGTTGGCGGAGGACGATCATGCCCAGATACCCCCTTATTCTCGCGGCCCTCGTCGCGCTGACCCTGGCCGTCGGCTGCTCCATGCCCTGCTCCAAGGTCCTCGAGGAGGTGGACGACCGCTACGCCCGCATGGAGGGCGAGCTGCGCCGCGACACCGATCCGGGCGGCGACCGCTACGACCTCGCCGTGGTCGTGCCGGGCAAGCTGGTGGACGCGAGCTTCCAGCGTCTGCTGGACGACGGCTCGATCAAGAAGACCCACAAGACCACCGTCGAGCTGCCCCTGCCCCAGGTCACCGGCGGCATGGACCTGAAGCTGCGCGCCGATCTCAAGGAGGCCTCCTTCACCCCCGGCGCCGACGGCGTGGTCCAGGCCCACGTGAAGGTCCGCCTGCGCGGCAACGCCCGGCGCGAGCTGTTCGACATCACCGCCGAGGTGGACGGGCCGGTGGAGGTCTTCACCCGCAACCGCAAGGGATCGTCGCCCGCGGTGTACGTGCGCCTGGGAGATCTGAACGAGTCCGAGATCGAGCTCGAGGGGGACGTGATGGGGCAGGCCGTGCGCACCGAGCTCGAGGGATTGATCCCCGGCGGCGCCATCGGCGACCTGCTGGGCAACATCGGCGTGGGCGACGCGGCCATCCGCCAGCTCGAGGAGGCGTTCGAGCGCGAGGCCCGCGAGCAGCTCATCCCGCTGGTCCAGTCCCTGCTCACCGACAAGGTCGGCGACGTCAAGGTCATGGAGCTCGGCGCGGTGCAGATGGGCGAACTGGAGCTCACGCCCACGGCGGTGGGGCTCACCACCGGCAACGGCTGGATCGCCGTGGGGCTGCGCACCGATCTCGACACGGGCGCCGGCGAGCTGGACCTGGCGACCCCGTCGGGCCCCAAGATCGGCAAGATCCACGTGCGCGTCAGCCAGGCCTTCCTGGAGCGGTCCATCCAGCTGGCGTACCTCGAGGGGCTGATCCCGCGGACGTTCGACGACAAGGGCAATCCCACCGACGAGGGGCCTTACCACGTCGAGCCGCTGGGCATCGAGCTGGGCGACACGCCCAGGGTGGGGGTGCGGGTGTCGCGCTGCGAGGATCCCTGTGGGTGGGCCGAGCTGTGGGCCGACATGGCGCTGCAGGGTAACGACCGCGAGGAGCTCGGCGTCCACGTGGGCGAGGTGGAGGTGGCCCAGGCCAAGGGCTCGGGCAAGCTCGTCGAGCTGGTGCTGTGGCACCAGGAGAAGGTGGTGGGCCAGCCGGTGGAGTTCGTCCAGCAGGTGTCGCGGGTGCTGCAGCCCGACGTGGCCGGAGAGCCGCTGACGCTGAAGATCAAGCGCGTGACCACGGACGACGGGGTGTTGACGCTGCACCTGGGGTACTCGCTGGCGCAGACGCCGGCGGGGCGGAAGTCGTCGGGGGGTGGGGAGCGGAGTGGCTCGCCGGGGAAGCGGCATTGAGAGGTGCCTGACACCTTCCGGTAACGCCTGCGTTACGGTGCGCTCGCCGTTCCCTTGAGAGACTCTCCTCAGCGCGCAACACAATCCACTGAGGAGCCACCATGATTCAGGCCAAGCACATCATCCCGCGTGAAGGACTCGATCACCCTGCCTTCGGCGAGATCAGCGCGGGGGACGACCTCATCGTCCGGCTGCACTACGACCACCCCCTCGACGACGCCGGGTTCGCGGCCACCGACGGGATCATCTCCCGGTGGGACGAGGCGGTGGACTGGGACGCTGCGGGGGGACGGCCGGAGTTCAAGGAGGCTGCGGACGGGCGAATCCTGCTGTCGCTGCGCCTGGGCGGGGTGGCGTTCGCGCCCAAGGAGCCGCTGGAGAGGCTGGCCGAGATGCTCGCGGAGGCGGGGGTCGGGCTGCAGGAGGTCTTCCTGACGAGGTGGACCGTGGTGGGCGACAACGGCGTGATGGGCCCGGTGAAGGCCCCGGGCGCGCCGGCCGAGGAGCAGTTCTTCTACGAGAACCAGGACGTGTACTTCGATGCCGTGTTCGACCCGGACGCGCCACCGCCGGCCACGGAGAACGACATCGACTGCAAGGGCATCCTGCGCAACGACAACGGCGTGTCGATCGAGATGCGGGCGCACCGGCTGTTCGATCCGGACGTGCGCATCGCCTACGGCATCTACGAGAACTACCGGACCGTGGTGGGGGACGATCGCACCGCCGAGATCGAGCGGGTGCTGGCACAGGAGCTCCAGCGGGAGTTCGAGCTCGCGTGGAATCCCAGCTTCCAGCCGTGGACGCCGCAGGCGAGCACGTTCGCGAGGGAGCACGGGCACATCGACACCCTCGTGGCCCGGGGACGGCGCGGTTACGAGATGCTGTTCTTCGCCAACTCCCTGCGCGTGCACATCGACAGCGAGTTCCGCCAGCGCGAGACCGAGGTGATGCGGGCCCTGTCCAGCACCATCCAGAGGCTGGACCTGGCGCCGGTGGTCACCTGGATGCGCTACGGCATCCAGCAGCCGATGATGGCCTACAAGGAGCCGTTCAAGTACTTCTTCCAGCTGTGGGAGAAGGACGACTTCCCCACGCCGTCGGTGGAGCCCATCGGGTTCCCCGACTTCCCGCCCGAGACGCCCGGGGCGTTCTACGACCAGTGGCTCGAACGCACCGTCCCTGCGTGGCACCTGCGGCGCAAGCCCCGCAACGACCTGGCCACGCTGGAGTCGTGGTACGGCAACGAGTTCCCGCCCGATCTGCGACGCCTGCTGGCGCTGCGTGACCGCGTGAGCTTCAACACGCAGTTCGTCAACAACTGGGTGCTCGACGACGCGGACCTGCCCATCCTCGACCCGGTCCAGGGCAACCGCTTCGAGTACCTGATGTTCGACGGTCAGCGACTGCTGCTGTCGATGTTCGCCGGGGCGGTGCCCTGCGGATACCTCAGCGGATCGAACATCGACCTGTGGGCGGCGGCGCTGCCCGGCGCGCAGGCGGCCGCCGTCAGCACCCACGATCCCAACTCCCACGAATGTCAGCGGATCGCCGACAGCGTTCCCGCGCTGCGGCTGACCGCCGATCTGGCCGCGCGCAGGTGGCAATGGGATCAGGCCATGAGCGCCGCCTGCGAGGCCGAGGCAGAGGATCCCGACGCCTACGTGGATCCCGGCCCCGCACCCGAACTATCCCCCCTCGAGGGGCACGTCCGCCCACTCTTCGACTTCTCCAACCTCTACCTGGACGATCCGCTGCCCGAGGACTCGGGGTGCGGGCCGTTCCTGTATCGCGGATATGCGACGCTGCAGCTGCTGGGGCTGGTCCAGGCGCCGGACTACCGGATCATCGCCGAGAACTTCGCCAACACGCTGAACCAGCGGCCGAACTACGCCAAGACGATCGAGACGGGCAACATGGGCAAGCTGGCGATCACGGCGTGTTACTGGCTGTGGACGTTGTTCTTCACCGGCGACGATCGGCTGGACGAAGTGGTGGGGATCTGTCGCGAGAGCGCGTCGCCGCTGGTGAGGGACTGCGCGGAGCTGGTGGCCGAGGTGGCGGCGGGGCGGCGCAACGTGGGGCCATTGGAGGACGTGCATGCGCGGCGGGAGGCGTTCCTGGCGGAGCTGGAGCAGGTGAATCCGGAGGCGCTGGAGATCTTCCGGTCCTGAATCCGCCCACCCGTGTGCATAATGGACGCGCACGGGAGGGACGATGAGGATTCTCGGTTTCTGGCTCACCCTGCTGCTGGCGCTCGCACCCGGATGCTCGGAAGACGGCGACGACGACACCGGGATCGGTGACGACGACGTGGTCGGCGACGACGATGACATCGTGGGGGATGACGACGACACGACCTCGGACGACGCCCGCATCGAGGTCACGCCGGACAGCCTCGAGTTCGACGGCATCGGGATCGGTTGTTCCTTCTCCAAGTACGTCAGCGTGATCAACGTCGGATCGGGATCGCTGGAGATCACGGATCTGGAGATCGTGTCCAGCGACGACGAGTTCGGCGTGGAGCTCGACGTGCCCCTGGACACGCCCTTGGCGTCCGGCACGGTGGCCAGGGCGACGGTGGAGTACGCGCCCGTGAACGAGACGGGGGACACCGCGTCGCTGTTCATCCGTAGCAATGATCCGGTGACGCCCGAGGTGCACGTGGGGATCACGGGGTCGTTCGTGGGCACGGCGCTCGTCGAGAACGAGTTCATGCAGGTGGACACGCCGTCGGTGGACGTGCTGTGGGTGCTGGACAACTCCTCGTCCATGGCCGACGAGCAGGACTTCCTCAAGAGCGTGATCCCGACGTTCTTGGATGTAGCGGTGCCTCCCGACTGGCTACTGCACCTGGCTGTCGTCACCACGGACAGCAACCACCTGCGTGGAACACCGCACTACCTGTCGACGGACATGCCGGACGTGTCCGACCAGTTCAGCGAGCTGATCGCTGTTGGGACCGACGGATCGGACGATACCCGGGGTCTCGAGATGGGTACGCAAGCCATCACACCGCCTCTGGGTGCGCCGGGTGGGATCAACGACGGGTTCTTGAGGGAGCCCGCCGGGCTACTGATCGTCGACGTGAGCGACTCGGACGACGAGTCGCCAGACACGGTGTCGGCATACGTCAACCTCTTCCAGTCGTTGCTCGTGGATCCGGATCAGGTGCGGATCGTCACCGTCACCGGGGGGATCGCCGGGTGTACAAGCGCCATCGCGACCGCGGACGCGGCGCCACGGTACGTCCAGGCGGCTGGCGACTCCGGCGGTGTGGATCTCTCCATCTGCGACGCGACATGGATGGACGGCCTGGCGACGCTCGACTGGGAGGAGCTGGGGTGGCGATGGACCTTCGAGCTCAGCCAGGAGCCGGACCAGGACACCATCGAGGTGGAGGTGGACGGCGTCGTCGTGACCGAGGGGTGGAGTTACAGCGAGACCTACAACGCGGTGAAGTTCGACGAGGCGGGGTTGCCCGAGGCGGGGGTTGGGGTCGTGGTGAGGTACGCGCCGTTGCCGGAGTGCTGGGAGTGACCTGTCCTGCCTCGGACCTTGTCGAGAACCAAGCCCCGATCAGGCGTCAACGCTGGTCAGGTCTGGCTTTTGCCGTCTTTTCCGGCACCTTCGTCTGCAACCGGAACCAAGCCCGTCGGAAAAGATGCAAAACCTGACCTGACCAGGCGACGCATCCCACGGTTGCCCACACCACCCCCGGACCGCGACGCCCTCATCCCGGATCCCCGATGGACAATCGGCGACAGCCGCCAACGACCTGATCCCCGATGAAGAGGGCGCAAAGCGCCCAAGAAGACGTTCCCACGGGGACCGTGGGAACGAGGGACAAGGGGGAAGGCCGCTGGAGCGGCCGGGAAGACGTTCCCACGGGGGACCGTGGGAACGAGGGACAAGGGGGAAGGCCCCTGGAGCGGCCGGGGAGACGTTACCACCGGGGACCCTGGGAAC
>CAZLEO010000119.1:0-260 GCA_964558555.1 uncultured Rickettsiales bacterium | reverse complement strand
GGGTTTGCGTTGCCCCGGTGGTCGGGTGGTATGTTGGTCGGGGGGGGTTGCGGGGGGGGGGTGTGGGGGGGGGTCGCGGTCGGGGGGTAGGTGGGGGCAACCGTTGCGGGCGTCGCCTGGTCAAGTCTGGACTTGCGACTTTCGGTTGCGGAATCCATGCGCCCGCCACGGGGAGGGGCAAACCGTGGCCATGGCCCACTGAGAAGCGGGAGAAAGTCGGCAAGATCCAGACGTTGACCAGCGTTGACGCCTGATCGGGG
>CAZLEO010000118.1:2750-27075 GCA_964558555.1 uncultured Rickettsiales bacterium | reverse complement strand
GCGACTCCGGGCGCGCGCGCAGCGTCCGCGTCGGCGCAGGCCCCGTCGCACTCGCCGACCCCGTCCCCGTCGTCGTCCAGCTCCTCGGCCCCCGGGGAGCCGTCACAGTCCGTGTCCAGCCCGTCGCACCCCTCCTCGGCGCCGGGGTACACCGACCAGTTGCCGTCGTCGCAGTCGCCGTCCTCCACCGACCAGCCGTCCCCGTCCAGGTCGGACGGCTGCGCGTCGTCGTCGTCGTCGTCCGCGCACGGGTCGGTGGTGTCGTCGTCATCGTCGTCACCCTCGGTCGCGTCGTCGTCGTCGCACGGATCGGTGGTGTCGTCGTCGTCCTCGAGGTTGGCCTCGTCCGAACAGCCGGACACGGCGAACAGCAGCGACAGGGCAAGCCAGGGGGCGAGCAGGCGGATCATGGCGGACTCCTCGGTTTGGAAATCCCATTCTCACCCGGGGTCGGGTCAGGGGTCGAGTACGAGATCGGCCACGGGGCCGGATCGGACCGCGGCGAGCAGTTCCTCGTGGGTGGGGCAGGGATCGGGGGGGTGGATACGGGGATCGTCCGGCGTCTCGCGGGGGATACCCGGGCACACGGGGCGCAGGCCGCAGCCGGTGCAGGCGACCAGGTAGCGCAGGCCCTGTCGGTCGAGCCGCGCAGCCTCGTCCACGCGGTCCGACGACTCGGCATCGTCATCGCACAGGGGCTGGCGGTTGAGGTAGGTGTTGTCCGGCCGCGCGATAGCCTCCAGCGCCCAGAAGTTGTGGGCCGCCTCCTCGATGGGGCAGCAGATGGGCAAGCCGCGGAACATCGCCGGGAGCCCGGACCGCCGCGCCTCGGCCACGCCGTCGGTGAAGGACGCCACCGTGCCGGGGATGTCCAGGGCCAGCTCGCCGCCCGCGGCCCGGCCCTTGGGGCGGGCGCGGATGAAGTGCAGCAGCGGGCGCGGGCCGAGCTCGAGGTCGGCCAGGCGGCGCGCCACGTCCGCGGGTGCGGTGGCGTTGAGGCGGCACACCACCGTGTTGACCACGACGTGGGCGGGATCGGCGGCGGTCCGGGCGGCGCGGCCGACGTTCTCCAGGCCGGCCAGCACCCGGTCGAGGTGGTCGGAGCGGGTGATCGTCTCGTAGGTGACCGGATCGGCCGCGGGCAGCGACACCTCCAGGTTGGCCAGCAGCGGCACGAGCTGCTCGGCGAACTCGGCGCTGGCGAAGCGCACCCCGTTGGTGGTCAGCGACGCGCGCATCCCGTGGTCGCGCACCCGCTGCACCAGCTCCACCACGTCCTTGCGCAGCGTGGTCTCGCCCCCCATGAAGTTCACCGCGTCGTGACCCCGGCGCGCCAGATCCGCCAGCAGACGGTCCACCGTGTCCAGCGGCGTGACCGAGCCGTCGTGCCGCTCCCCCTCGCTGCAGAACACGCAGGTGTGGTTGCAGCGGTTGCTCACGTTGACGATGGCGAGCTTGCGGAACACCCGCATACTGTACCCTTCCGCGGGTTCGTCCGTTCAACCCGAGACGGCCCCTGCAGCGGAATAGACGACCCGACCGACACGTCGAAGGGGAACATGCGCGCGACGATCCCGCTGGCCGCCCTCCTCCTCGCCTGTGCATGCACTGCGACGGCGCAGCCGTGGGGCGACCACAGCTGCGCCGACCGGGCCCAGGCCCTGCGCGAGCGGCTGTTCAGCGACGGCCTGATCCTCGGCCTGGCCCACCCGGACGTGGCCCTGGAGGTCGGGACCATCGACCTGCCCACCGCCGACCTGCCCCTGTACGTACAGCGCATCCACGGGCGCCGCCTGGGCGTGAGCGCCGGCTCCGAGGTCTCCCTGGCCCGCGGCGAGGCGTTTCCCCTGGACGACCTCGATCTGCCCCGCGTGCTGGCCGAACCGCGAAGCGCGTCGGAGATCTCCTTCGTCGAGCTCGATCGCTGGGACCCGCAGGTCCGCAAGACCTTCGACCGCCACTACGAACTGATCGACCTGGGCACCGCCGTGTTCGTGGACCGCTCGGTGCCCTCGGCCGACGTGGTGCACCTGATGTCCTTCCTGGCGGACCTGGGGTGGACCGAGATCGACCTGCTGTACCTGGCCGAGCAACCCCCGACGGTCGACGCCGGGCATCCACACCCCGACGGCGACGACGCGGTCTGGTTCGGGCACTGGCCCCGCTGGCTCTCCCCGCCCGCGGCCCTCACCGAGGATCTGGACCACCCCCCCGGCCGGGACGTGCTCACCCTGGCGCCGTGGCGACTGCGGCCGTTGCTCTTCGCCGAGCTGGCCTCCGAGGCCTACGCCCTGTCGAGCTGCCCCGTCCCCGAGGAGCAGGTCGTGTGGTGGCAGCAGCAGCAGTTCCCGCCGCCGCGCCACGCCGTCGCCCGCATCACCCTGACGCGGACCGACGCCGTGCACCGCCTCGTCACCCTCGACCCCGACGCCAGCTGGGGCGACTCCGCCACCGCCCTCGCCGAGGCGCTGGGCGGTGAGCTGACCGCAACACCCGGCGATCGGACGACCGTGTGGTTCTCTTCCGGGGAGTCGTTCGCCGTCACCGAGGCCGTCCCCACCACCTGGCAGGCCATCCCCCACTACGTCCCGCTGGATCCGGCCATCGCGGCCGAGATCGCGGCGCACCCCGACGCCTACCAGGTCTCCCGCGCCGCGCCGCCGGTGATCCTCGGCTCCATGGATCCCACCCACATCGAGCAGGTCGTCGACGGCCACCTCGACGCCCTGCGCTCGTGCTTCCAGTACGCCCTACACGACGGCGTGACGGTGCGCGGTGAGGCCAGCGTCGACCTCGTGCTCAAGCCCGTCGGCCGCGTCGCCCAGGTCTCGCTCAGCGAGTCCACCCTCGGCCACGCCGCCACCGAGCAGTGCGTCCTCGACACCTTCACCCACATGCGCTTCCCCGGCCCCCTGTCCGCCATGGTGATGGTCAGCCAGCCGATCCGGTACGATGGCCCCGAGGCCATCGGGGAGGGGCCCGGTCCACCGTGAACCCCGTGCACGCTCCGGTGGCACGGCGCTTGCTGTACTCGAGAGCAACGATGGAGGACACGATGGACCGCCCGCTCACCCGCTTCTTCTTCACGATGTTGTTCACCCTCGCCGGCACCACCCTGGTCGCCTGCGGCCCCGATCTCCCCGGTGGCTGGGAGGACGCCGTCACCGTCGACGAGTTCGCCGCCGACGAGATCGGCGAGACCGACTGGGAGGACCCCGAGCTCGACCAGGTCCACATCTCCGGCAACCTCGACCGCCTCGAGGCCGCCTACCTCGGCTCCTTCCCCTGCACCACCGACCTCGAGGGCTTCCAGCGCATCGACGGTACCGATATCGACCTCCTCGTCCAGCCCACCGACCTGCACCCCGGTGAGGTCGCAGGCTCCGACTGCACCTTCGACATCGACTTCACCGTCGTCGGACTCGACGAGGGCACCTACCACGTGCGCGTCTACCGCCGTGACAGCGACATGGTCGACGACACCCTCGCCACCATCCTCGTCGGCGAGGCGGACGCGGTGCTGGGGTTTGCGGAGTAGTCCATGGGCGCGTGGACGCAGCAGCGCTACTTCCGCGGCCGGGGCCTGCGTACCCCGGGGCCGTGGATGGCGGCCCTGTCGTGGCTGTCCATCGCCGGCTGCGCCGACACCGCGGGCGTGCTCTACGACTTCGACGGCGACGGCATCCCCGACGACCAGGACTGCGTGGCCGACGACGCCGAGATCTTTCCCGGCGCCATCGAGATCTGCGACGACCAGGACAACGACTGCGATGGGCGCACGGACTGCGACGACCCGGATCTGGCCGACTCCGACGGCGACGGCAGCTGCGTGTGCGACGACTGCGACGACGACGATCCGGACAACTTCCCGGGCAACGTCGAGGTCTGCGACGGCGCGGACAACGACTGCGACGGCGCGATCCCGCAGGACGAGGCCGATCCGGACGGGGACGGATGGCTGGCATGCGCGGGCGACTGCGACGATGCCGACGCGACGGTGTACGAGGGCGCCGTGGAGCTGTGCGAGGGCGTCGACAACGACTGCGACGACCGCATCGACGAGGACTGCTGGACCCAGGTCGAGGCCGGCATCACCCACTCGTGCGGGCTGCATGGCGACGGGGAGATCGAGTGCTGGGGGCTCGACCAGTACGGCGAGACCGTCCCCCCGGCCGGGCCCTTCGAGCGAATCAGCGCGGGCAACGGCCACAACTGCGCGCAGCGTGACGACGCCACGGTGGACTGCTGGGGCGGCGACGGCAACGGCCAGCTCGGCGCGCCCGAGGTCCCTCTCCTCCAGGTCACATGCGGCTACTACCACACCTGTGGGCTGCACCTGGACGGGTCCATCGAGTGCTGGGGAAACGACGGCCACGGCCAGTCCTCGGACACGCCCGAGGGCGCCTTCGTCCAGATCGACGGCGGCTGGCGCCACAACTGCGCGGTGTCCACCGACGGCACCGTCGCCTGCTGGGGCGAGGACGAGGAGGGCAAGGCCACCCCCCCCGAGGGCTCGTTCAGCCAGGTGACCGCGGGTCGCAACCACTCCTGCGGGGTGCGCACCGACGGGACGCTCGCCTGCTGGGGTCGAGAGGCGGAGGGCCAGACCGCCGCACCAGCGGGCACCTTCTCCCGCGTCGTCGCGGGCTATCACCACTCGTGCGCGCTGGGCCTGGACGGACTCGTGGTTTGCTGGGGAGACAACACCGACGGTCAGCTCGACGCGCCCGCCCAGGCCGTGGAGTCGGTCAGCACGCTGGGCTACCACAACTGCGCGGTCACTCCCGACGGCGACGCCACGTGCTGGGGCCGCGACGTCAGCGGCCAGTCCACCGTGCCCTGAGAGAACGTCGGCTCAGGCAAACCCGTCCGAGTCCCTGCCCCGTATCCGCTCGAAGGCCGCCCGCACGTACTCCCGCGGCCGCTCCCAGCGGTAATAACGGCGCACCTCCTCGTCCGGACAGGGCGCCGGCCCGGTCCAGCGGGCCTCGGCCCAGCCGATGAAAAAGGCGAGGCCCTCGCGGCGGGGGGAGCGCGCGGTGTACGCCGCCGTGCGGGCGAGGACCAGCGCCGGGTTGAGGCCCAGACTCCACGCGTAGCGACCCTTCTTGCGGAAGCCGGCGAAGGAGCCGAAGCGGGTGGCGGTGGGGCGGGCCTGCTCGACGACCAGGTCGGTGAAGAGCCGGCGCTGCCAGCCGTGGAGGCCTGCCTTGACGTTGGCGATGCCGTCGTAGCCGGCGTAGGGGGGCAACCCGCCGATCTCGCGCAAGCAGGCCAGGCGGAAGACCTGGATGCCGCCGCGGGGCAGGTCGGTGCGCTGGAACGACTCCACGGTCTGCTGCCGTCGTTCGCCCGGGCTCGTGACCAGGCCGCTGGCCACGCCGAGCACGGGACGGGCCTCCATGCGGCCGATGACGGCGGCGTAGTAGTCCGGTTCCGGGGTGAGGTCCGCGTCGAGCACGGCCGCGTATTGCGGCTCCAGACCGGCCTCGGACGCCAGATCGAGCGCGTGCTGCACTCCCTGCGCCTTCACCCGGGCCACGTGGGCGCCGAGGTACTCGTCGGGGGGTTCGGGGAAGGACGTGGTGTGGAGCCACGGCAGCGCAGTCGCCCGCTCCTCGAGCCACTGGAGGGTGCCGTCGGTGGATCCGTCGTCCACCACCAGCCACAACGCCGGCCGGTGCTCCTGGCCCTCGACCGCCGCGATCAGGGCGGGCAGCTGGTCGATCTCGTCGCGCGCCGGCGTGACCAGCACGTAGTCGGGCAGGGGATTCCGCGCGGGCGAGTCTGGTGGCGTTGTGGTCATCGGTCTGCCCCGATCGTGGCGAATGGTACCACGCACCGGCGTGACCCCGACCAAGCCGGATGTTATCCTGATTCGCAATCCACGCCCCCCAGGGGCGGACGTGGGACGGCAACGTGACGACAGCTCTCCGTTGGATCTCGCTGGCACTCGTCCTGGTCGTGTGCGGACCTGCGCGCGCCTCGTTCCCCGAGGACATCAACGTCAACGGCCTGTCCACGCTGGACTCGACCACGGCGCAGCGGATGTTCGATTACGTGGTGCGCGAGATGGCCATGACCATCAGCCCCAAGGCCCTGTCCCCGGGCGAGACCGTGGGCGCGTACGGCTTCGAGCTCGGCTTCGAGAACACCCTGGCGTTCCCCCACACCACCATCGAGTCCGACGAGACCCAGCCCACCTGGGACAAGTTCACCGCCTGGGACCTGCTCACCGAATCCGGTGATCCCAACCCCGGCGTCATCTACATGCCCACCGTCCGCCTGCGCAAGGGGCTGCCGTACAGCTTCGAGGTGGGCTCCTCCATGGGCTGGATCTTCAACTCCAAGCAGGCCGTGATGGGCCTGTACGGCCGCTGGGCGCCCCAGGAGGGCTGGCCCAACGTGCCCGACATCGCGATCGCGTGGGGCTACAACGGGTTGATCGGCAACGAGACCCTCGATCTGGGTGTGTTCGAGTTCGACATCACCATCGGCTACACTTTCTCGTTCGGCCTCGACCGCAAGTACACGTCCGCCAAGTTCTCGCCGTTCGCCGGCGTGGGCTTCCTGGCCAGCCACGCCTCGCCCAAGAACATCGAGTTCGAACTGCTCCCCGTGACCGCCTGGGCCGGCAGCGCCGAACCCGGCGTCATCCCCGCGGACTTCCGCTACACCAAGATCTTCCTGGGCTTCGTGCTCGTGGCGAACCACTTCCAGTTCGCCTTCGACGGCGAGCTCATCCCCGGCGGCGTCCACGCCATCAACCTCCGGGTGGGCGCCAACTACTAGAACCTTCCGGCCCCTGAAAAGCTACGCGTCCATGCCCAATATCGGGTATGCTCTCGGCGTAACTCACTCTGGAGTCACGCCATGATCCACCGCATCTGGCCCCTCTGCGTGGTCGCCGTCTTCGCGGCCTGCTCCGACAGCAACATCACCGTGGAGCGGGAGCCCCCCGAGACCACCATCGTCGAGCCGTCGGACGGCACCGAGGTGTACGACGACGAGGCCGTGTCGTTCTGCGGCCGGGCTTACGATCGCGACACGCCGCTGGAGGAGCTCGACCTCGGGCTCACGTCCGACCTCGACGGCAAGCTGTGGAGCAGCGCCGAAGACGCCGCGGGTGTGGGCGGCTGCGAGGACGGCGAGGGCGTGTCCGTCACCCTGGAAGGCCTGTCCCAGGGCACGCATACCCTGAACTTCTGGGCGGTCAACGCCCACGGCCTCGACGGCAGCGACACGGCGACCCTCACCGTGGCGGCCCGCCCCAACGACCCGCCGTCGTGCATCATCGACGAGCCCTTCGACGGCACCATCGTGCTCGAGGGCGAGGCCCTGCTGTTCGCCGGCCAGGTGGACGACCCCGACCAGGACGCCGAGACGCTGGAGGTGGCCTGGGTCAGCGACGAGGACGGCCTGATCCACGGCGATCCCGCCGACGCCTCCGGCGCTACCGGCTTCGACACCGCCGCGCTGAGCCCGGGCGACCACATGGTCAGCCTCACCGTCACCGACTTCCGCGGCGAGCAGGACGTGTGCTTCGTGCTGGTGAGCATCGAGCCGTGCCACGACGGCGATGGCGACGGCGTGGAGAACTGCGACGAGGACTGCGACGACCACGACGCCGAGATCTACCCCGGCGCCGAGGAGCTCCCCGACGGCGAGGACAACGACTGCGACGGCACCGTGGACGAGGGCACGGTGTTCTACGACGACGACGGCGACGGCTACTGCGAGGGCCCGGCCAGCTGCACCGACGGCACCCTCCCGGGCGACTGCGACGACACCTCCGACACCGTCTACCCCGGCGCCCCCGAGGACGGCGGCACCGGCACCGGCCAGGGCAACGGCATCGACGACGACTGCGATGGCCTCGTGGACAACGGCACGGACCAGTACGACGACGACGGCGACGGCTACTCCGAGCTCGACGGCGACTGCGACGACGCCAACTACGACATCCGCCCCGGCGCCATCGAGCTGTGCAACGGCGTCGACGACGACTGCAACGGCATCCCCGACGACGCCGACCTCGACGTGGACGGGCACGTGGATACCGCCTGCGGGGGGGACGACTGCGATGACAGCGACCCCTACATCCACCCCGCCGCCACCGAGACCTGCGACGGCGTCGACCAGGACTGCGACGGCACGGTCGACGACCGCGACATCGACGGCGACGGCCAGATCGACGACGACTGCGGCGGTACGGACTGCGACGATCTCGACCCCCTCACCTACCTCGGCGCCGCCGAGATCCCGGACAACGACGACAACGACTGCGACGGCGTCGTGGACGAGGACACCGTGCTGTTCGACGACGACGGCGACGGCTACTCCGAGGCCGACGGCGACTGCGACGACACCGACCCCGCCATCAGCCCCGACGCCATCGAGGTGTGCGGCGACGCCGACGACGAGGACTGCACCGGCCTGATCGACGACGCCGACCTCGACCTCGACGGCTTCGTCGACTCCGCCTGCGGCGGCAATGACTGCGACGACGCCGACCCCGCCATCCACCCCCACGCCACCGAGATCTGCGGCAACGGCGTGGACGACGACTGCAACGGCGCCGACCAGGACGCCGACGAGGACCTCGACGGCTTCGTGGACACGGCCTGCGGCGGGACCGACTGCGACGACGCCGACCCCGACGTCAACCCGGCCCAGCCCGAGGACTGCTCCAACAACCTCGACGACGACTGCTCCGGCGCCGCGGACGACGCCGACGAGGACTACGACGGATACATCGCCGACGACTGCGGCGGCGACGACTGCGACGACGCCGATCCCGCCATCCACCCCGCCGCCACCGAGGTCTGCGACGGCGTGGACGACGACTGCAACGGCATCATCGACGACCGCGACATCGACGGCGACGGCCACCTCGACCCCGCGTGCAGCGGCGACGACTGCGACGACCTCAGCGCCCTGACCTACCCCGGCGCCCCCGAGGTCTACGACCTCGCCGCCAACGACTGCGACGGCAACGGCATCGTCGACGAGGGGCTGATCCCCGCCGGCGCGCTGGTCGTGGTCGAGGTGATGATCGAGCCCACTGCCGTGGCCCAGGACCTGGGCGAGTGGTTCGAGGTGCGAAACGCCTGGCACCTGCCCGTCAACCTCGACACCTGGTCCTTCGGCGACCTGTCCGCCGACCTCTTCGACGTGGTCGAACCCGCCGGCCTCGTCATCGCCCCCGGCGAGACCGCCGTGCTGTGCGCCGACGACGACTCCGCCGTCAACGGCGGCGTGATCTGCGACACCGCCTACGACCGCGCCGACTTCGCCCTCGACGACACCACCGACGAGGTCATCGCCGAGCTCGGCGCCGACGTCATCGACGAGCTCGCCTACGACGCCGCCTTCCCCCTCTCCGCTGGCGCCGCCATCAGCCTCGACCCCGTCGTGGCCTACGCCGAGCTCAACGACCTGCACGGCAACTGGTGCGCCGCCACCGACGCCTACGGCCTCGGCGATCTCGGCACCCCCGGCGACGACAACCCCTCGTGCTCCGCCGGCCCTGCCATCGGCGACATCGAGCCCGACGAGGCCACCCTCTCCGGCGCCGAGGCGGTCGTCATCACCGGCTCCGGCTTCACCGCCGCCACCGCCGTAACCGTCGGCGGCAACCCCTGCGCCAGCTGGATGGTCGTCGACGACGCCACCATCGACTGCACCGCCCCCCCCGGCGCCGTCGGCTTCGCCGACGTGGTCGTCGAGCACGGCGCCGACATCGACACCCTGACCAGCGGCTTCCTCTACACCGGCCAGGCCGTCACCGAGCTGAGCTGGTGCAACCTCCAGTTCCCCACCTCGATGACCCTGGACGCCGGCGACACCGGCACCGTCTACGGCCGCTTCCACGCCTACGACGTGTACGGCAACTCGCTGACCGATCCCGCCGGCTCCCTCGAGATCGCCGATCCCTACTACGCCGGCCAGGTGGGCTACGGCCCCGACGGCACCGACCCCCGCATCGAGCCCGGCTGGACCTGGTTCGACGCCGACTTCTACGCCGACATCGACACCAACGAGGAGTACGAAGGCGACCTCGTCGTGGACGACCCCGGCGCATACGTCTACGCCGTCCGCTTCACCGACGACGGCGGCTTCAACTACCTCTACTGCGACGGCGGCATCGAGGGCGGCAACGGCTACACCCCCGGCACCTCCGACGGCTTCCAGATCGACGACCTCGGCGAGCTGATGGTGAACTGATCCGGAAAAGGGACGTTCGCAACTAAGCAACTAACTCGTGCGAGTTAGTTGCTTAGTTGCGCTTTTTCTGCCCCCCAACGGCCCTTTTCCCCGACGAACGTCCCTTTTCCCCGAACGTCCCTTTTCCCCTTTTCGGTATCCTGTCTGTTCGTGCGATCTGCGTTTCCACTGCTGCTATTCACTCTACTGCTCCCGGAACCCTCCCGAGCCGACACCGTGGCGATGGACGTGGCCGCGGAGATCTCCGAGGACGGGTCGGAGATCCGGGGGTGGGCGCGGGTGAGGTACACCAATGAGGGGGAGGCGCCGCTGGGGGAGCTGGTGCTGCTGCTGTACCCGCAGCGGTTCGCCGAGCCGGAGGAGATCCTCAACGACCTGACGACGACGCGGGTGTACCCGGGGCCGTTCTCGGCGGGGGAGATGGAGCTGCCCGATGTCGCGGTGGAGCCGGTGGCATTCGACCTGGCGCCCGACGGCAGCTACGTGCGGCTGGCGCTGGCCGAGCCGCTCGGGCCGGGGGAGACGGCAGAGGTGGAGATCCCGTTCGTCACGACGGTGCCGCGACGGTACGGCACGTTCGGGCGGTATCGGTGGATGGTGGCGCTCAACGGCGGATGGACGCCGCAGGTGGCGGCGCGAGACGGGGACGGGGGGTGGGACCTGTACGCGCCGACGCCGGTGGCCGACTGGACGGTGGACCTGACCTACGACCCGTCGTGGGGCGCGGTGGTCAACGGGGTGGTGCAGGGCGTGACCGAGGAAGGGGCCGGCGCGCCGGGACGGGGCCTGGCCGTGTTCGCGCCGGGGCACGCGGTGTACGAGGGGAGGGGGCGGTTCGTCACGGTGGTGCTGCACCGGGATCAGCGGGTGACGGTGGCGGACAGCCCACAGGGGGCGCTGACCTACGTGGGCGTGCCCCCGACGACGCGGCAGGAGCAGGACCTCTCCGCCGTGGCCGAGCGGGCGCTGGGGCTACTGCGGGCAGCGGGGGTGCCGGGCGCGGAAGAAGGCACGGTCGTGGTGGAGGCGCCGCTGCGGTGGCGGCTGGTGGAGCAGGGGGAGGGGTGCGTGCTGGTGTCGGACCGCTTCCTGGAGGCGGACCCGAACATGCGGCGGACGCACCAGACGCAGCTGGCGCGCGCCGTGCTCACGGACCGACTGCTGCCGCGGATGGAAGAGGTGGAGACGCCCCGGGAGGCTCCGGCCCTGGCCGAGGCGGTGTCGTGGGCGCTGATCCCGCGGTACCTGGCGAGCCGCTACCGCTTCAACCCGACGGCGCAGGAGGTTCTGCAGCCGCTGGACTTCATCCCCACGGTGGAGCAGTTCCTGTACGCGCCCATGTACCCGTTCGCCGATGAGGTGCTGAACAACCCCTACCAGTACGATCCGCTGCGGGCGGACCAGAGGCGCTTCTATTGGGAGGGCATCTCGCCTCGCGTGTCCCAGCTCAAGATCACGGAGAAGATCGGTCCTCTGGCCGTCGACGGCGCAGCCGTGGCCTACGTGACGAACCTCACGAACCAGGCGCCAGTACCGTGGTTGGAACTGATCGAGGCGCGCACGGGCGCCGAGGTACGCAGCACCTGGGAAGCGTGGGAGGGAACCCTGCCCTTCGTGAACTACCAGCTGGATGTCGACAAACAGGAAGACGGGAGCGGATGGACCACGACCATCGAGGTGGCGAGGGCGGACGGCGACGCCACCCCTCTTCCCGACACGGTAGAGGTGCGCGCAACGGTACCGCGCCAGCGTGACACCCCCCGTACCCGGTACGAGCTCCGCTGGGACGGCAGCGGCGACCGGGCGCGATGGGAGCTGAGGACGAACCGCAGGGTGCGGCGCGTCGAGATCGATCCCAGGCGGAAGATGCTGGAGCTCGACGAGCACGGTTTCATCCTGCGCCACGACAACTACAAGCCCAAGCGGATGAAGTTCAGCCCCTGGAATCCCCTGGAGTCGATACGATCGCTGAACCTCACCGAGGGCACCTTCGTGGGGGTGCTGGGCGTGTCGGGACGCACGGCGTTCGACAACCGCAACCTCGTGACCGCCTGGGTCAACCACAGCAACCGGACCCTCGTGGGCACGGGGACGGGGTACTACCGCTACTTCGGTCGCAGCCGCGACGCTCTGTACCTCCGCAACCGCGTGGGCCTGTCACTGGCCGCGGAGCTGTTCGACCTGCAGTACGCCACGGCGCCGGACAGGCTGCCGCTGGGAGCGAAGGCTACGGTGAGCTATCACTACGACGACCGCTACGGCTCGACCTTCCCCACGCGTGGCGGTCGGATCGGCGTGTCGATCCAGACGGGAAACACCTGGAACGCCGAGTTCGACGACGGACAGTTCATCGCTGCGGGCGTGTCGGGCAGCGCCCTGTTGCCCATACATCCACGCGTGGTGCTCGGCTGGCGAGGCAAGGCAGGGGCGACAACCTCGGAGCTGCCCCAGATGCAGATGGTGCTGGGCGGCGCCTCGGATCTTCGCGGCCTGCCCGAGAGCTACTCCGCGGGCCGCTTCAAGCTCTTCACGGGCCTGGAGTGGCGGTACATGGCGCTGCGCGACATGGACATGCGCCTGCCATTCGGCAGGTTGCGGGCGGTGCACGCGGTGATGTTCGCCGAGGCGGGCTGGGTGGGCAACGGCGTCCCCCGGGCCGAGGAGATGCACGTGGGCGTGGGTGGCGGGCTGCGCTTCGACTTCGCCTACTTCGGCATCTTCCCGGGGATCGGCGGCTTCGACGTGGCCTGGTCGCCGCGCGCGCCCCAGGGAAATTTGCTACCGTTACCCCTCCAGATCTACCTGGTCCTGGGTCAGTCCTTCTGACCCGGCGGGTGTGTTCGAGGGACGAACCATGTACCGGCGATCACTGCTGCTCCTGCTACTCTGCTCGACCCTGATGGGGGCGCTGAGCGGGTGCCGCGTGGTGCGCTACCCGGCCGAACGGTTCCTGCCCGACCCCATCCCCGATCCCCCCGCGGACGTCATCGCGGAGGCGGACGCCCGGGCGCAGGACGCCGAGGAAGCGCGCGCCACCCAGTCCCTGGTGGAGAAGGCGGTGCTGGCCGGACAGTCCCTCGTGGGCAAGGCCAAGGTGACGTTCGACGGGCAGACATTCAACAAGGACTGCTCGGGGTTCGTGCGCGGTGTGCTCACCCACGTGGGCGTGGACGTGGTCGAGCCAGGGGACGAGGGCGCCAGCGGCACCGAGATCTTCTACCGGGCCATCGAGCGACGGGGCGGCATCCACACCGACGACCTGCCCGAGCCCGGCGATCTGGTGTTCTTCTCCAACACCTACGACCGCAACGGCAACGGCGAGCTCGACGACGAGTTCTCCCACGTGGGGCTGGTGGAGTCGGTCACCGACGTGGGGACCATCCACTTCCTGCACTACATCGGCGGCGCGGTGCGCATCGGCCGCATGAACCTGCTGCGCCCCGACGACGACGCCGACTCCAACTCCGGCACCATCCTCAACGACTTCCTGCGCCGGCGGCGCCTGGAGGACGACCCGGACGTGCGCTACCTCGCCTCCGAGCTGTGGGTGGGCTTCGGTCGCCTCACCGTCGTGCCCCAGAGCTAGCGAGATCCCCCACCATGAGCCGTGCGCCCCAGCGATCCGTGATGATGACGTTCCGCCGCGGCCTGGTGTGGGCCCTGGGCGCGGGCGTCCTGATCTACGCCGGCCTCGCTTTCTGGGGCGGTCGGAGCGAGGTCATGGGCGAGCTGGCCCGGTTCGCCTGGCCGATGCTGGTGCCCATCCTGCTGCTGAGCCTGGGCAACTACCTGATCCGGTACGTGAGATGGGAGCTGTACCTACGGGCGCTGGGCATCCGGATCCGACCGTGGACCTCCATCTCCGTGTTCATGGCCGGACTGGCCATGACGATCACCCCCGGAAAGGTGGGCGAGTTCCTCAAGAGCTACCTGCTCAAGGAGACCGACGGCATCCCCATGACGCGCACCGCGCCCGTGGTCTTCATGGAGCGGGTGACCGACCTGCTGGCGCTCGTCGCCCTGGCGTCGGTGGGGGTGGGGACGTACTACGAGAGCGGTACGTGGGTCCTCGTGGTCGCGGGCGCGACCATGGTCTGCGGCGTGGCCGTACTCTACAGCCGCACGCTGTGCCTGGCCCTGCTGCGTCCCCTGCACCGGTTCCCCAAGCTCGGCAAGCTCGCGGACGGGCTCGAGACGTCGTACCTGGCCGCCCACGAGCTGACACGCCCCCTGCCCCTGCTCGCCGGCCTCGTCCTCGGTGCCGTCGCGTGGACCTGTGAGTGCATGGGCTTCCACCTGTGCTTCGTGGGGCTGGGCGAGGACATGGCCGCGGGCGCGTCGATCTTCGTGTACGCCTTCTCCACCATCGCCGGTGTGGTCTCCCCCGGCGGGCTCGGCGCCACGGACGTGGGCCTCGTGGCCATCGCCGAAGGGCTGTCCGACACGCTCACCGAGCCCACCGCAGTGGCCGCCTCGTTCCTCGTGCGGGCGTGCACCCTGTGGTTCGCCATCGCCGTGGGCGCGCTGTTCCTGCTGCGCTTCTCCACGCCGCTGCAGGTGGATGTGGAGACCGCGCGCGCGGGCGACGCGTCAGCGGACGCGCAAAAGAAATCCGACGAGTAGTTCCCCTTCTTCCTGCACCTCGGTTCAAGGCATAGGATGGCAGCGATATGCGCGGCGCAACGGAATGCGCCCGGAGGGGACCCAGCGATGGCACAGACCACCAGTCAGCCACACCTCGTCCCGGTGGAGGACCACTCCCGCCGCAAGGACGAGGAGCTGATGATGCGCTACCGCGACGGGGACGTCACAGCGTTCGACGTGCTGGTCCGCCGGCACCGCGACGGCCTGATCAACTTCCTGTACCGGATGACCGGGGTGAGGGCGATCGCCGAAGAGGTGCAGGCCGATGCGTGGCTCAAGATCCACCGGGCCGCGTCCCGGTACGAGCCGCGCGCAGCGTTCTCGACGTACCTGTACACGGTGGCCTACCGCCAGTGCCTGACGGTGCTCGGCGCCAAGGCCAACAAGATCCGCTCGGCCGGCGTGGACCCCGAGCGGTTCGACAGCTCACCCATCTCAGGGGGATCGCACGCTCGATTCAACCCCGAGCGCCAGGCGATCGTGGACGATCAGATGGCACGGCTGGACAAGGAAGTCGCCGACCTGCCGGAGGCCCACCGGGCTGCGTTCCTGCTGTACTACGTGCAGGGGCTCAGCTGCCAGGAAGTGGCCGACGTGCTCAACCTCACGGCCAAAGAGGTCAAGGGACGACTCGCATACGCGCGACGCTTGCTGCGCGAACGCGTGGCCGGATAGCGACGGGGCTCGGGAGCAATGATGGACTGTTCGAACTACAAGGAACTCTCGGGGCTGAGGCCTGAAGACCTCCTCGACGAGGAACGGCGACAGCTCGACGATCACCTGGCGCACTGCGATCCGTGCCGCCGCGAACAAGCCGACGACGAGGAGATCCTCTCGCTGGTGGACAGCTGGTCGACCCCCAAGTCCGAGATCACCGCGGCGGACATCCGCGCGCGCGACGGGCTGGGGATGGACGAGGCCGCGCCCGCCGCCGAGGTGGCGCTGCCGCCGCCACGGCGCGGGATGCGGCTGGTACCGGTCGCCCTCGCCCTGGCCGCCGGGCTCGCCCTCGCCGTGACCCTGATCCCGCGGATGCTCGGCGAACAGGCCGAAGAGGAGACCGAGCCCTCCTACCGTCTCAAGGGCGCCGCAGCCGAGGAGGAGGAGCCCGTCTCCCTCGACCTGCAGCTCTCCGTGGAGACCTCCCTCGGCGGCACGCCGATACTGTCCCCCGGCCAGGAGGCGGCCACCTACGGCCCCGGCGAGGGGCTGCTGTTCGGCGTGCGCACCGACGGCGACGGAACCCTCGTGCTGGCCGAGCAGACCCCCAACGGTGCGCTCAACCTGCTGGGTTCTGACGCGGCGAGCACCTGGACCCGCGGCCAGGAGGGCAACCTCGCGCTGGTGGACGGCGAGGGCCGTCGCCTGGCGTACCAGCCCGACGCCGGCCCCGGCACCTACCGCTTCACCGCGCTGCTGGTCGAGTCCGAGGGTATCGACGCCGACACCGTACATTCGCTGATCCGCGGAGACGAGGTTTCCGGCGTCTCCCTACTCGCCATGGACTCCTTCGCGATACAGTGGGCGGCAGGAGACGATGGTGACCTGGCGCACTGACCAAGCCTGGCTGGCCGCGAGGCTGCTGCTGATCACCGCGGTGCTGGCCGCGGCGCCGGTGGGCTGCGCCCACCGCGGGCAGACCTGGCGCAACAAGGGGTTCGCCCCGGCCGAGTCCACCGCCGACGCCATCGAGGCCAGCTTCGGCCCCCGCCGCATCGCCCTGGTCGTCGGCGTGGGTGAGTACGACGATCCCCTGTTCGGGGACCTGCACCACGCCGAGGCCGACGCCATCGAGTTCGGCGAGATCCTCGAGAGCCATGACTACGGCGGCTTCGACCGGGTCATCACCCTGACCACCCGCGTGCAGACCACCCAGGCGCGCATCCTCAACGAGCTGGTCAGCCTGCGCAACGACCTGCGCAGCCAGGACACGTTGCTGCTGTACTTCAGCGGCCACGGCACCATGCGCCTGAGCAAGGACGAGGAGCCCATCCTGTTCCTGGTCCCCTCGGACGCCCAGGCCCGCGACCTGCCCGGCTCGACCATCGAGCTCGCCGAGCTGCAGCGCTTCTTCTCCCGCATCCGCTCCGAGCGCAAGGCGCTGGTCATCGACGCGTGCTTCCACGGCGAGGGCAAGTCCCGCCTGCAGCCCACGGTGCGCCAGGAGATCGAGCGGATGGACGCCTTCCCCACCCTGAGCCGGCGCGTCAAGCTCGGCCAGAGCGAGGCCCACCTGTTCGCCACGTCGTGGGGCCGGCCGGCCCGCGAGGACGACACCCTGGGCCACGGCGTCTACACCTACTACCTGCTCGAGGGGCTCACCTGGAACCAGCTGGACTCGGACGCCAACCACGACGGTCTGGTGACCATCTACGAGGCCCACGACTTCGCCCGTGGGGCCACGGTGTCGTTCACCAGCGGCGCGCAGGTCCCCGAGGCGTACTTCCGCGTGGTAGGCGAACGCGATCTCGTGGTCACCGGTGAGCCGGAGAAGCGCCTGGAGAGCCAGCTGGCGCTCATCTACTACTACGACACCGCCGACGCGTCCCTCGACGGCGCCGCCTTGCTGGTGGACGGCCGCGAGAAGGGGGTGTTCCCCGGCAGCATGCCCGTGGATCCGGGCCGCCACCGCATCACCATCGTCGGCGCCGAGGGCACGGTGCTGTTCGACCGCGTCATCGACATCGACTTCCAGGAGAGCATCCCCGCGGACGCCATCGGCTCCAAGGCGCCGGTCAAGCGCGTGTACCTGGACGTGGCCGGCGGCCCCGTGTTCGGGCTGGGCCCGCGTATGCGCCCGCTGATGGGCACGGCCAGCGCCGGCCCCGTGCTCAACCTGGGCCTGCGCCTGTCCAAGGACGCCCGCCTGGCCGGGCTCAGCCTGAGCTTCCAGGCCGGCTACCTGCCCCTGGAGGCCGAGATCACGCCCGGCGCCACCGGCGTGAGCCGTCACATGGCCCACCTCGGCCTCGGCGTGGGCTACCGCTTCACCCACAAGCGCTTCTCCTTCGGCCTGGCCTGGCGCGTGCGCGGCAACCTCGTCACCGCCGCGCAGGACGGCTGCACCGATCCCGCCTGCGACAGCTGGCTGCTGTTCGGCCAGGGCCCGTACCTCGAGCAGCTGATCCGGCTGGACGACAACCTGTCGTTGATCATCGGCGAGGAGATGATGGGTATGATCGTGGACACCAGCGGCCAGGGGGAGACCGGGCTGGCCGGCTCGCTGGGTATTCACGTGGGCATGGAGATGAGTTTTTGACGAGGATCCTCGCCGCGCTGATCGCACTCGCGGCGCCCCTGACAGCGATGGCCGACGCGGACGGCGACGGCTACACCGAGGCCCAGGGCGACTGCGACGACGGCGATCCCCACACCTTCCCCGGCGCGCTGGAGATCTGTGACGGCGTGGACAACGACTGCGACGCCGTGCTGCCCGAGGACGAGTGGGACGAGGACGGCGACGGCTGGATGCCCTGCACCGACGACTGCGACGACTTCGTCGCGGAGGTGAACCCCGGCGCCGACGAGGCGTGCAACGGCGAGGACGACGACTGCGACGGCCACCTGGACGCGGGGGAGGAGGACCTGGACGGCGACGGCTTCCTGGCCTGTGACGCCGAGGCCCCCGACTGCGACGACACGGATCCCGGCGTGCACCCCGGCGCCGCCGAGATCTGCGACGGCGCGGACGATGACTGCGACGGCGTGCTGCTCGACGGCGAGGAGGACCTGGACGGCGATCTCGCGCTGGCCTGCGACGCCGAGGCCCCCGACTGCGACGACGCCGATCCCCTCGCCGCCCCCGACATGCCCGAGCTGTGCGACGACAACATCGACAACGACTGCGACGGCGACATCGACGAGCTCTGTTTCGTCTCCGACCCGCCCCCGAACCCCGACGCCTACGGCTGCGCCGTCCGCCTGGGCGCGTCCTCGTCGGCGGCGGTCCTGTTGCCGTTGTTCGCCCTGGTTCCCCTGCGCCGTCGCCCCTGACGGCACGCCTTGACCCCCTCCTCCCCAGCTGCGACCCTTTCCCCACTGTGCTGCGACGCTACGGCGAGGTCCTGCGACTACTCCTGATGGGTGCCGATCTGGCGCTGACCGCGGCGGCCTGGCTGGGCACCTATCAGTTGCGATTCCTCAGCGGCGCCATCCCCGTGGTGCGCGGCATGCCGCCGGAGGAGCTGTACTACTACAGCACCTGGGCCGTGCTGCTGGTCTACCACCTGGTATTCCGCCGCGCCGGTCTGTACGAGCCGTGGCGGATCAAGAGCATCGCCAGCGAGACGGGCGCGGTGGTGCGGTCCGTGGTCCTGGGGGTGGGGGTCCTGCTGGTCCTGTCCTTCCTCTCTCGCTACCAGTCCACGAGCTACTCCCGACTGTTCCTGCTGGTCTTCGTCCCGCTGAACATCGGCCTGCTCGTGGGGGTCCGGCTGGTGATCCGCTGGGTGCTGCGCGCGCTACGGCGGACCGGCCGCAACCTGCGCCACGTGCTGGTGGTCGGCGCCGGCCCACTGGCCCGACAGGTCGTCGATCGGGCGTCGGCCAACCCCTGGACCGGGCTGCGCATCGTCGGCATGCTCGCCGACGAGGGCGACAGCCGCGAGGCGCACCGAGGCGTGGAGGTGGTGGGGGACGTCGAGGATCTCCCCGAAACCCTGGAACGCCTCTCCCCCCAGCAGGTCTTCATCGCCTTGCCCTTCGAACGGTTCGCGCGCATCAAGACCGCCATGAACACGCTGGCCGATTCCTTTGCCACGGTCCGCATCGTCGCCGACCTCTTCGACTTCGGCCTGGTGATGAACGGCTCGGTGGACGACTTCGACGGCCTGCCCGTGCTCAACCTCGTCGACAAACCCATCGTGGGGATGAAGGCGTGGGTCAAGCGCACCTTCGATGTGACGTTCTCCAGCGCCGTGCTGACGCTGCTGATGCCGCTGATGCTGCTGCTGGCCGCGGCCGTGAAGATCTCGGTCAAGGGGCCGGTGTTCTACCGTCAGGAGCGCATGGGCCTGGACGGCAAGCGCTTCGAGATCATCAAGTACCGCACCATGCCCCAGGGATCCGAGGGCGCCACCGGGCCGGTGTGGGCCAGCGAGGGGGACGCCCGCCCCACCCGGCTGGGCGCGCTGCTGCGGCGCACGTCGCTGGACGAATTGCCCCAGTTCTTCAACGTGCTCAAGGGCGAGATGTCCGTGGTGGGGCCGCGCCCTGAGCGCCCCGTCTTCATCGAGGAGTTCCGCCAGGAGATCCCCCGCTACCACCAGCGCCACATGGTCCGCGCCGGCATCACCGGCTGGGCCCAGGTCAACGGCTGGCGCGGCAACACGGAGCTTGCGCCGCGCATCGCGCACGATCTCTACTACATCGAGAACTGGTCGCTGGCGTTGGATCTGAAGATCATCGCCATGACCGTCCTGCGGATGTTCGACGACCCCAATGCCCATTGATCCGACACCCACGGCGTCCGACGAACGCAACCTGACCCTGGACAGGCTCTCGCTGCTGATCCTCGTGGGGGTCGGGCTGCTGTTCCTGTGCAAGGCCGTGCTGGCCATCGACAGCGCCTTCGAGGCGGACGAGTTCGACCAGTTCAACCACTCCGCCGGCCTGATCGACAACCCGGGACACCGCCTCCAGCAGCCCCACCGACTGCTGTCCACCGCGGTGTTCGCCGCCGGCGTGGTCGTGGGCCAGCAGGATCCGGTGGTGGGGCTGGTGGTCAACCGCGGCGTGGCCGTGGTGCTGTGCGTGCTGACCTACCTGCTGGTGCTGCGCATCGCCGGCAGGGTGTTCGGCACGCGCGCGGGGGTCCACGCCCTGGTGGGCCTGGGCATGGTCACGGTGTTCATCGACCACTCGTACACGGCGCGCACCGACTTCGTGGTGCTGACCCTGTTCTTGCTGGGCCTGGAGTTACTGCTGGTACGCCGAACCGTGGCCCCGCTGTTCGCGGGGCTGGTCATGGGCGTGGCGATCTACGTGTCGTTCAAGGCGGCGCTGCCGGCGCTGGCCGTCGGCTGCGGCCTGCTGGCCTCGGCAGCCATGGCCCCCACCTGGGGCGCACGGGCGCGCAAGGCCGCGCTGTTCGCCGCCGGCTTCGCGCTGCCGCACGTGGTCTATCTGATCTTGCGAGCCGTTGTGGCCGATCCGGGCATCTCCGCCACGGAGGACGCCATGGTCCCGGTGGCCATCGTCACCACGGGCGACACGGGGGTGTCGTACGGCGCGTTCTGGGTCTCCTTCATCCGTGGCAACGCCGTGTTCCTGGCCGTCTCGCTGACCGGCCTGGCCACGGCCGCGTGGACGTGGCGGCGCCGGGCCGACGCCGACCGGCTGGTGGTCCTCGTCACCGTCGCCGTCCACCTGATCGCCGTGGCCTGCTATCACCAGCCGTGGCCGTACTTCCAGGCCTGCGTGGCCCCGGGGCTGGCGCTGTTCTGGGGCGCCCTGTGCGGCGCCATGCACCGGCGCCTGGCCGACGAGGCGCCGTCCCCCCTGTGGGCGGGCACCATCGCCGCGCTCGTGGCCGTGGGCTTCGTGGCGCCCGTCGACCGCGTCCGTCACAACCTGGCCATGGACAACGACTACCAGATCGCCGTGATCGACCGCCTGCACGAGGTGCTCGGCCCCGACGACACGTACTTCGACGGCGTGGGTATGGCCCTGAACCACACCCAGACCGTGGATCTGTGGTTCGACGTGCTCAACCAGACCGCCTACCGCGCCGACGACGCGCCGGTGCAGCAGCTCGTCGAGCGTCTCTCTAGCGGCACCATCGGCGCGCTGGTGATGAACGAGCGAACCCAGGAGCTCCCCGACACGTTCCATCGCTTCCGCGAGCGCTATTTCGTCCAGGACTGGGGCAACGTCTACGTGCCCGGCCGCGCCTACCACACCGCCGCCCTGGTCCAGCAGCCCGACGAACTCCCCGCCCTCACCGCCGGCACCTACCACGTCCGCGGCGCCCCCGGCGCCTGGCACCACCTCGCCGTGGACGGGCAGCCCCTCACCGAACCCCACGTCCACCTCGACGCCGGTCCCCACTGGATCGCCGCCAACGCCGACGTCGGCCCCATCCGCCTGCTGCGCATGAATCCCGAGTTCATCGAGACCCGCGAGCCACTCGACGCGTACAAGTCCCTGTTCCCCAAGGAGAGCAACCTGCTGGCGTTGTGAGACTTCGGTGGGGCCGCTAATCCGCCTTGCGCACCAGATGTCCCCCGATGATCAACGCGTCGATGCGCCCCTCCGCGAGGATGCGCACGGCGCGGGCGGCGGGGTCGACGGAGGAGGAGGCGTCAGGGGAGAGGTCGTGGGAGAGGAGGACGGGCACGCCGGTGGTCTCGCCGAAGCGGACGATCAGCTCGTACAGCGACGGGCTCTCGTCCTCGGTGAGGAGCTGCGGCCGGATGAGGGAGCCGGGCAGGATGGCGCCGGGGATCTCGTCCTCGGCAGCTGAGGTGGCCTCGACGAGCACGGAGCCGAACCGTGCAGGCTCGCCCACACGGCCGAGGTGGTCGATGTAGCGCGGCGCGAGGGAGGCGGGGATCAAGGTGGTGGCGGGCAGGTGGACGTTGCGGCCGATGCGCAGGGCGAGCTCGCGGGCCGAGTCGCGATCCCGTGGGGTGCACAGCACAGAGCGGTGTCCCAGCGCCGGATCGGCCCAGGCCTCGCGGCCGGCCACGCGCCCCACCACGGCGCCGGACGCCAGCAGCGCGGCCGCGTCGGCGGCGAGGTCGTCGGTGGACACCTCGACCAGGCCGTGCTCGGCGAGGGAGCCCAGCAGCCGCGGCTCCACCGGACGCAGGCCCAGGTAGAGGTGATCCAGGGGTCGCGGGCCCACGTCGCCGAAGCGCAGCGCTGCTCCGGTGGCCAGCGCGGGGCCGCCGTGCTCGGGGAACACGTGCAGGCTCTCCAGGTCGCGGATCTCCAGCAAACCGTGGGTGAGCTGCGTGTTGGCGAAGACCTCGCCCGCCACGGCCACGCGGCCGACGCCGGTGCGCCGGATCCAGTGGCGGACGAGCCGCCGGAACTGGACCTCGAGGTTGTGCTCCCAGGCGGCGGACACCTCCTCGTCGGCGTACGCGCCCAGGCGATCGGTCAGGCGGCGCGACAGGGTGCTCACCGAGAAGCCGAAGCCGCGCGCGGCGAGGTGGAAGTGCTCGAAGAACAGGTCGCACAGCTCCCGCGGAGCGGTGGCGTCCACGCCCAGGTGGGGCCACGGATCGAAGGACGGGTCCTCGGTGACCGGCTCGACGCCTGCGGTCAGGGCCCGGTAGCTGCGCAGGGACGACATGCCTCCCTGCCGCTCGATCATCCGCAGGCCGTCGTGGCCGCCGACGCTGACGGTGAGTGTGGTGCCGTCCCCGCCCGTCGTGGCGGTGAACACCAGGCAACGCTCCCAGGCCTGGGTGCGCCACGCCGCCTCGCCCAGGGCCAGGAAGTGGTCCACCGTCTTGGTGTCGCCGTGAAAGCCGCGCTCGGCCAGGCGCGCCGCCTCCCGCTCCCGGCGGCGGGAGGCCGACACGGTCCACAGGCCCGTCTCCTTGACCAGCAGCTGACGCAGCAGCGTGCCGCCGGGCACACTGCGCAGGCCCAGCGTGGCGCCGGGCAGCCGGCCCGCCCGGGGCATGTGGCTGCCGAAGACCACGCGGTTGACGTCGGACAGGGCACAGCCCGCAGCGGTGAGGGCGTCGTCCACCACCCGCAGGGACAATCCGCGCTCGCCCGGCTCGCGCCAGGCGCAGGCCGCACCCAGCAGCTCGCCGTCTCCCACCAGCACCGCAGAGGGCCGGATCCCGTCGCTGACTCCGAGGATCTTCATGGTCCGGATAGGATACTCGCCCCGCGCTGCACTTTCATGTGGCCCTTGACGCCGCGCGCGGCGATGACGACAGTTCCTTCCGTGCACACGCTGACGCGCCCGCGGCGCGCCGGGGTCGGAACAGGAATCGACATGCCCATCTACGAGTACACCTGCGACGCGTGCGAAGAGGACTTCGAGGAGCTGGTGTTCTCCTCCACGGCCACGGTCCCCTGCCCATCCTGTGGCTCCGAGGAGGTCCACCGCAGGCTGTCCACGTTCGCGTTCAAGTCCCAGGGATCGGACCGACCCTCCGCCAGCTCGGCCAGCTCGAGCTGCTCCGGGTGCAGCACGAGCAACTGCTCTGGATGCTCACATCATTGAAGCCCGCTCCGCTGTGCGGGGCGGGAGTCGACGGTCGACAGTTGACGGTCGACGGTTCTGGTCGACGGTTTCTGGTCGACGGTTCTGTTGTCAGGCTTCAGATGGGCAAGAACTGTCGACAAACCAACTGTCGACCCAACCGTCGACTGTCGACCGTCAACTGTCGACCCCCCTACAACCAGGCCCTCACGTATCGGTGTACCGCTACCCCCCCCCCCCGGGGTGGCACACGATGGCGCCGGGGGCCGTGGCCGCGGGGGAGGG